>DATJYJ010000388.1:0-32852 GCA_035578025.1 Verrucomicrobiia bacterium
CAACAACCAGAGCGGCGTCGCGCGCTCATTCCTGAATGTGAACCAGCTCGGCGGCAAGATCGGCGGACCGATCAAGCGGGATAAGCTGTTCTTCTATGCAAATTACGAGGCCTTCCGGCAGCATACCCAGTCGCCGGCCACGCGTACCATCCTGACGGCGGACGCCGCCAACGGTATCTTCACCTATCCCAATGCCAGCGGCGCCCTACAGAAGGTGAACCTGTACCAGGTGACGGGCTTGACGCCGGACCCGACCATTGCCGGGCTGATCAAGCAGATCCCGCCCCCGGGCGCGATCAATACGACCACCACCGGCGACAGCACGTCCTTGAGCGCGCTGCGCAACACCGCCGGTTACGCGTTCAATATCCGCAACAACCGCATTCGCAACAACGTCACTGGCAAGGGCGATTACGTGATGTCGCCGAAGAACAGCATCTCGGTGACCTTCGCTTACAACACCGACCTGCTGGACCGCCCGGACCTGGCCACCAACTTCGCCACCATCCCGAACGTCAGCAACAACGACAAGGTGAAGCTCCTCTCCACCGTCTGGCGTACGGTTCCCAAGCCGAACCTGACCAACGAAGTTCGTTTCGGCTTCGACTTCGCCCCGGCACTGTTCCTCACCAACGAAAACTTCGGCACCGCGCTCTACGGCGGGCTGGTCTTCGCCAACCCGGTGAACACGTTCCGCGCGCAGGGACGTTTCACCAACACCTACAACTTCGCCGACAACGCCAGTTACACGCGCGGCAAGCACAATATCCAGTTCGGCTACCAGTTGCAGCGGGCGTACACGCAGCCCTACAACGACGCCGGCATCACTCCCACCTACACTCTCGGCATCAGCTCCATCAATCCGAACGGTCTGAGCACCGCGCAACTGCCCGGAGCCGCCTCGAGCGACATCACGGCCGCCAACAACCTGCTCGCCAACCTGGTAGGCTATGTTTCCTCGTACACCCAAACCTACAACGTCACAAGCCGGACCAGCGGCTTTGTCAACGGCGCCACCAACCAGCGCAACTGGATGGTGGACGACCACTCCGGCTACGTGCAGGACAACTGGAGAGTCGAACGCCGTCTGACCCTGAACCTCGGTCTGCGCTACGAATACTTCACACCCGTGAAGGAGCAGAACGGGCTCGCGCTCCTGCCGCAGCTCGTCAACAACAACCCGATCGCCACCCTGCTTTCCAACAGCACGCTGAACTTCGCTTCCGGCTCGGGCGCGCCCCTGTACAATCCCGACCGCAACAACTTCGCGCCCAACCTGGGCCTCGCCTGGGACGTGTTCGGCAACGGCAAGACCGCGGTGCGCGGCGGATACAGCATCAACTTCGTCAACGACGAATACCTGGTCGCCATTTCTGGTAACGTGGGCACCAACGCCGGTCTCTCGCAGACCGTGACCAATCCCACGGCACTGGCATCGCTGGTGCGCAACGGGCTGCCGGCCATCACCACTCCCACCTTCCAGGTTCCGCGCACATTCCTGGACAATTACAATCTCAGCCCGACCAGCAACTTCTCCATTCCCGATCCGAACCTGCGCTCGCCCTACGTGCAGCAGTGGAACATCGGCATCGAGCAGGACTTGAAGGGCTTCGTGGTGGATGTCCGCTACGTCGGCAATCACGGGACAAAGCTGTTCCGCGCGCTGGATTACAACCAGATCAATATTAACGCCAGCGGCTTCCTCGCCGATTTTCAGCGGGCGCAGAGCAACGGCTTCCTCGCTCAGGCAGCGACCGGCGTGTTCGACCCGAGCTACAACGCGAACATCAAAGGCAGCCAGGTGCTCACCGTCTTCCCGACCATGCCCAGCGGCGGCAGCTTGACCAATTCCACCAACCGCACGATGATTCAGCAGGGCGCCGTCGCCGACCTGGCGTGGACCTACCAATCGACCAAGGCCAACGGTCCGGTGAACTTTTTCCCGAATCCCTACGCCGCCAGCCTGCGCATGATGACCAACTATTCCAATTCGTCCTACAACGGCTTGCAAATCGACGTGCGCACGCGCGACCATCATGGCCTGACGCTGTTCGGCAACTACACTTACTCGAAAGTGATGAGCGACGCGGTGAGCGGCGTGGACAACAACAACCAGGGCCGTTATGAGCCGCTGATGGACAACAACAATCCCGGCCTGGAGCGCGCCCGCGCGCCCTTCGACCTCACCCACGTGATGAAATTCAGCTACGTTTACCGCCTGCCGATCGGCGACGGCCACAGGGTCGGGTGGAAGCCGCTCAACAAGTACGTGCTGTCCGGCTGGCAGATCACGGGCATCTTCAACCGGCAGTCCGGCCAGGACTTCAGCGTGTACTCGGGACGCGGCACGTTCAACCGGCAAAGCAACATGCAATCCAACCAGGGCAACACCATGGACAGCACGCTGACCATGGATCAGCTCCGCCAGCTCTTCCAGTTCCGCATGACCGGCAACGGCCCGTACTTCTTCGCGGCTTCGGCCATCGGCACGGATGGCCGCGCGGTGGCTCCGGACGGCTCGGCGGCCTTCACCGGCCAGGCGTTCTTCATGCCCCCCGCCGGCACCATCGGCACTCTGGGACGGCGCGTCTTCGACGGTCCGTGGGACACCACCTTCGATTTCGGAGCCAGCAAGTTCATCCACATCACCGAGCGGAACAACATCCAGCTCCGCATGGACGCCCGGAATCTCTTCAACCATCCCACCTTCGCGATCGGCGATCAGACCGCGACGTCCACCACCTTCGGCAAGATCACGAGCACGGGCCCAGGCGGCCCGCGCGTCTTCCAGTTCGCGATCTACTACAACTTCTGAATATTGGGGACGGATGGCCGGTTCTTGCCGTCCGTCCCTTTTTACCTGGATCTATTTCGGCGCGGTCGTCAGCCACGTCGTCGCCGTGACCACTCCGCGAATGACGCTACAGCCCGCCAGGAAGGCGATGTTGCTCGTGGGATCGGTGCCGCAGCCCCACCAATCGCCTTCGGCGCTCACCGTGCCCGGGCCGAGGTTGTAAACGCCCGCCTTACCGCCCAGGCTGTTGCGCAGCACCTTGCCTTCGCCGGGGGCGCTCCACGTTACCGCGATGTCCTGGTTCGAGAAGGTGTTCTGCGCGATCACCGTTCCGGCAACAGGCGACACGCTGAAAAACATGATGCCCGCGGTTCCGGGCGTGGCGGCATCGTCGGTATCCGGACCGTTGCCGCTGATCGTGTTGCCGATGAAAACATGACCATCCAGCACCTGGTTCGGCGCGTGCCCGTGAACCGCGATCCCGGGCAGGTCGTTCCCGGTCAGCGTGTTGTTGACCACCAGGTTGCCGTATGTCTTGGTGCCGGGACTGGGCGCGAAAAGGCCGACGCCGGCGCCTTCGCCCTTGAGTCCGTTCTGCGTCGACTGGTTTGCCACAATAAAGTTGCTGTAGACGCCGTAAGGATCGGTCGAGGAAGCCCCGGGCGCGGGCGGGTGCGAAGCCAGCGTGATGCCGCAATCCGACGGGTTGTTGGTCACGATATTTCCGGTGATCAGATTGTCGTGAGTGGCCCCGGTCTCGTCGCTGAGCAGAATGCCGCCAGCGTTGCCCTGGATCGTGTTGTTGATGACCGCAGAGTGGTGCACGCCCGAGAAATGCACGGCTTCGCCGCAATCGAAGTCTTCGGCGGTCTCCCACGACGGCGCGCCGGGGCAACTCGGGCCCTGTGCGCCGAATGTCAGACCCTTATTGTTTCCGGTGACGATGTTGCCGGAGATCGTCACGGCCGAGGCATTCGTCACCACGATGCCTTCGTACTTGGCGTTCTGCACGGTAAAGCCCGAGATGAATACGCCGGCCAGGCTGCTGTTGTTCAGACCGTCCACGTTGATGCCGTTGGGCAGCCCGGTGGCCTCGATGATGGTCTTCGCCGGATCTGCGCCGATCAGGGAGACCGGCTTGCCGATCGTGACGCTCTCGGAATACGTGCCGGCGGCGACGGCGACGGTGTCGCCCGCCTTGGCTGCGTTCACCGCGGCGCCGATCGACTTCATGCATCCGCCGCTGCCCTGCGGGTTCACGCACAGGGTCGCTGCGGAGAGACAACCCGCAAGGATCAGATTGGAGACAGCTATCTTTCGAAACGAGGAAACTAGCATCTGTAACTCTTCACCCTCCAGTGAGTGGTTGTTGGAGTATACAAGAGTTACCCGTGGATTTACAACACTTAGGGCAAAATTGCGATGCAAGTACTGGGAAGTACTGTTACTTCTATAGAGCTCCGGCGCTCTATGCCACCGGCGGAACCATCGTCTTGAGAAACTCGTGCGCCAGGCGGAATCCCCGCTTATACTGCTCGGTAAAGTTACCCTGGTTGTAAGCGGGATAGTAAAATTCGTCCTCGTTCTCTATGTTCATGGCGCCGGCGTAGCCCACGTCCGACAGTACGCTGAAGAAGCCCTTCCAATCCACCGACCCCTGTCCCGGTATCCGGAAGCGCCACCAGCGCGCGTTGTTCAGCGGATTGATGCCGGTCCGGCGCAGTACGTGCCACAGGATCTCCGTGTCCTTCAGATGGACATCGTAGATCTTGTCGGCGTACTCGCGCGCGGCGGCAACCGGGTCCATGAACTGCCAGACCAGGTGCGAAGGGTCGAATTGCAGGCCCACATGCGGGCTGTCCTTGAACGCCTTGAACAGCGCTTCCCAACCGACCGGGCCCGTTCCGATATTGGGACCGCCGGCATACGGCTCCCAGAGAATCCGGACCTTGTATTTCTCGCAAAGCGGGAAATACTTCTCCGTGTAGACGCGTACGATTTCATCCACCTGTTCCTGCAACGGACGGCCCTTGATCGTGCCGCTCTGCCCGCCGATGTTGGGAATGCCCAGTTTCCCGCAGAGTTCCAGACACTTGATCGTGTACTGGTTCTGCCGTTCGCGCGCGGCGGGATCCGGATCGATGTGGTTGCCGTCGACGGCCAGCGACGAAACATAAAGGCCGGACTTCTGGATTCGGTCCTTGATAGCCGAGATGGCGGCATCATCGAGCCGGTTCGGGTCGAGACGCAATTGCATGCTGGTGAAGCCTTCTGCCTTGACGAAGTCGAGGTTGGCCTCGGAGTACTGGCACAATACTCCGAGCCGGGGCTTCCAGTTCGGAAACGTGCGTTGGCGCTGGGCCTGCGCGGCGGCCGCGGACAAAGCGGCGAGAACGGATCGTCTGGAAATGGTCACTCCCTGACGATACTAGGCGCGCGCGCGCGGCGCAAGAGGTCGCGTTACTTCAGGTTCTGGTTGAAGAAATCGAGCGTCCTCTGCCACGCCAGCTTCGCGGCCTTTTCGTCATATCGCGGCGTAGTGTCGTTGTGGAACCCGTGATTCGCGCCCTCGTAGATGTAGGCCGTGTACCGGACGTGATTGGCCTTGAGCGCCTCCTCGTAAGCCGGCCAGCCGGCGTTGACCCGCGTGTCCAGGCCGGCATAGTGAATCAGGAGCGGCGCCTTGATCTTTGCCACCTCTGCGGCGGGAGGCTGTCCGCCATAGAACGGCACTGCGGCGCTGAGGTCGGCACCCAAACGCACGGCCAGCGTGTTGGCGATGCCGCCTCCGAAGCAGAAGCCCACCACGCCGATCTTCCCGGTGCATGCCGGATGCGCCTTCAAAAACCGGGCCACCGCGATGAAATCCTCCGTCATCTTGGCGCGGTCCACCTTGGCGAACAGTGCCCCGCCCTTTTCGTCGTCGCCCGGATAGCCGCCGACACTGGTGAGGCCGTCCGGAGCCGCCGCGTCGAAACCGGCCACCGCCAGCCGTCGGGCCACGTCTTCGATGTACGGGTTCAAGCCACGGTTTTCGTGAATCACCAGGACGCCCGGGAGTTTGCCCTCGCCGGCGGGCCGCGCTCCATAACACCGGATCGTGCCGTTGCCTTGAGGAGAATCGATGTTCAGATACCCGGCCTGTATCCGCGAATCGTCCTTGGCCACCTGCTGCGCCCAGGCGTAATTCGGGCGCAGGCTCTCGAAGATGGCGGCGGCGCTGAAGGCCGCGGTAGCAAAGCGCTGGGCGCCATCGAGAAATGCGCGCCGGTCGATATCGCCGTGCACGTATTTATCGAAAAGATTGAGCAGTTCCTGCGGATAGTCGGACGCCTTCTTTCGTTCCATTTGTGCTGTCCCTCTGATGGGGGCAGCATATCATACCGGCGCTACCCGGTTTCGATCAGTTCGCGGCCTCCGAGAGACCGCCAGAAGGCAAATGTCGCGATCCCGATCAGCAGCAGCAGCGTGGCCAGACTGGCAGGCACATACCAGGCATTCCAATCGGTACCGAGGGCCATCCCGTTGATCGCGTCCAGAAAGAACACGGCCGAAATCGTCGCCAGCAATCCGCAACGCAGCAGCACGAAGATCAATCCCGCAATCACCGACCCGTAAAGCAGTCCGATCAGCCACCAGCCGGGTCCAGTCACTTCTCCCTGGGCGAGTGCGAAGATCGCGGCGGCAGCCAGCGCGGCCAGAATCGGGTTGCGCAACAGTTGCCGCATGCCGAAGATCGTCAGGAAGACGAAAATCCCGGTGCCGAGCGCATTGTTGGCGTTGTTGGCATGAGCGCCAATCCAATGGCGGGCACCCAGCAAATATCCCAGCGAGACGTCCCAGTTGTTCGGCTCGTTGGTCTTGAAAAAGAAGATGGTCACCGCCTTGAAGAACACCCAGCTAGCCGAGCCCACCGCCGCGCCGATCAGAATATGGGAGCCCACCTGGGCATCCAGCCACTTGCCCGCCAGCACGCGGTTCCACGTGACGATCGAGTGCGGCCACCGGGCGCGGACTTCGGGCTCCAGGGCCAGGTAGGCGAACCACAGGATGGCGGCGCCCAGCAGCCACTCCGCCACCGCACCCGTGAACAGATCGAGCACGTCGCTGCTGGCCACCGGATGGAAGCGGCCGGCCCATGCGACGGCCTGCAGCAGGAAACTGGCGAGCGCGATATGAAACGCCCCGGCACGGTCGGCGCGCTGCCGCATCCAGTTGCGGCGCGCCATCAGTACCACGAACAATACCGCGAGCGCGACCATCGCCGGAATCCAGATGTCGCGAAATCGCGTGCCGGCCGCCGCGCCGGCATTTCCCTGCGGCTTCTGAAACGGGTAATACACCTGAGCCTTGACGATCCGGCCCTTCCACCACGCTGCTTCCACGCTCAGCTCTACGCCCGGCAGATGCGGGTGCGGCCCTTTCCACGCGCGCCACTGATCGAAGGGCGCGGAAGGTACCCCGTGGGCCGGAGCGGTTTCCGTAAACGCAGCCGGGTCGAGACGGAACGCGCGCAGAACCGACTCCGGCGAAACTGCCGGCGCCAGATCGGGCTGAGCGTCGGCCGGGATCGCCCCGAACTCCAGCAGGCGTCCGTTGCCGTCGACAAAGGCATGAACCATCCCGGGCACGATAGGTGGCGGACTCTCGAGATCGACGAGGCCGGATGGCTGCGCCGACAGCGGCTGCGGGCTTTCCCGATAGGCGGCGCGAATCGCAGGCTCCCACGATAGCCACTCGTCCCAGCGATGCGGCGCCGGAAGATGATGGAGATAGCTGAGGAGCCCGCCGCGGTGTTCGAGCCAGACGGCGCTGTCAGCCGGCCGGGCCGCATACCCGAAGTCCGCAGCGACCTGTCGGGCCTGGTGAGCCAGCACATCGGGCGGTTGTTCCAGGCCGCCATGCACCATCGCCGTCCGCACCTGGCGTTCGGGAATCGTCACAAAGAGCAGAATCGCCACCAGGGCGAGGCACGGCACCGAGTGGCGGCGCGGCATCCCTTCGACTGTTCCCGCCGCCGCCACCATCTCGGGCGACGGCGTCTCGCCCGCGGCCAGCGCGGCTGCCAGTGGATCACCCCCGGGAAGCGCGGCAAGCACGCTCAACGCGCTCAATGGCCGCTTCGACGGATCCGGATCCAGGCAGCGGCGAATGATCTTCTCCACCGCCGGGTCGATATCCGCGGCTACCGAGGTCATGCTGGTGAGTTGCGCGGCTTCCTGCAGATCGAGAAGCTGCTGCATCGACTGCGCGTCGTAAGGGCGCTTGCCGGTGAACAACTCGTACAGGACCAGCCCGAGCGCGTAGATATCGCTTTTGGCGGTGACGCCGGCCCCTTTCAGTTGCTCCGGCGACATGTAGGCCGGCGTGCCGTTGCGCGCTTCCGCTCCGGTGAGTTCGCCGGCGATGGCCGCCAGCCCGAAGTCCATGATGACCACTTCGCCGCGCTTGTTCATCATGATGTTCTGCGGCTTGAGGTCGCGGTGGATCACGCCGCGGTCGTGAGCGGCGGCGAGCCCGGCACAGAGGCGGCGCGCGGTATCGACGGCTTTGTCGGCGGGAAGGCGGCCGATGCGCATGAGCAGCGAGGCCAGGTCTTCGCCATCCACGTACTCCATGGAGATGAAGGGCATGCCTTCGATCTCGCCGATGTCGTAAACCCGGCAGACGTTGGGATGCGAGACCAGCCGCGCCACGCGCACTTCGCCATGGAAGCGCTCGAGCAGGCGCTGGTTGCGCGTGGCCTCTTCGGGCAGGAACTTCAGCGCGACCGATTGGCCGAGCGTCAGGTCCATCGCGCGGTAGACTTCGCCCATGCCGCCGCGGCCCAGAAGCGCGAGAATGCGGTAGCGGCCGCCGAGAAGCGTGCCCGGAAGGAAGCGGCCCTCGTCTTCGGAGACGCTGGTGACGCGCGAGATCTCCGGCGCGGCGCCGCCGGCAAGGCTGTTGGAAGCGACGGTCTCGGCCGAAGTAAGATCGGCCTTCGGTTTCATATCGCTCTTGATTCTATCGCGGGCCCGAGGGAGGGCGGGCAGGCGCGCGAATCAATCCTCCGAGACAGCGCGCCTGTCCTCATTGGGGTCGACTTGGTAATTTGCCCGCCGGCCCCTGATTCGCGGCGGGGTGTGGCTCGGCGCAGTCGCTCTGATGAACCCGGCCCCGGCGGCGATGTCGCGGGGTGAACGGAAATTAATGGTCGCTGCTCCGATCCGAGCCATGAGCGTAAGCGAGTGGTACGTTGACCGACACGAACTGGCAAAAGCCTAGCGCGCGTAGTAGCCGGTCTTGGCCCGTACGATAAGCCCCGGCTGGCGGCAGCGAATGGCGATCTTGTGGAACGTCCGGTCGCCCGGCGGATTGGAGGTGTGATAACCCAGCTCGTAAGAGGAACGCAACTGCTCGCCGATTTCCTTGAACCCGTCCACCAGTCCCTTGCCCTGGCCGTCGAAATTCGCGCCGCCGGTCTCGCGCGCCAGCCGCTCCATCACCGAGGTGCCGTATTTGTTCCGCGCGTTCAGCCGGCCGTTGCGCACCTCCGTGTAGCGGATCGTAAAAAGCAGCACGTCGTTCGCCTGTGCCGCCTCGATCGCGTCCAGCATGTGATGGGCGCTGGAATTGTCTTCACCGTCGCTGAAAACGATCAGGGCGCGCCGGCCGCGGTCGATGTTCTGCATCATCTGGGTGGAGCAGTAATAAATCGCGTCGTAGAACGCGGTGCCCAGAATGCGCAGTTCGCTGGGCCCGACAATCGGATAGTCGAAGCGGTTCCTCTCGTGCTCGAACCCGCCCAGTGCCTCCACCAGCTCCCTCCCCGAACCCGTGTAATCGCTCACCAGCACGATGCGGTTGGCAAATGCGACCAGGAAGGCCTTGTCCTGCGGGCCGAGAACGGTCTTGAGGAAGGCTTGCAAGTCCTTGTGGTGCGGCTTGATGAAGCTCTGCTGGCTGCCGCTCACGTCCATCACCAGCCCGAGATTGAGCGGCACGTCGGTGCTGCGCGCGAAGAAGGCGATGTGCTGCGCGACTCCGTCTTCAAGCACTTCAAAATCCTGCTGGTTGAGGCTGGTGACCAGGTTTCCGCGCTCGTCGCGCACGCTGAAACCGACGTTGACCAGATTGACGTTCACCCGGATTGGCGCCTGCGCGGCGAGAACCGCCGCAAGCAGGCACACAACACTTGCGAGCTTCATACCTGCTGATTACGCTACGTCACGGCGGAGGGTTGCGGCAAATCGGCAACCTGCCCCAGCAGCGCACTGAATTTCTCCAGGTCGATGTTGCCGCCGGAAACCAGCGCCACCACCTTCCCTGCCCCGGCCCGGCCGCTGATGGCCGCAGCGATGGCGCAGGCCGACGCTCCCTCCACGATGATGCGGTTGCGCTCGGCCGCCAGCTTCATCGCGGCCGCGGCTTCGTCCAGCGTGACCACAATCGAGCCGTCCAGAAGCCGGCGCGCATGCTCGAACATGCTCGCAAAGACCACCCTGCTGCCGATGCCGTCCACGAACGACGGCGTGTAATCCACGGTCCGCGGCTCTCCGGCGGCCAGCGAGGCCGCCAGCGGCGCCGCGGTCTCGATCTCCGCGGCATAGATCCTGATCGCAGGGGCGAGCGCGCGCAGCACGGCGGCTATCCCGCAGCTCAGCCCGCCGCCGCCCCACGGGATCACGACCGCATCGAAGGCTGGCAGGTCCTCCAGCAGCTCGAGCGCGATGGTGCCATTGCCGGCCATCACGTCGGGATCGTCGAACGCGTGAATGAAGGTGGCGTCGACACCGGTGTACGTGCGCGTCTCGAAGGTGCGCCACCACTCGGCGAACGGCGCCAGGATGACGCGGCCGCCCAAGCGTTCGACGGCGCGGATCTTGGTGGCCGGAGCCGTATCGGGGGAGACCACCGTGGCCGGGATGCCCAGCCGCCGCGCGCAAAAGGCCACGCCCTGCGCCATGTTGCCCGCCGAAGCCGTAAGTACTCCGCGCGCCAGGCGCTCGCGCGGGGTCCGCGCCATCACGTTGGCGGCGCCGCGGATTTTGAAGGATCCGATCGGCTGTAGGTTTTCGAGCTT
This sequence comes from Verrucomicrobiia bacterium, assembly GCA_035578025.1. Lineage (GTDB taxonomy): Bacteria > Acidobacteriota > Terriglobia > Bryobacterales > Bryobacteraceae > Solibacter. The sequence continues at coordinate 10,860 of DATJYJ010000388.1, forward strand.
CAGGTGCACCGCGGCGCACGCGGTCTCCGCATTCAGCGGCACCAGCGGCGTGCGCAGCGCGGCGCCGCCGATGTTGCGGCGGGCCTCGTCAACCTGTTTCAGTGTCACCGGCATCACCCCATGATATCCGCTACACTCAATCGAATGCCTTTGAGAGTCACCGTTCTCGCCAACGGTAACATCCTCCTGGAGGGGCAGCCTGCAACGCTGCCGGAACTCGATGCCGCACTGGCGCGAGCCAAAGAAAGCAATGGCCAAGTCTGGTATCATCGCGAGTCCGCGGGCAGCGAGGCCACGGCCACGGCGAAGCACGTGATCCAGCGCATCACAGCGCTCAAACTGCCCATCAGCCTCTCCAGCAAGCCGGATTTCTCCGACTGGGTAGATGCCAAAGGCGTGTCTCACCCCCGGAACCAGGCCAAACCGGCGGGAGTGCACATGCCGGAGGTTGGCGAACACGCGGGCCTGGACGAGTACTTCGCCACCGTGCGCCGCACCGCCGCCGGCAAGGCCGAGGGCGAAGGGTTGGTGATCGTCAAACCCGACCGCACACTGATGGTGATGCCGCGGCTGGCTCAAACCGCGGAGCTCAAGAAAATGGCGGAGGGCATGAAGAAGATCGTGCCCGATACGGCGCAGCGCAACGTCGCCGCCATCGCATTTACCGTCTTCGATACCGGGCCCGAAGGCGTGAGCGGAATCGAGGAGGTCGGCAAGGCCATTCCCTTCCTCGGTATGCTGGTCGGCCTCTCCTACATCGGCCACGCGGTGTGGGTATTCGAAGGCCACCCGAGCGCCATCTCCGCCGGCTGCCGCGATGCCGACCTTCTGCTGGTCGATAGCGCCATGCGGCCGTTCCTGCCGCAGGGCTGGGACGCACGGGCCGCCGCCGCCATGCGCAGCCCGAACATCGTGGTCCACAACCGGACTAACTTCACACTGTCCGCGATTCGCAAGGTCGGCACCGATCCCAGCCGGTTCGAGTTCAACCAGTAGGCGTCACGCCGGCTGCGGCGCGCGCAGCTTCCAGAGCCCGATCATGCCGATGGCCGCCAGCATCGCCGCACTTCCAAAGAACAGGTTGCGGATGCCAGCGGTCTGCGCCACCGGCCCCGCGCCGAGCAGTGCCAGCACCTGGGCGAATGCGAGCAGCGACATCAGGCTGCTGCTCACGCGGCCGAGCAGCGCGGGCGGCGTCTCCTGCTGAAGCAGGGTCTGGCACGTGATCATCAGAAACGCGGCGCAGAATCCCAGTCCCAGCATCCCCAGGGCGGTCGTGCTCACGTGACCGAAGAGCGCGGTGATGAAAACCGCCAGGCCCATGCCCGCCAGGCCGTAGATGACCATGTGCTGCGGCGAGTTGCGCCCCGAGATGCGCCGCACAAGTTGCCCGCCGGCGATCATGCCCACGCCGGTCAGCGAGTTGAGCACGCCGAATGCGGCCGACTGCATCAGCAGCACGTCCCGCACGTAAACCGACAGCAGTCCGCCGAAACATCGAACCGCGAACATCCCCGACGCCATGGCGAGCATGACGAACGAAATCGCGGCGTGCCCGAAAATGAAGCGGAAACCCTGCATCAGCGATTCGATCACCGACGAGGCGGCCGAGGGCGGACCTTCGCGCTTGATGGTCAGCGTATAGACCAGGCCGGCCGAAACGAAGAAGCTCAGGATGTCGAACCCGAAGCACACGTTGGCGCCCAGGGCTTCCACCAGCAAACCGGCGATTGCCGGCGCCACGATCATCGAGCCCTGCGCCGCCTGCTGCATGAGCGCGTTGGCGGCCAGCAGTCCGCCAGGCGGAGCCAACGTTCGCAGGGCCACCGATTGCGCCGGAATGAAGAACGCCGACACCGTGGCCAGCACGAAGAAGACGGCGTAGATCGAATACAGGTCGCGCAGAAACAGCAGCACCACAATGAGCATCCCGCGGATTACATCGCTGGCGATCATGGTCCACTTCACGTTCCACTTGTCGACAAATACGCCGGCGATCGGACTGATCAGCGCGAGCGGCGTCAGAAACGCGACCAGGATCATGGTGACCTCTGTGGGCGTCCCATGAAGCTGGAACGTCACAACGCTGAAAACCGCGAAGACCGCCAGGAAGTCCCCGAAAACGCTGACCAGTTGGGCGATCCACAGGCGCTTCACGGCGGGCGTTTTGAGCACCTCGCCGAAACCGAGGGTAGACGCAGGGCTAGCCATGATGGTGTTTAACCTCTGAGTGGGGGGTTCAGCCAGAATAGCACACGCGAATCGGAGGTGTTTGTGTGAAACAATCCGCAACGGCACGGTGTCGAATCGGGTATGGAAAACGATCGGCCGGTACGGATCTTCCCCGCGCTGGTGAGGCACTTCTTTGGACGGTTCTTCGACAAGGAATCGCTCTCGCCGCAGGGCGAGCCCGAGGCCGGCGTGATTCAGACGCTCGGAATTCTGGCTGCCCCGGAGGCATTCTTCGTGCTGCTGTTTCGGCCGCTCACGTTCACCGGCTGGAACCTGGTGGCCGTGCGTTATCTGTTCATTTCCTTTTCCATGATCGTCATGGGATTCATCATGGTGTTCGAGTGGGACGCCCTGTTTCCCGATAAGCGCGACTACCAGGTGCTGACACCGCAGCCCCTGCGGCTCTCGACGATCTTTCTGGCAAAAACCGCCGCCCTGTCGCTGTTCCTGGGCATGTTCCTGGTGGATGTAAACTTCTTCGGCGTGCTCTTCTGGCCCGGCATCGACGCCAGGCCCGGCCTGATCTCGAACCTGACCTCCCATCTCCTTTCGGTTGCCGCCGGCGGACTCTTTTCGGCGCTCGCCCTGGCGTCCGTGCAGGGTGTGCTGGTGACCCTCCTGCGCGGCAACCTGTACCGTCGCGTCTCGGTTTTCCTCCAGACCCTGCTCATGGCCGTGCTGGTGATGTTGTTGTTTCTCAGCCCGCTGGCAGCGGGGCGGATGCAGTGGATGGCGGCGCACCATCCCGAGTATCTTTATTATTTCCCCGGCTTCTGGTTCGCCGGCTTCTACGAGAGTCTGCGGCCGGCCACGCACAACGCCGTGCTGCGCGATCTCGGCGCCTTCGCCTGGCGCGGCCTGGGATGCGCGGCCCTGGTCTTTCTGGTCACGTATCTTCCCGGATATCGCGGACACTCGCGGCGCATTCTGGAGGCGCCGGCGCCCGGCACCGCCGGTCCCGGCTGCCTGCGCGTCTGGTGCGGCGCGATCCTGCAGCGCATGCTGCTGCGGCATCCAGTGGAGTGGGCCGTGTTCCGGTTCATCACGCAGACCATCACGCGCAGCATGAAGCACCGGCTCTTCCTGGCCACCTACGGCGGGTTCGGCGCCGCCATGGCCGTCATGGCTTTGGCATCGGGGCGCTCCGGAATCTTCGAGCTGCCGCTGACCCTGTCATTCATCCTGGTTTCCGGATTGCGCGCGGCCTTCAACTTCCCGTCCGAGCTCGCCGCCAACTGGGGATTTCAGCTTACCGAGACGGGCGGCATCTGGCCGTACCTGGCCGCTACCCGAAAGTGGATCGTAGTCTGTGCCGTGCTGCCGCTGTTCGTTCTGCTGGCGCCCATGGAGCTCGCGCGATTCCACTGGCCTGCCGCCATGTTCCACCTGGCCTATGGAATCTCGCTCTCGGTGATCCTGATGGAGGTCATGTTTCTGGGATTCCGCAAGGTTCCTTTCACCTGCGCGCACTTCCCCGGCAAGGTGAACCTGGTCTTTCTTGGGGTGATCTACGTTTTCGGCTTTACTACTTACAGCGGCACCATGGCGAGCCTGGAGGCGTGGCTGCAAGTCCGGCCCGCCGCCGCCTTGGCGTTTTTGGTTGCGGCCGCCGCCGGGTGGGCCGCACTTTCAATCTACGGACGCCGCGTGCTCGGCCCGAAAGCAGTCCTCGACTACGAAGATCCGGCCGACCCCGTAGTGCGCACGCTCGGCATCGCGGTTCGATAAGGAGACGGCCCTATGCTCGAAATTCAGAAGCTCACCAAATACTATCGAAATATCCCCGTGGTGAACGACGTCAGCTTTTCGGTGCGCCCCGGCGAGGTCACCGGATACCTGGGCCCGAACGGCTCCGGAAAATCGACCACCGTCAAGATCATCACCGGCCTGATCGAGCCCAGCGCGGGCAAGGTCCTGCTGGACGGCGCGGACATCCGCGACGACCTGGTGGCCTTCAAGCGCCGCCTGGGCTACGTGCCGGAAGAGGCGATCCTCTACTCGTACCTCACCGGCCTCGAATACCTGCAACTGATCGGCTGCCTGCGCGGGATGCCGCCCCGCGAGACCGATCGCAAAGCCAACGACCTGCTGGAGCTGTTCTCGCTGCACCCGCATCGCCACGGGCCCATCTCCACCTACTCCAAGGGGATGAAGCAGCGCGTTCTGATCTCCGCGGCGCTCTTGCACGACCCCGACGTCCTGATCCTGGACGAGCCCCTGAGTGGGATCGACGTGACCAGCGCCCTGCTCTTCAAGCACCTGCTAAACGAGCTGGCGCGGCGCGGCAAGATGATCCTCTACATCTCGCACGTGCTGGAGGTGGTCGAAAAGGTCTGCGCGCAGGTGATCATCATCTACCGCGGGAAGATCATGGCGGCGGATTCCGTAGACCGCCTGCGCGACCTGATGGACGCCCCGTCTCTGGAGGGCATCTTCGCGCAATTGGTGGAGCATCGCGACCTGGAAGGCGTGGCGCGCGACATCGCCGCGGCAGTAGGCCGCTAGGCAGTCTGCGCGCCAGTCGCCGGATAGCGCACGGTGGCGATCGGCTTGGCGGTATCCGGGATGCCCGCGATCTTGGCGTATTCCCCTTTCTGCCGTTGGAATACCGATTCGTGAACCAGAGAGCCGGGCGGAATCGTCCGCCTGCGGCCGCGGTTCTGCTGCATCTGGGTCGTTCCGGTCTTCCAGTCGTAGTGAGGCTTCGGAATGAACTCCGCAATCTTCCACGCGCCCTTTAAGGATTCATGCATGCCGCCGTCCGGATCCGGCTTGGTGTACTTGCTATCGAGGCTCAGGCCCAGGATCTCCGCCTGCCGTCCCGGGTCGACCAGAAGTCCGGCCGCCTTGGCCTCCTCCAGCATCCACTCCAGCGCAATCTTGGCGAGGCCGCTCTCTTTTTCCGGGTAGCCGCCGCCCACGTCGCTATGCACGCCCGCGAACCACACCTGCTTCACGTCTTTGGGGCCGTGCTCCTCCAGCTCGCGGGAGGGAACCCAGCGATTTGTCCGGAAGAACGCCCGCTTTTCGTCGATCGCGATGGCGTGGCGGCCGATGGCGATGTCCGGATTGTCGGCGGTGTACGGCAGCTTGAGCGGATTGTCCTTCCAGCCCACCGAGCTGACGGTGTCCCACACTCCCACAAAATGTGGTTTGCATCCGCTGCGGCACATCGTGGTCTTGAAATCATTCGCCAACCGGAAATAGTTTTCCGCGGCGGCGCGATAAGCCGCATCGGTCTCGCGCCCGGCCCTGTCCATGCCCATCATCATTCGTACCGCATAAGGCACCAGCGGATCGTTTCCCCCATGGATCAGCCCGTACATGTAAAGCAGCGAGCACACGCAGCGCACCGTGTAGGCGCCGCGGCTGAAGCCGAACAGGTACACCTTGTCCCCGTCCTCGTAGTGATTCATGAGGAACGTGTAGGCGTCCGTGATGTCGTGCGAAAGCCCGTAGCCCACCGCCATGCCGAGCACGCGCGTGATCTTCCGCGTAGGCGTGGTCAGTGCGCCGGCCGGCTCCATGGTGCCGAGCCCGGGATGGTAAAAGGCGATTTGCGTCGCCGGGTTTTGTTCCAGCGTGTAGTAGAGCTTGATTACGTTCGTGCGGTCCCCGGCGAACTCGTTGGCCGTTCCATCGCAGCAAATGACGATATTTTTTGGCATGCACAGCCCTTCCGCGGCTTCCTAGTAGGATACTCCCGCCGGCGGAAGGCGTAAGGGCTATCTGCCCATCCAGCCGCCGTCGACGGTCAGGACCTCGCCGCTCACGTAGTCCGACGCGGAGGACGCCAGGAACACCACGGCACCCGCGAGATCCCCCGGATCGCCCCAGCGCCCGGCGGGGATGCGCGCGAGAATCGCCGGATTGCGCACCGGGTCGGCGCGCAGGGCTTCAGTGTTGTCCGTGGCGATATAGCCCGGAGCGATGGCGTTCACCTGGACATTCTTACCGGCCCATTCGTTGGCCAGCGCCTTGGCGAGCTGGGCCACGCCGCCCTTGGCCGCGGCGTATCCGGGGACCGTGATGCCGCCCTGGAAGCTCAACAGCGACGCGGTGAACACGATCTTCCCCGCCCCGCGCTCCACCATGCCGCGGCCGAATTCGCGGGCCAGGACAAACTGCGCGTTGAGATCGACCTCGATCACCTTGTCCCAGTATTCGTCCGGGTGCTCGGCGGCGGGCTTGCGCAGGATCGTGCCGCCGTTATTGATCAGGATGTCGATGGGCGGGCACCCGGACTTGACCCTGGCGATCAGGGCATACACGGCCTGGCGGTCCGCGAGATCGCAGGCGTGGCACCAGACGCGGCGTCCGCGGGCGGCGATCTGTTTCGAGACATCGCTGCCTTCGGGCTCCATGGCGGCGCTGGTGGCCACGATATCCGCGCCCGCTTCGGCCAGCGCGATCGCCATGGCCTTGCCGATGCCGCGCCGGGCGCCGGTCACGAGAGCGGTCTTTCCGTTCAGTTTGAATCGATCCAGGATGCTCACAGGGTCAGTCCGTGCAGTGGATGAGAATTTTCATGCAATCGCCGCCGTGCTCCATCTGGCGCATGCCTTCTTCGATGCGCTCGAGCGGGAGCACATTGGTGATCAGGCGGTCGAGCGGCAGCCTGCCTCCCGCGGCGAGCTCGATGGCCTGCTCGAAGTCCGCGGGTTCGTAGACGCGCGCTCCGCAGAGCTTCAGCTCGCGCCAGAAGAAGCGAAAGAGGTCGACTTTGGGAGCCTCGCCGAATATGGCCACGACCACCATGCGCCCGCGCGTGCGCGGCAGCCTGGTCATCATCTCGACGCCCGGCTGGGAGCCGGAGACTTCGAACACCGCGTCCGCGCCCGCGCCGCCGGTTCGCTCGTTCACTAGCGCGACCAGATCGGTCTCGCGCGGGTTGACGGCGTCGATTCCCAGGTCGCGGGCGAGGCGCACGCGAAACTCGTTCACCTCGGCGAGCAGAACCCGGGCTCCCCGCGACTGCGCGACCAGGGCGATCAGGATTCCGATCGGTCCGCCGCCAATGACAGCAGCGAATTCTCCGGCGGCCACCTCGCTCAACCGCACGTCATGGCAGGCCACCGCGATGGGCTCGACCATGGCGGCTTCCCTCAGGCCGAGCCTGTCCGGAAGCCGGTGCAGCGTGTGCGCCGGGACGTTCCACAGGCCTTGCAGGGCGCCCGGGCGGTCGATGCCGATGAACTTCAGGTTGTGGCAGATGTGGCTGTGGCCCATCCGGCAGGCGGGGCACGCACCGCAGGGGTCGAGCGGGCGCACCGTCACGCGGTCGCCGGGCTTCCAGCCATCGACTCCGGGACCCGTGGCGGCGATCGTGCCCGACATCTCGTGTCCCATGACGTGGGGCAGCGTCAGGCGGTGCGCCATGGCGCCATGAAACAGGTGCAGGTCGGTGCCACAGATGCCGCAATACTCGACGCGGATCTGCACGTGGCCGGGGCCGGGCTCGACCGCGACACAAGGACCCGTCTCAAACTGCTGGTTGCCTGCGAAGAATGCCGCCCGCATGGGCGCCTCCTAGCGGTAATGGGCGCTGATGGCCAGGAAAAAGATACAACCCACGGCGATCACCGCGCCGTGCGGCAGTCCGAGCGCTTTCTTGCTCTTGACGTCCAACTCTTCATTCTTCAAATATGCGGGCCGGCCGCTCTTCATCTCGCTGAGGATGAAGCTGACGTTAAACAGAGTCTTCTTCAGGCGCCCGCGGGCCACCACCAGAATAATCGACATGATTCCGCCCACCAGGGCGGTGATGATGAAGATCCCGAACCAGTCCTCCCATCCGACGACGGCGCCCACCGCGGCCATCAGTTTCACGTCGCCGGCGCCCATGGCGCGCAGCGCGTATAGGAGCACGTAGACGAAAAAGGCCAGGAACAGGCCCTTGAGGGCAAAAAAGAGCCCCTGGAATCCAAAAACCGCACCGGAACCGGTCGGGTAAAGGAACGAATTGAGCACCAGACCCAGCAAAACTCCGCCCACGGTCAGCCAGTTGGGGATGCGGCGGTACCGGACGTCATAGACCGACGCTCCCAACACAAGCGCCAGCAATAGGATCTCGGCTCCGCGCGGAGGCAGCGAAAAGCTCATCGGCAGGTTCGATTGTACCGCGAGTGCGCCACCTTACGGAACGGTAGCTAACCAAGGGCAACCTACGCCCGGGAAGCCAGCATCACCATCAGGTTCCAGACGATCAAACCCGCGTACCAGTAGGAGATCCAGCGAATGATGTGGGCCTTATTGACCACCACACAGAGCGCGCCGATTCCAAGCGCCAGTACCTTTGAAACCACCACGCCGATCACTGGTCCGGCGTGCATCAGCGTGCGGATGAACGGGCTGGCTTCCACGGCTCCCAGCCTGAATCCGACTATTGTGGTGAGCAGATCGAGCAGTTGCAAGTATACGAAAACGTGGTAGATGCTCATTTGCGTTGCGTCCGTGGAATCTATCGGCGCCATCCTGGGGATAGTTTAGCCGGAATAGGCCAAAGGTTAACACTAATTTTGTACTGTTTGTACTGGAATACGCGACAGTACAGAAGCACTATCGCTGTGCGGTGCAGGAATATACAAAAAGCCCTTTATTTTCAAAGACAGGTGAATCCCCGATTGGCCGGCGCAAGACCACGTAATTCACACCCAGCCCCGAATACCTCCCCAGATCCCCGGGCCGGTATCCGCGCGCGACCGTCTGTTGCCACCGGAACCACCAGTCCTCGCCGAAGTCCCTCAGGTAATTGACCTGACCGCCGCCCTTCCAATCCACGTAGACCGCCCGCAGCGCCTCCGACCGGAAGATGCCCGGCGCGAGCCCGTGTCCCTCATCAGGAAACAGGAATACGGCATCCTGCGGCGTGTTGGCGCGCGCCCAGGCCGAAACCTGCGCCAGCTCCGGAGTGTGCAGCCGGGGGTAATTCGTCACGTGGCCAATTGTCGGAATCAGAAAGAAGGCGGCGAGCACCGCGATGGGAGAGACGACCGTTACGACAGCGAGCCCAACCGCCAGCACCGACTGGCACGGCGGCCAGTATGCCAGGATGAACCACAAGCCCTTCTCCCACCGGCTCTTTGCCGAAAAGCCCGCCGCGGCGGTTGCCAGTTGCATCGCCAGGGTCGTGAACAGCAGGGCGCGCATGGGTTGGACCTGCGGGACCAGGCCCCACTTCCAGTGTTCGAGCAGCAGCCGCGAAAGCGGCATCGAGAGCAGTCCGAGCGCCGGCAGCACCAGCAGGAACAGGCGGAGCTCCGCCGTCATGGCGCGCCAGAGGCGCGCGCAGGCGGCGGCCAGAGCAGCGAAGATGAGCAGGTGCCGCAAGACGATCGCCGCCGGCCAGGTGGAGACCCAGACGTACGCGGTGCGCAGGTGCTGCAACATCTCCTGCGGCGGCGTGACCGCGGCGAACAGGTCCTGGTGGGTGTGCTGTCCGTGGGCGGCAAGCAGGAGGATCGCCGACGCGCCGGCCAGCGGAAGCAGGACCAGCGGCCGCACCCTGCGCGCAAGCAGGAGGGAGACGCAGAGCACCGGCAGCGCCGTGGGCGCGTGAAAGAGGATCGCCGCTCCCGCGGCTACACTTGCGGCGAGGTATCTTCGCCGCGCGGCCAGTCCCATCCCGCAGATCAGCAGCGGCACGGCAAACGCGCGAGGCGTCGGCTCGTACTCGAAGGTCAGCACCTCCGGCCCCTTGATGAGAGCTCCCAGAGCGCAGATCGCCGCGGCGGCCACCGCCGGCATCCAGGCCAGCCCGAGCGCTTCGGCCAACATCACCAGACCCCAGATGCCCAGGGCGCGTGTGGCGATCTGCTCGCCGGCCAACACCTCGCGGAAACCCAGGCCGGTCGCGTCGCGCAGCCCGATCGCGATCTCGTCGTAGAGGGTGTAGGCGACCTGCGAACGCTCGACCAGGATGTCGTTGCGGAGCACGGCCGGATCGCGCTCGTGCTCCAGGATGGGTACGTAGATCTGGCTGTCCTGTTGCAGCCAGGTGTGGCCGGGAAATTGAAAAAAGCTGAGCAGCGCGAGCCCGAGACAGACAGCCGGCGTGGCGAGGGCTGCTGCCGCCGGGCGCTTCATTTGGCCGGCGTCTTATCGAGCTGCTGCTTCGCCCACTGGCGCGTGGGATTCAGTTCCAGCGACTTGGCGAAGGCCTTGCGCGCTTCGTCGTCGCGGTTCTCCTTGCGGAGGCTCAGGCCGAGCCACAGGTAGGCCTCGGCGTTCCTAGGATCGAGCTCGATGGCCTTCTGAAAGTCGGGAATCGCCAGCCTGGCGCCGCCGCCGAGCTGCGCCGGAAGGTAATAAGTACCCACGCCTCGCGCCACGTACATGGCCGAGGATTTCGGCGCCTTCTCCACCGCTTTATTGATCGCCTCTTTGGCCTTGGGGCCGTAGCTGAGCCCGCTCATGATGTCGGTGACCGCCTGGCCGTAAAGGGTGCCGAGCACACGGTAGTATTCGGCATTATCCGGCTTCATGGCGACCGCCCGCTCCCCGGCCTTGATGCCCTGTTCGGCGGCGGCGCGGCCGCCCTTGCGGTCGTGAAGCTCGATCGCCACCTCAGCGAGATAGGAGTATGCCAGCGCCGACCGGTACTGCGCCTCGGGATCGTTTGGAGCTTTAGATGCCGCGCCCCCGGCTTCGGTAGCCAACTTTTCCAGGGCGGCGCGGTCCTGCTGATTGCGTGCCAACTCCAGCGGCGAAGGCGCCGGAGCCGCAAGGAAAGCAGCGATGATCAATGCCAGCATGTGATCCTTCTACTGTAACGTGCTACAGAGCGGCCACGCGCCGGTGTACCGTCAGAAAGTACACACCCACCAGCATCAGGAGAAATCCGTTGACAGCGAGAACCGGCGTCACCGTGAATTGATCGACGAGCCGGCCGGCCAGCAGGTTTCCCATGGGCATGCCGCCGCGGAAGGCAAAGTTGTAGACGCTCATCACCCGGCCGCGCATTTCATTGGTGGTGATGATCTGTACCAGGGAATTTACCAGAGCGAAGACGGCGAGAATCGCCGCTCCGGAGAAGAACAGCATGACGCAGCTCAGCCACAGCTCCCGGGACAAGGCAAACCCGGTGATGGTTCCGCCCAGGCAGACCAGCATCAGCAGCGCGGCGCGGCCCTTGTGCTTCAGGTTCGAAAACGCGGCCACCGTGAGCGCGCCCAGAATCGAGCCCACGCCCGAAGCCGAGAGGAACAGAGTGAACACGAACGGCCCGCCCTGGAACACCTTCTTCGCCACGACCGGCAGGAACGTCAGTACGGGGATTCCCAGCGCCGTCATGCAAAAAGCCAGCACCATCAGCGCTTCCATCGCGCCCTGTTTGCGCACGTAGTGAAAGCCCTGTTTCATCGCGCTGAAGATGGATTCCGCGGTCTTTTGCGGCTGGAAGCTCGGCTGCACGATGGTCAGCGAGATGATCGGCGCCAGAAAGGACAGCCCGTTCAGGCCGAAGCACCACTTCTCGCCGAGCTGGGTGAGCGCGATCCCGCCCAGCGCCGGCCCGATGACCCGCGCCACGTTGAACTGGATGGTCTGCAGCGCGATGGCATTGGGCATGTCTTCCTTGTCGACCAGCGTGGGAATCAGGGCCTGGTAGGCCGGTCCGCCGAAGGCCTGCGCAAGGCCTGTGACAAAGGACATGCAGAGGATATGCCAGACGCGCACCACGTGAAGCGAGATCAGCAGGGTCAGCAGGAAGGCGCAACTCATCTGCACATATTGCGACCCGAGGAGGACTTTCCGGCGGTCCATGCGGTCGGCGATCACGCCGCCGACCAGCGAGAAGAGGAAGATGGGGATTCCGCCGAGGAACGCGTCCAGGCCCAACAGGAACGGGGAGTTGGAGAGGCTCAGCACCAGCCAGCTCTGCGCCAGGTTCTGCATCCAGGTGCCGATGCTGGAGGTGCAGGCGCCGATCCACATCAATCGGAAGTCGCGGTAATGGAAGGCTTTGAAGACCCGATGAAGCACAGCAGGTGTGAATTCAGGATTGTATCAGTTTGCGAAGATCCGCGGAGGTAAACTGTGCCGTGTAGTATACTGGCCGCTTCAGATCAGCATTGAACACTCCTAAGGAGCCGCCATGTTGCCAGACTACCTTGCCAAAGCCAAGCCCAATCCTGCCGGGAACCGGGCTCCGTGGTATGTCAATACCGCGCCCAGCTATGCCGGGATCTTTCTGTGGATTGCGTTCTACCAGCAGATGGCGGGAGGCACGCTGCAACACGCCGGCATCGCCTTGTGCCTGGTTGCCCTGGCGGTGGCCGGGCTGCTCTGTTATCTGCTTTATTACCGCGTGCCGGCAATGCTGGGCATGTCCACGGGATATCCGCTCTACGTGGTGGGCGCCTCCACCTTCGGAACGGCCGGCGGGTACATTATGCCGGGCCTGCTGATGGGCCTGCTGCAAATCGGCTGGTTCGCGGTGGCCACATTCTTCTCGGCCGACTTCATTCTGAAAGCCATCGGGATGCCGTCGGCGCCCGGAACCGTGCCCTTCATCATCGCCGGCCTGCTCTGGGGCGGCATCATGGCCTTCGTGGGCGCCAAGGGCATTCAATATGTCGCCAAGGTGTCGCTGCTATTGAACGCGATCCCTCTGCTAATGCTGATCGTGGTCTTCTTCCAGACTGCCGGCGGCATCGGAAACTACCACGTGCCGGCGGGCCAGGAAAACTCGTTTGGGGCGTTTACCGGAGCCCTGGCCATCGTTATCGGCTTCTTCGCCACCGCCGGCGCGGCCGGCGCGGATTTCGGCATGAACTCGCGCAACGAGAACGACGTGCGCTGGGGCGGCCTGATCGGCATCGCCCTGGCGGTGCTGGTGGCCGGCGGCTTGCCGCTGCTCGCGGTCGCGGGAGCGCACGGCTCCGCTCTCACGCCGAGCTGGGATTTCGGCGACGTGGTGCAGGCCATCGGCGGGTTCGTGGCCTCGGCCATGCTGTTCCTGTTCGCTATCGCTTCCATTCCGCCCACCTGCTTCTGCGCGTTTATCGCCGGCAACAGTTTTTCGACCATGATCCCAGGCGTGCCGCGCGTGGCCTCCACCATGGCCGGGGCGGCCGTGGGCACGATTCTCGCGGTCACAGGCGTGGCCGCCAACCTGATCTCATTCTTCACCATCGTGGGCGCGTCGTTCGGTCCGATCATCGGCGCGATGGTGGCGGACTATCTGCTCTCCGGGCGCAAGTGGCCGGGTCCGCGCGAAGGGGTGAACGTCGCCGGCTACATCGCGTGGGCGGTCGGGTTCGTGGTCGGGATTCTGCCGTTCCTGCCGCTACCGGCCGACGTGATGCCGTACACCCAGCCGGCCGTGGTCTACAGCTTCGTGGTGGGTTTCGTGTTGTATTGGGTACTGGCCAAGGCCGGAATGCAGCCGAAAACCGTCCCGATGCCGAGCTAACGCCGGGCGGCAGCGTGCGCTGGGCCAACTCAGGTATCGGCTCAGCCGTCCAGCCGCGCGGACGACAGGAAACGATCGTCCGCGCCACGGTCGAGCGCGTCGCTGCTGGCGGCCTCGTTCGGCAGAGTGATGACAAAGCGCGTGCCTTTGCCCGGTGTGCTGTCCACCTCGACCTTCCCACCGTGGGCTTTCACGATCCAGGCCACGAAGCTCAGCCCGAGCCCGAGCCCCTGCTCGGGACCGGGCGCGGCGCCGTCGCCCGCCACGCGATAGAAGCGGTCGAAGATGTGCGAGAGGTGCTCGGTGGGAATGCCCCGGCCGGTATCCTCCACCACGAGCTCGATCGCCTCCGGCAGGCAGCGCAAAATGGTGCGCACCCGCCCGCCTTCCGGCGTGAACTTGATCGCGTTCGAAAGCAGGTTGGTCAACATGCGCTCGATCTGCACGCGGTCCACTTCGGCGGGACACTCGGGCGGCAGCTCCGAGGTGAGCTTCAGGCCGGCGGCCTCGGCCGGAATCTGGAACTGCTCCACCAGGTCGTCCACCACCTCGCACAGGTTCAGCCGTGTCTTTTGCAGAACCAACTGGCCGCTTTCCGCCTGCGAGAGCAGCAGGAGCGCGCGCACGATCTGCGACAGGCGGTCGATATCCTGCAGGGCGTTGAACATGGCCTCGCGATACTGGTCGGTGGTCTTGGCGGTGAACAGCGCCACTTCGAGCTGCCCGCGGATGGCGGTGATGGGGGTGCGCAGCTCGTGCGAAACGTCGGTGGAGAACTGGCGCATCTGCTGGAACGAAGCTTCCAGGCGCTCGATCATGCGGTTGAACGTGAGGATGAGGTAATCCAGCTCGTCTCCGGCTTGGCGCGTGGGAATACGCAAGCTCAGGTTCGAACTCGAAATCCGCTGCGCGGCTTGAGCTACGGCCAGCACCGGCTCCAAGGCGCGTCCGGCCATAAAAAATCCAAGCAGAGACCCGAGAATCAGCGCGCCCGGAATCACGCCCATGTAGATCCACGTGAACTCGTGCAGGACGGTGATTTTGTCGCTGTAGAGGGTGCCTATGGCGACGTAGTACGGTGCCCGGTGGCCCTCCGCATAGACGATGCCATAGCGGATTTTGACCGGCTCGCCCTTGGAAGTCTTGCGGTCCAGGTAGAACTTCTGCTTCGGCGAGGCGGCCAGCATTTCGCGCACCTGTTTCTGAATGACCTCGGGCTTTTCGACGCCGATATCGTCGTAGGCGGTGGAGACGGCCACATCCTGGCTGGCGCAATCGTGGATCGGGTTGCCGTTCTGGTCGGCCACCATGTAGATCTTGCGCAGGTCGAAAACGATGGTGGTTTCGTCGGGGTCCTCCTGATCGTAATACCAGGCGGTGGTGAGCTTGTTATCCAGGTCCGGGCACGGCTCGATGCGCATGTAGCCCTTCATGGCGCCCCAGTCGCCATCCACCTTTGCAATCACCTGCTTGTCCAGGCTGGCTTCCAGCCGCGCCCAGAGAAACCACGCGACCAGGAAGAAGATCAGCGTGAAGAGCACTGCGTAGCTGGTGGTCAGGCGGAAGCGCAGGCCTCGGGAGAGGCGGGCGAAATCGCGCTTCCGGCTCATATCAAACCTGAGTGGCTTCGGGCGCGGGCTGAGCGGCGGGCTTCTCAGGAGCCTCGATCATGTAGCCGATGCCGCGCACGGTCTGGATCAGCTTTTGCTGGAAACGGTCGTCGATTTTGCTGCGCAGGTGCCGGATATAGACGTCAACGATGTTGGTGAGGCCGTCGTAGTCCATATCCCAGACATGCTCGACGATCATGGTGCGGCTGAGCGGGCGTCCCTTGTTGCGCATCATGTATTCGAGGATGCCGAATTCCTTGGGCGCGAGCTCGATGGTTTCCGGCCCGCGCGTGACTTTGCGGCGGATACAATCGAGCGTGAGGTCGGCCACCTGGAGGCGCTCCGGCGCCGGCTGTCCGCGGCGCAGGAGGGCCCGGACGCGCGCCAGCAGCTCGACAAAGGCGAACGGCTTCACCAGGTAATCGTCGGCGCCGGTCTCCAGACCCTTGACCCGGTCATCCAGCGCGCCGCGGGCGCTGAGAATCAGCACCGGCGGTCCCAGCTTGCGGTTGCGGATCTTCTCGAGCACCTGGAGCCCGTCCATGTCCGGCAGCATGCGATCCAGAATGACCAGGTCGTAGTCGGTGGCGTGAATGTGAGCGACCGCCTCGTTTCCGGTGGCGGCGGCATCCACCGCGTATCCGGCGCCTTCCAGTCCCCGGCACAGGAAGTCGGCAATGCGTTTTTCGTCCTCGACAACCAGTATGCGCATTTGATTACAGCTTAGCGCAGCCGGCAGACCGGCTGAAGCCTATCCCACATTAGGTTAAGCTAGTCTGGAATCATAGCGATGAAACCGGCTGAAGGAATCGGATGGCGCGGGCTTGGCGGTGTCGAGAAGGTGTTTCTCGTCCTGATCGTGCTCTTCGCCGTTCTGTACTTCACCGGAAAGCTGCCGGCGCTTCAGCTTTGGGTTGCCCTGGCAGCGTTCTTTTTCGGCCTGGTCTCGTTCTTCCGCCTCCTGCGGAGCGTGACGCGCAACATGATCTGGCGGCTGCGCAACCGCCTGATCGTCGCCTATCTCTTCATCGCCGTGGTTCCCGTCGTGCTGATGCTGGCTCTGTTGTTGGGAACATCCTACGCGGTCGTCGGACAGACAGCCGTCTACCTGGTCAATACGGAACTGAAGAACCGCATGCGGACCTTGAATATCCCGGCGTTTGCCATGTCCCGTGTGCCTTCCCGCGACGCACAGACGGCGCTGGCGCGCTATGAGGAGATTCTGAAGGACCGCTTTCCCGGATTTGAAATCCTCTCCACGGGCGAGAACCCGTTCCGCTACCCGGCAAACTCCGTCCTGGAGTCGCCGCCCGAACCCTGGAAGAACACGATCGGGTTGGTCACCAAGGAACGCGGTGCGGACAAGCACCTGTTCGCCTGGGCGCACGCGGAACAGGGCGTCAACGAGGTGACGATCATGGCGCCGGTCACCCACGAGTTGATGACGAGCCTCGTGCCCGGCTTGGGAGAGGTCAACTTCCTCGACTTCCCGACACCCGCGCACGAATCGCTGCTGCCCCCGGCGGTGAGCACTTTCGACCTGCACGTGCGCTGGCCCTATCCGGTGTACGTGGCTTCCTTCGAAGCGCCGAACACCCCGGCCAAGCCGTACCTGATGGTGGTAGACACGCGCTATTCGGCGGTGCTGGGCATCGTATTCGGCCAGACCGGAAACTGGAGCGAACTGGCCATGAGCCTGCTGATCGCGCTGGTCGGCCTGTTCTTGATCGTGGAGATCATCTCGTTGTGGGCCGGCATCAAGCTGACCCGGACCATCACGGGCGCGGTTCACGAGCTGTATGAAGGCACGCGCCATGTGCGCGAGGCCGATTTCAGCTACCGGATTCCGGTGAAGGGTACGGACCAGCTCGCCGAGCTCAGCAATTCGTTCAACACCATGACTCAGAACCTGGGCAGGCTGATTGTGGTGGCCAAGGAAAAGGAGCGCCTGGAATCGGAGCTGACCATCGCGCGCGAGGTACAGAACCAGCTATTCCCCAAGAATGCTCCGGCCATCAAGACGCTCGAGCTGAAGGGTGTGTGCAACCCGGCTCGCATGGTCTCCGGGGATTACTATGACTTCATGCCGCTGCCCGGCGGAGAGGTGGCGTTCGCCATCGGCGACGTCGCCGGCAAGGGAATCTCGGCGGCGCTGCTGATGGCGTCGATTCAATCCACCATGCGCACGCAGTTGAGCGCGCTGAACGGACACGACGCACGGCCCTTCTCCGTGGCGTCGATGGTAGCGACCCTCAACCGCCAGCTCTACGCCACCACGTCGCCGGAGAAATACGCGACCTTTTACTTCGCTCTGTACGACGAGGCCACCCACACGCTGACCTACACCAACGCCGGTCACCTGGCGCCGATCCTGGTGCACGGGTCGGGCATTCAGATGCTGGAGTCCACCGGGACCGTGGTGGGAGCATTTCCGATCGCGCGCTACGAGGAGAAATCCGTCAGCCTGGAGCCGGGCGACCTGGTGCTGGCCTATACCGATGGGATCACCGAACCGGAGAACGTCTACGGCGAGATGTTCGGCGAAGAGCGGCTGAAGGAACTGGCGGTCAAATACGCCAAGGCGGACTCGGCGGAGCTGATCGCGCACACCATGGAGGCGGTGACGGAGTGGACCGGCTCCGGCGAATTGCAGGACGATATGACGATGGTGGTGGCTCGGCGCATATGAAGGTGCTCACGGCGGCGGAGATGCGCGAAGTAGACCGGCTGACAATGGAGGCTGGGATTCCAGGCATTGTTCTGATGGAAAATGCCGGGCATCGCGTGGTGGAGTTTCTGGAAAAGCGATTTGCGCCCTTGAGCGAACAGCGGATTGTGGTGCTGTGCGGCAAGGGAAACAACGGCGGCGATGGATTGGTGGTGGCGCGCCAGTTGTGTTTGTGGGGCAGGTTTCCGACCTGCCCCATGGTAATCCTCTTTGCAAATCCCGAAGAGCTCAAGGGCGATGCAGCAGCGAACTACCGTATGCTCCTGGCCTGCGGCTGTCCGGTCCATCGCGAAATCCCCGCGGAAGCGCGCAACGCGACCCTGGTGGTCGACGCGCTCCTGGGCACCGGCATCACGGGACCGGCCACGGGGCGAATGCTGGAAGCCATCCGCGAAATCAACACCGGCTTTCCGCTGGCGAAGGTAGTGGCGGTCGATATCCCCTCCGGCATGCCCAGCGATGCCGGCATCGCGGCGGGCGAGATTGCGCGCGCCGATGCCACGGTCACGATCACGGCACCGAAGGTGGCGCAAGTGATTCCGCCGGGCTGCGACCAGGTGGGCGAACTGGTGGTGGGCGCTATCGGCAGCCGGGCGGAGCTGTACGATCACGTCAAGCTCGAGGTCGTCGAGCCCGCCATGTTCGCGGACCTGCTGGCGCCGCGTCCGCGATCGGGCCACAAAGGCACCTTCGGACACGTGCTCGTGATCGCCGGATCGCGCGGGAAAACCGGAGCCGCGGCGATGGCCGGCCTCGCCGCCCTGCGCGCGGGCGCGGGGCTGGTGACGGTGGCCTCGGCCGAGAGCGCCATTCCCGAGATCGCCGGCCACGCGCCGGAGCTGATGACCGAGCCGTTGCGCGAGACGGAATCCGGCGCGATCGCGCTCAATGCCAACCTGGGTGCGGTTCTGGAAGGCAAGACGGTGATCGCGATGGGTCCGGGGCTGGGGCGGCATCCGCAGATTCCGGCGCTGGTTTCGTCGATCGCCGAGAACAGTGCGATGCCGATGGTGCTGGACGCGGATGCCCTGGGACCGGTATCGGGAGGCGGAACGCGGGTGCTTACGCCGCATCCCGGCGAGATGGCGCGGCTCACCGGAAAATCCACCGCCGAAGTGCAGGCGGATCGGCTCGGTGTTGCGCGCGACTACGCCACGGCGCACGGGGTCACGCTGGTGTTGAAGGGCCAGCGCACGGTGCTGGCCTTCCCCGATGGACGCGTTTGGATCAACCCGACCGGCACGCCCGCGCTCGGCACCGGAGGCAGCGGCGACATTCTGACAGGCATGATCGCGGGGCTGCTGGCGCAGTTTCCGGATCGCCCCGACAAGGCCGTGGCAGCCGCAGTATACCTGCACGGCCTGGCGGCCGAGATCGGCGTGCGCTCACTCGGAGAAAAGTGCCTGATCGCCACCGACGTCCTGCGATTCCTGCCCCAGGCGATGGAGGAGTGTGTCGATCTACCGCACCGCCTCTGAGGACGAGACGATTACACTCGGGGAACGGCTGGCGGGCGAATTGCCGCGGCGAGGAGTCGTGCTGCTGATCGGCAACCTGGGCGCGGGCAAGACCACGCTGGCCAAGGGTATCGTGCGCGGACGGGGGGCGGCCGAAGCGGACGAGGTCTCCAGCCCCACCTTCACGCTGATTCACGAGTATGGCAGCGTGTACCACGTCGACCTGTACCGGCTGGAAGATGCACGCGATGTCTCGACGCTTGGCCTGGAGGAGCTGTTCGAGCGCGACGCCCTGGTGCTGATCGAATGGGGCGAGCGCTTTCCGCAGCTGCTGCCGGGCGCGCGCACGGAGATCCGCATCCGCCGCACCGGCGACGAGACCAGAGAAATCGAGGTGACACAAACCGCATGAGCAAGCAACCCTGGGCCCTGATTCTGGGCGCTTCGAGCGGCTTCGGCGAGGCAACCGCCATCGAACTGGCGCGCGCCGGCATGAACATTTTCGGCGTGCATATGGACCGGCGCGCCGCGCTGCCGCACGTCGAGGACGTGCAGGACCGCATCCGTGCCCTGGGCCGCGAGTGCGAGTTCTTCAACTTCAACGCGGCCGACGAGGATCAGCGCAAGGCCTGCGTCGAGCAGATCCGGCAGCGGCTGGCGAATCCGCCGGGCACGCTGCGCGTGCTGCTGCACTCGATCGCGTGGGGCGCCCTCAAGCCCCTGGCGGGGGCGGAGGTCGTGGCCAACAAGAAGCAGATCGAATCGACCGCGGAGATCATGGGGCACTCGCTGGTGTATTGGGTGCAGGAGTGCCTGTGGGCCGGGTTGTTCGACAAGGGCGCGCGAATTTTCGCGATGACCAGCTCCGGCGGCGGGAAGGCGATTCCCAACTACGGCCCGGTGAGCGCGGCCAAGGCAATCCTGGAAGCGCACATCCGGCAGCTCGCGCTGGAGCTGGCGCCGGCGGGCATCACGGCCAACGCCATCATGGCCGGCGTGACGGACACGCCCGCGCTGCGATTGATTCCGGGGCACGAGAAGCTGATCGAGATCGCGCGGATGCGGAATCCGAACAGGCGGCTCACCACGCCGGAGGACGTGGCGCGGTGCATCGCGGTGCTGTGCCATCCGGCGACCTACTGGCTGACCGGCAACACGCTGCAGGTGGATGGCGGCGAGAACATTGTAGGATGAAGCAAATGAGCGACAACGGATTGCCGTGCCTCGACCTGCTGGAAGCCACGCCGACGATCCTGCGCGGCCTGATGGCGGAGCTGGATGAAGAAGATGTGCGATGGAAGCCCGCGCCGGACCGTTTCAGTGTCGGCGAGGTGCTGGCGCACCTGAGCCACAGCGAAGGGTACTGCTATCGGGAGCGGCTGGACCGCTTCATGGCGGAGGAGAATCCGGAATTCGAACCCGACGAGGCACAGCTCCACCTGGAGCGCTACGCCAAAGCGGATCCGGAGGACGAGTTCGATCACTTCGAAGAGCAGCGCGAGACCAACATCGAGTTCCTGCGCGGGCTGGAGCCGGGCGCGGGCAGCCGCCGCGCGGTGCACAAAGCAGTGGGGCCGATCACGCTGGAGCAGATGCTGCATGAGTGGGCGATGCACGACCTGGGGCATATCCGGCAGGTGGCGGAGCTGGTGCGGGCGCGCAAGCACTGGGCCTCCGCCGGGCCGCTGGGTAAGTCGTATAACCTGAAACCATGACGATCCGGAGTGTCCTACTTCTTGCCGCGTGCGCGGGCGCGCTGGCCGCTCAATCCTTTATTCAGATGTCCGATCCGCAGTTCGGGATGTTTGCCAAGGACCAGGAGTTCACCCACGAGACCGCGAATTTCGAGTTCGCCATCGCGACCGCCAACCGGCTGAAGCCGGCGTTCGTGGTGGTCACCGGCGACCTGATCAACAAGGGCGGCGACGCGGCGCAGGCGGCGGAGTATCATCGCATCGCGGCCAAACTCGATCCGAAGATCCAGTTGTTCAGCCTGCCGGGGAATCACGACGTGGGCAACGAGCCGACACCGGAATCGCTGGCGTGGTATCGCGAGCTATTCGGCCCAGACTACTACACATTCCGCATCGGCGACATCGTGGGTTTCGTGTTGAACTCCAACCTGGAAAAGGGCGCGACCCAGGTGCCGCAAGAGGCGGCGAAGATGGAGGCGTGGTTCCGCGCGGAACTGGCCAAGGCGAAACAGGAGGGCGGGAAGCGCCTGATCGTGTTCCAGCACATCCCGTTCTTCATCAAGGAAGCCGAGGAGCCGGATCAATACTTCAACATTCCGATCGAGACGCGCCGGCGCTACGTGAAACTGCTGCACGAGTACGGCGTGCGGGAGGTGTTCGCGGGGCACTATCACAACTGCGCCGAGGGCCACGACGGCGATCTCGACATGGTGACGACGGGTCCGGTGGGAATGCCGCTGGAAGGAGCCAAATCCGGCGTCCGGGTGGTGACACTCACGGGCGGCAAGCTGACGCACAAGTATTACGACTTCGGGGACCTGCCACAGGCCATTCAGTAGAATACCTAATTCGCCAGCGG
>DATJYJ010000389.1:0-10782 GCA_035578025.1 Verrucomicrobiia bacterium
GAATGTGCGGAACTGGCGCGCGCCGCGGCGAGTCAGTTGTA
The DNA here is from genome assembly GCA_035578025.1 of Verrucomicrobiia bacterium. Classification (GTDB taxonomy): domain Bacteria; phylum Acidobacteriota; class Terriglobia; order Bryobacterales; family Bryobacteraceae; genus Solibacter. Next base: position 42 of record DATJYJ010000389.1, read on the forward strand.
GCTCACGCAGGCTGATGGTGTGGCGGCATGCCCCGCGACGCCTCGCCGCTGCTCCTGGCGGATGATGCTATTCGTACAAAGCTCGGAATAAGGTGACCCGAGCCTGAAGTCCGGAGGTGGGACAGCAGGCCTTACGAACTCGCTGCCGACGAGGCAACTGGTGAATGATCGGTGAAAATCGAGCCAAAGATGTCGAACGTGCTCATTTTTTCGGCGGCCGGTTGAACATCAGGAAACTGGGCGCGTCGGATCTCGCTGGTACGATATCGGGCCAGCCGCCGCGCCATCGAGACCGCCGGCCGCCATGAACATGGATGGCGCCCGCACCGTCGCAAAACTCGCCGGAAGCGGCGAGGCTTTCGATCCTTGGCGGCGGGGAGGGGTCTTCCGACCAATTCGCGCAGGCAGGCCCCGAGGCGACTTACGACTGCCGTATTCGCCCAAGTTTCCGGGGCGCCGTTTGCATCGAATATCCGAGTCGACCATACGCCCATGAGATCGGCGTAATCGGAGCCGTCGAGAGCAGCCCCTCCGGCGACGGGGGGTTTTTATGCTGGAATTGCGAACCGATGCCGACGATTCTCTAACGCTGAGGATTTTGAATACAACTGCATTGAGACGTGAGGTGCGCCAGATCATCTTTGAGCATTTCGACCAGATCGTCGCCGCATGGCGCGAGCATTTCGGAGAAGATCTTGCAGAGTAAGACAGGGCCGATATTGGCTAAAGCCATCGAGACTACGCCCGAGGCACTCATTGTGGTATTGGAGAGTGGAACCATTGCGATTCCCTGGGAAAAGTGTTCCGAGCGGCTCGCCCACGCGTCTCAAGCTGAACGAGACCGAGCCGAACTTTCGCCCTCAGGCTATGGCATTCACTGGCCCTCGATCGACGAAGACTTGGCCATTGGACCTTTGGTTCGAGCGGCCGCCTGAGACATCTAACGCCCCGGCGAGATGACCGCGCGGAAAAGTTCAGTGCGGCGGACTCCAGTTCGCGGTGGAGCGCGAGCCTGCCAACCGAGCCAGCGGGACTGAAAGTCCCGCGCAGGCTGAAGCACTGCCCCACGTGGTGAAGATCGAGGCAAGGACGTCGAATGTGCTCATTTTTTCGGCGGCCGGTTGAACATCAGGAAACTGAGCGCGTCCGATCTCGCCACTACGACATCCGGCCGGCGATCGCGATTCAAATCGGCAGCAATCATGGAATAGGGCATCGCCTGCGCCTCCTGGAACAGCGGCGAGGGCTTTCGATCCTCGAGAGGATGGATTTTCCAATGGCGAAACAACTAAGTAAGATAGATAGACGCATGACCCCGGGACGCTGGCGGCAATTGGAGGATCTGTACGATGCGGTTGCGAACCTGTCTACCGCCGAGCGCAGCCAGCGATTGCAGGATGCCGACCCGGAACTGCGGTCGGCGATCGAAGCAATTCTCGCCGAGAATGGATCGGCGCTGGAACATCCCGCCTGGGAGGGGCGTACAAGCGTTCTTCAGACCGGGACGATGGTCAGGGCTGGAATGCTTGTTGGTCCGTACAGGATCGAAGGGCAAATCGGCGCGGGAGGGATGGGAGAAGTCTACCGGGCTATCGATACCCGCCTGGCTAGAGAAGTCGCGATCAAGACTTGCCGCCAGGAGCTCAACCAGCGATTCCAGAGAGAAGCCCGCGCGATCGCGTCGTTGAATCATCGCCACATCTGTTCGCTTTACGACGTCGGCCCCAACTATCTGGTGATGGAACTGCTGGCCGGCGAAACGCTGGCGAAAAAACTGAAGTGCGGCCAGCTCTCGATCGAACAGACCCTCACTTATGGCGGAGAAATCGCCGATGCGCTGGCCGCCGCCCATGCCAAAGGCATCGTGCATCGTGACATGAAGCCGGGGAACATCATCATCACCAAAGCGGGCGTAAAGGTGTTGGATTTCGGATTGGCCAAGTGCTCGCTGGATGAGAATCTCACCGATTCGAACGTGGTGATGGGAACGCCGGCCTACATGGCGCCCGAGCAACGGCAGGGCCGGGAGTGCGACGCCCGTACGGATATCTACGCGCTTGGCCTGATTCTCTATGAGATGGCTACCGGAACGCGCTGCTTGCCGGAAGAGAAGCCATGGGTGGCGCAACTCCCGGAGAAACTCGCGCACGTGATCGAGCGATGCCTGGCGCTCGATCCCGAAGATCGCTGGCAGTCGGCGGCCGACGTGAGGAGCGAACTGTTGTGGGCCGCCAAACCGGATTCAACCACCGCTCAGGCGAGGAGCAACTCAGGCGCTGAAACCATCGCAAAGGACCGCCGCTGGAGGCTGTATGGGTGGCTGGCCGCCCCGCTGTTGGTGGCGGCCGGCGGGATGGCGGGATGGCTGACCCATCGCGCGCCGGCAGCTATGGTGAATCCGCTCGCCAACGCGAGATTCACGCGCCTAACCGACTTTGAGGGCGTCGAGCGCGACGCGGCAATTTCCCCGGACGGACGATTCGTGACGTTTCTCTCCAACCGCAGCGGCCCCTTGGATATTTGGGTCGCTCAAGTGGGTACCGGAAGCGCCGTCAATCTCACCCAAGGAAAAGCCCCGAACCTGGACGCATTGGTGCGCGCCCTGGGCTTTTCGCCCGACGGTTCTCAGGTCTGGTTCCACGATGCCGACGTCGAGACGCCGTTGCGCGTCCTTCCCCTGATGGGCGGACCTGCCAAGGTCTTTCTGGCAGGCAGTCCGCTCAAGACGCCGCCGTACAACGCGGCGTGGTCGCCCGACGGGAACCGCCTCGTGTATTTCACCGCTGACGCGGGCGACCCTATGTTTGTCGCGGACCGTACCGGCGGAAGCCCGCGCCAGATCTTCCGAAGCAGCCCGGGTATCCACAATCATTTCGCGGTGTGGTCGAGGGACGCTCAGTGGATTTATTTCGTCCGGGGATTTCTCACCGCCAGCGATATGGACCTGTGGCGCATTTCTCCCAATGGAGGAGAGCCCGAGCGCCTCACGCAGCACCACACCGATGTGCGGGATCCGACTCCCCTGGATGCGCGGACGGTTGTTTACGTTGCCCGCGATCGGGACGGTTCAGGACCCTGGTTGTGGGCCTTCGACGCCGACCGCAAGACCACTCAGCGCATCAGCTTCGGGTTGGAGAAGTACGTCTCGGTCTCGGCCAGCGCCGATGGCAGGCACCTTGCCGCGACGGAATCGAGTCTTAGCCCGAGTTTGTGGAGCGTGCCGATTCTGAACCGGGTAGCCGAAGAGCGGGATGCCAGGCCGTACCCCGTGGGGACGGTGAGGGCTTTAGGGCCGCGATTCGGCGGAAAGTCACTGTTCTATTTGTCCTCTCGCGGGACCGGCGACGGGCTGTGGCGGTTCGAGGACGGCCAGGCCACGGAAGTTTGGAAGGGGTCCGATGGAGCATTGTTGGAGCCCCCGGCCGTCGCCGGGGACGGCCGGCACGTGGCGATCTCGTTTCGACGCGATGATAAACTGACGCTCCACATGGCCACTGCCGAAGGCAATGAGCTGAGGCCGTTCGGAGAGTCCCTGGAGGTTAGTGGAGCGGCTGACTGGTCGCGGGACGGCCAATGGATTGTCACCGCAGGAACCGACGCCCAGGGTCCGGGAATTTTCAAGATTCCGGTCGGCGGGGGCGCTCCCGTTCGACTCACGACAGGGCTGGACTTGAACCCCGTGTGGTCGCCGGACGGAAACCTGATCGTTTACGCCGGTGAGAACGTGGGCTTTTTCGCCCCCCTTTTGGCCATGCGCCCGGATGGAACCCGGGTAAAGCTGCCCGCCATCGAAGTGCTTCGAGAAGGCGTGCGCGTCCGCTTCCTGCCTGACGGTTCCGGGCTTGTCTACTTGCAGGGAATGCCCTCGGCGCAGAATCTATGGATGCTGGACCTGGCGACCATGAAGACCAGGGAGCTCACCCGCCTCAACAACGCCGGCATCATTCGCAGCTTCGATATCGGCCCGGATGGCAAAATCGTGTTCGACCGCCTGCCAGGCAATTCTCATATCGTGCTCATCGATCTCCCGGGTAGTCCCCGGAATCCGTCATAGTCCGGAATTGCGTATCGCCGGCGAAGGCGCATCCGGATCAAGACGGGATGGGGAAATCCGCGGTTCAGGCTTTGGCGACTTGCTGGAGCAACCACCCGCGCGCCAGACGCCAGTCCCTGGTGACCGTTCCCTCGGAGACATGCAACACGACCGCGGTCTCTTCGACGCTCAGCCCGCCGAAGTAGCGCAGCTCGACGATGCTCGCCTTGCGTGGATCGCTTTCCTTCAACTGCTCGAGCGCGTCGTTCAGCGCCAGGAGCTCGCGGTCTTTGGGGACGCTCAGGCCGGGAACTTCGCTGAGCTCGATGCGGGCGGCGCCGCCGCCGTGCTTGCCGGTGGCGCGCTTGCGGGCCGCGTCCACGAGAATCCGCCGCATCATCCGGGCGCATATGGCAAAGAAGTGCGATCTGCCGCGCAGCGGGACATTCTTGAAGTCGATCAGGCGCAGATAGACTTCGTGAACCAGGTCGGTGGCCTGTAGCGACTGGCCTTCGCGTTCGCGCTTTACGAACCCCGCCGCCATGTGACGCAGCTCGCGGTAGACACGCGGCGCCAGGACTTCCAACGCGCGCCCGTCGCCATCCGCCCAGGCAAGAAGAAGCTGCGTTGTTTCCGATGTTTGCGAGTCCACTCGGATCAAGAATCATGATAGCCGAAAAAAATTTGCGGCCTGTTGCGGTATCGACCCCAGTTTCTCGCGTGTAGTCCAGGGATTCGTCCCAAGCACAAAGGAGGAACTTCTCATGAGACGGAGCAACAAGCTTTGGTTTATGACGCCGCTGGCTTTGGCCTCGGCGCTGCATGCGGGGAATGTTGTCGCGGACTGGACGGCCATCGGGTCCACTACGATCGTCGCCAATGGAGGCAAGGCATCCCCCTCGTCATTCGTCTGGTTCGCTTACTCGAGTCTCGCGATGTACGACGCGGTCAACGCGATCACGGGCGAGTACGAGCCGTTCTACTACCGGATGTCGGGACCTTCGAGCGCTTCCATCGACGCCGCCGCGGCGGCCGCGGCGCATCGCATTCTGGTCAACTATTTTCCGGCTCAACAGGCCGCGTTGGATACTCAATACAATGCGTCTTTGGCAGCGCTTACGGCGAGTCCGGATGCCAAAACGGCCGGGGTCGCCGTGGGTGAAGCAGCGGCCATGGCAGTCATCAGCGCGCGCACGGGAGATGGTCTCGAAGCCAGCGTAACCTACACGCCCGGATCGGGCCCCGGCGCGTGGATTCCGACGCCGCCCGCCTACGCGGCTCCCGCGGTTCCATGGCTTGGCCAGATGCGGCCCTTCACCATGAAATCGCCAAGCGATCAACTCCCCGATCCTCCGCGAGCCTTCAGCAGCGAGCCCTGGAGCCGCGACTACAACCTGACTCGCAACTACGGAGGAACGAACAGCACGGATCGATCCGCGCGGGAAACCGAGATCGGAATTTTTTGGACGGAACATACCGGGCAGCAATTCGCCCGCACATTCAACGACCTGGTGACGAACAACAATCTGGGCACGGCCGACGCGGCTCGCATGATGGCTATGCTTTGGACCGGCGTGGCAGACTCGCTCATCGGGTGTTTCAACGCCAAGTACAAGTATGGTTTCTGGAGGCCGATCACGGCGATCGAGGCGGGAGGGCAAAGGCCCGACACGCTCCCCGACCCGGCCTGGGTCCCCTTGGCGACGACTCCCAACCATCCCGAGTATCCGGCGGCGCACGGCTGCGCGACGGGGGCGGCGAGCACGTTGATTGCGGACTTCTTCGGCACGACCAAGGTACACATTGTCACCGACAGCCTGGCATTTGCGGATGGCGTTCACCAACACGTGTTTGAAGACACTCGCGACCTGATGGACGAGGTCTTTTGGGCCCGCATTTATGCGGGGTTCCATTTCTATCATTCGCTGGAGGCCGGCCGCCAACTGGGGGAGACGGTGGCGCAAGGTTTAGCTCGAAATCATTTTCGCGCCATGAACGGCCACCGCGGCAACGCCGGGAATCAATAACCAACGAACATGTTTCGAGCCGGCCAACGTGCGCGGCGGCCGTGGTTCCTTGAAGGAATCACTCCGCCGCAAAGCCGGCAGCCCAGAAGGCTTCCGCGATCAAGCGATCTTCAGCAGCTTTTCCGCATTCCCGTGCGTGAACTTTTCGCGATCCACCGGTGCGAGCGTGATCTTTTCGAGAAACTCGCGGCCCGCTTCGTTCGGGCTGTACGGATAGTCCACCGAGAAGAGGATGCGGTCGATGCCTACCACTTCGAGGGACAGATTGAAGGGCGGCGGGGTGAAAATTCCGCTGGTGGTGATGTGGATGTTGGAGTGGAAGTAGTCCGCGAACTCTTTCCGGAGGTTGGCGAAGGGCGTCACCACGGTGTTGATGCGCGCCAGGAAGAACGGAATCATCTCGCCCATATGCCCGATGACGATGTGGAGGTTGGGATGCCGGTCGAAGACGCCATTGGCGATCAGGCGGATGGTGTGCAGGCCGACTTCGGCGTGCCATCCCCATCCGGCGATCGAGAGCATGCGCGCCAACCCCGGTTCGAGCCCTGAGAAATAGGCCTGGCGCACGGGTTCCGGCGGCGGCGCGGGATGAATGTAGATCGGCACGCCGAGCGCTTCCGCGCGTTCCAGCAGGGGCGTAAAGAACGGGTCATCGAGGAATCGCCCCTGCGTGACGCCGTTGATCAACGCGCCCTTGAAGCCGGCGCCGACCGCCCATTCCAGCTCCGAGGCCGCGGCCCGCGGGTCCGCGACCGGCAGCGTGGCGAACGCGGCGAACCGCTTCGGGTAGCGTGCGACCGCCTCGGCGAGCTCTTCGTTCACGATGCGGCACAGCGGAATCGCGCGTGCGGCCGGTAGAATCTCGGGCGACGGATGGGTGTGCGACAGCACCTGGATGTCGATGCCGGCCTTGTCCATGTCGGCCAGGCGCCGCTCGCCCAACTCGCTCAGATTCGCCAGCCGGCCCGCCGCCATCCGCTCGCCCGCGGAGTTGGCGGTGCGGAAGTAATCGCCCGCTTCGCCGATCTCCTTGTTCACGCGCTCGCTACGATAGTGCTCTTCCAACGCGATCAGTCGCATAGCTGTGATTGTAAGCTGGGGGCGGCGGGCGCCTAGATGTCTTTGAGCAACTCGTCCAGAATGGTTTGCACGGCGACGTAGGGATCGGGGCCGTTGTTGGCGGCAGCTTCGATCGAGTACAGTCCTTTGTATCCGACTTCTTTGGAAATGCGGATGGCATTCGCCTCGCTGTACCGCCCGGGGTCGTAATGGCAATGGCTGCTGCCCGAGGAAAGCGGATAGAGGGCGCGCAGGCCGGCGGCACGCGACTCTTCGTCGGCGAAATTGCCGATGTCGGGGTTGGCGTAAATGCCCGATGCCTTGATCACCTCCACTACCACCTGCCAGGTGGGAGCTCTTCCCACGCCGCGGTTCTCCATGGTGATGAAAACCTGTTTCGGTTTGGCGTATGCGTTGATGGTCCGCAGGGTTTCGATCGCGGCCTGGCGCACGTCGGGCGCAAGTGTGCCCTGGTTGACCATCACGCGGGGACAGCCGAGGAGGACGGCATAGTCGACCCACTTATTGGTCATATCGATGGTCTCCTGGCGGACCACCGGATCGGGCGCGGAGATATTGTGGGGGCCGAATTCCACATTGATCTGGTTCATCGAGGATTTGGCCTTCTGGAGCCGGTTTCGAAATTGCTCCAGATAGCCGGACTCGGTGGACGCGAAATGCGAATGCTGCATTTCGACGTGATGGACGCCGTAGCGCTCGGCGATCATGCCGGGAAGGTCCATGATCTCGAGGGTGCGTTTCGGATCGTCGGGATGCGCGGCGCTTTTGATCACCGGACTGAAACAGAGGCTCATGATCGCGATGCGGTCCAGCGTGGCCCGACCGGGCTGCTGCGCCCGGATTCCGCCGGCGACGGCGGCACTGGCGGACGCGATCAGAAACTCCCGACGCCGGATCATGCCGCGTGATTCCCGGACTCGGTGGCAAACGGCAGAAAGACTTGAAATGAAGTCCTCCCCGGCTTCGAGTCGACGCGAACGTGGCCGCGGTGCTGGCGAACGATCCGATAGACCGTGTCGAGCCCCAGTCCCGTTCCTTCGCCGACCGCCTTGGTGGTAAAGAACGGCTCGAAGATGCGATCGCGAATCTGGGGCGGAATTCCCGGACCGCTGTCCCGAATCTCGACCAGAACGCCGCCGAACTCGGCGTGGGTCCGCACCAGCAACTCGCCGTGCCCTTCCATCGCGTCGATCGCGTTATCGATGAGGTTGGTCCAGACCTGGTTGAGCTCGCTGCCGCGCGCGCAGATGCGGGGAACGGAGCGATCGTATTCCCGCACGACGTCGACGCCGTGCTTCAAGCGGTAATGCAGCATGATCAGCGTATTCTCCAGCCCGTCGTGAACGTCGATCTCCTGCTCCGGGGACTGGTCCATATAAGAATACTGCTTGATGGCGTGTACCAGGTCGGCAATGCGGGAAGTCCCGCTCTCAATCTGCTCCACCAGGCGGCTGAGAGTGAACGAGGCGGTGAGGCGGGTGATGGCGCCGGCGAGCGCGTCGCCATCGAATCGCGCGGCGAGGGCTTGCAAGGATTCCAGGTCGCAGCCGGCATCCACGAGATCGGGAGCCAACTGGCGCGCGCGGGGAACGCTCCGGCTCTCCAGCCAGTCGCCGATGGCCTCTTCGCGGTCGCTGCGTTCGATGGTATCGAGCGCGGCGGGGGGATGATCCTTCGACCAGTCGCACTCGGTCCTGGCCAGGAAGATCCGGTCCTCGGGCGGCAGGCCGCGCTTATCGAGGCCAAGACTGGCGGCGCGAAGGGCAGCCACGACCTGACGCAGGTTGACGGCGGCGTTGCGTACCGCGGCAGCGGGGTTGTTGAGCTCGTGGGCGATGCCCGCGGACAGTTTTCCCAAGGCCGCGAGCTTTTCCCGCTGCTGGTCGGCCTTGGTGGTTTCACGAATGCGATCGGCCAGCACGCCGACCAGCCTCTGCCCCAATTGCGGCATGCGCTCCAACATCTCCGGGAAGTGCGCCGCCGCGAGGGAAGCGATGGCGGCGCGCGACACGGCTCGCACGGTCAGAGGAATGTGCGTCAGGCGGGAGTACGGCAGCATTCCGGTCACTTCGTGAGCCCGCGCCGAGTACGTGCGGCCGTCTCCGGCGGCCTGTTCGCGCTGGCCGCGGGTTTCGCCCTCGAGGATGACGAACATGCGGTCGGCCGGAGAACCTTCCGCGACGACGATCTCGCCGGGGTTGTAGCGGGCCAGCTCCATGCGGGCGGCGAGCCACGCCAGGTTTTCCCCGGAAAGATCGGCGAAAACGGGAACGGCCCTGAGCTGTTGCGCGAGACCGGTTGGGGCAACGGAGGCTTCCATATCAGACCTTCGCGAGATGGGCATGCACGAACTGGATGGCGATGGAGCCCTCGCCGACACCGGAGGCCACGCGTTTGACGGATCCGTGCCGGACGTCGCCGACGGCGAACACACCGGGGACGCTGGTTTCGAGCAGGAACGGGTCGCGATCGAGGGACCAGCCGGGGGGGCGTTTGCCTTGCCGGATCAGATCGGGGCCGGTAAGGATGAATCCGTGGCCGTCGCGTTCGACAAAACCATCGAGCCAATCGGTGCGCGGCGCGGCGCCGATGAATACAAACAGGGAGCTGGCAGGGACGCGGCTGACGGACCCGGAGCGGGCGCAGGAAATCGAGATGGCTTGCAGCTTATCTTCGCCGTGCACTTCGACCACGTGGGTGCCGCACTCGACCCGGATATTGGGTGTCTGTGCGATGTCGTTGATGAGGTACTGGGACATGGTGGCGGCCAGGCTTTCGCCGCGAACCAGCATAACGACGTTTTTGGCGTAGCGCGCGAAATTGATCGCGGCCTGCCCCGCCGAATTCGCGCCACCCACGACGTAGACGTCTTCCTCGCGGCAGGAGAGGGCCTCCGTCGAGCCGGCTCCATAATATACTCCGGCGCCCTGCAGGCGTTCGATGCCGGGGACGTCCAGCTTGCGCCACTGCACGCCGCTGGCGATCACCATGGCATGGCACGACAGCTCGCCGCCATCGGCCAGGGTGAGGTTGCGGTAGGGACCCTCGGTTCTGGCCTTGACCACCTCTTGCGGAGCGAGGATTTCGGCGCCGAAACGGCGGGCCTGGGCGACGGCCCTGCGGGCGAGATCGTTTCCGCTGAGGCCGGACGGGAAACCGAGGTAGTTCTCGATGCGGGAGCTGAGCCCGGCCTGGCCGCCCGGGGCCTCGCGCTCCACGATCACAGTTTTCAGTCCCTCGGAAGCGCCGTAGACAGCGGCGGCCAATCCGGCGGGTCCGCCACCGATGATCGCCAGATCGAAGAAGCTGGTGTCCGAGTGGGTTCGCAGGCCGAGGCGGTCCGCCAGCTCGGCGTGGGTCGGGTCGGCAAGGGCCGTGCCGCCGGCGAGAAGCACCACGGGCAGTTTGTCGAGCTGGTCGCGGACGCTTTCGATGGTGCGCGCGGCCTCGGGGTCGCGGTCGGCGCTTTCGACATCCAGCCATTGGTAGGGAATCTGATTGCGGGCCAGGAACTCGCGGACTTCATAGCAGCGGCGAGACCATCGGGTCCCGATGACCCGGACGCCCTCGAAGGGGGCGCGGTAAGATGCCGACCATTGAT
>DATJYJ010000390.1:0-3508 GCA_035578025.1 Verrucomicrobiia bacterium
GAACAGGGAAAGTACGCGGAGGCCGAAACTCTTTTGACCAATCTCCTGCCGATTGAGCGCCGCGTACTGGGTCCGGAGCATCCGAAGACGCTGGCCTCCATGGCGAGCCTGGGGCTCGCCTTTTACATGCAAGGGAAACACCCTCAGGCGGAGGCGTTAGGAACTCAACTGCTCCAGGTTCAGCGCCGGGTTTTGGGTCCGGAACACCCCGACACGCTCAAGACCATGAACAATCTCGCTCTTGTCTACCACGACCAGGGAAAATACGCCCAGACTGAAGACGTGTACCGCGAACTGGTAGACATCCGGCGCAGAGTACTAGGATCCGAACATCCGGATACTGCGAAGACCATCAGCAATCTGGCCTGGGCGTACTGGTCGGAGGGCAAAGTGGAGCAGGCCCGGGAGCTCTATGGTCAGGCGCTGGAGATCTTGCGTCGTGTGTTGGGACCAGACCATCCCAACACGACATTGACCATGAACAACCTGGTCCTCACAGACGTCGCGCAGGGCAACTACGCAGCCGCGGAGGAACTCGCGAAACAGGTACTCGAAATTCGGCGGCGTGTTTTGGGCCCGGAGCATCCCGATACCCTGCAATCCCTGCACAATCTGGCGTGGGTAAACTACGTGCAAGGCAGATACGCGTCGTCCGAGGAACTCTATAGTCAAACCATAGAAATCCGGCGCCGCGTACTCGGCGTTGAGCATCCCAAGACTCTGCTTTCCCTCAGAAACCTGGCCGACGTCTACACCGCGGAGGGCAAATACTCCCGCGCCGAAGCCCTCCTGAATCAGAACCTCGAGGTCACTCGGCGGGTGGAAGGCGCTCAGCACCCCGACACGCTTCTGGCCGTTGTGGATTTGTCATCCCTCTACCTGCTGCAGGGGAAATATGATCTGGCGGAAACCTACGGACTGCAGGCTTTGGATGGGCGGAGGCGCGCCCTGGGCGCGGAACATCCGGACACTATGTCATCGGCCGCTGACCTCGCACGCGTGTATGTTTCGCAGGGCAAATTCGTCGAGAGCGAGCCGCTGGCGCGGGGAGCCGTCGATTTCACCCGGAAGAAGCAGCCCGACGACCCAGTGCGCTTCTTCGCCGAAAGCCTGCTGGGCGCCAGCCTGGCCGGACAGAGGAAGTATGCCGAAGCCGAGCCCCTGCTGCTCGGAGCCTACCAGGGGATGCTGGCGCGAACGAACCGGATCGCAGTTCCTGACCGTTGGCAGATGGACCAGACACGCGAATGGATTATCCGCCTTTATCAGGAGTGGGGGCAGCCGGGGAAAGCTGCTGAATGGCGGAAGAAGTGATCTCCGGCGAGGTATGGCCCAGGAGCAGCGTGTCCGAGTTCCTGAGTGCCCGCGATTATCTGCTCGCGCATCGGACCGATTATCACGCGGCGCTCCGCGGTTTCTCCTGGCCCAAAATGGACCGCTTCAATTGGGCCCTGGACTACTTCGACGTCATGGCCGCGGACAGCTCGCGCCTCGCGCTCCTCATCGTCGAAGAAGGCGGCGCGCAAGTCGCGCTCACCTTCGCGGAGCTCTCCCGCCGGTCGAACCAGGCGGCCAACTTCCTGCGCGCGCTCGGTGTTCGGCGTGGCGATCACATCCTGGTGATGCTGGGAAATCAAGCCGCGCTCTGGGAGGTTTTGCTGGCGGGAATGAAGTTGGGAGCCGTGCTCATTCCGGCCGCTCCGCTCCTCGCCACCGAAGACTTGCGCGACCGTTTGGACCGCGGAAACGTGCGGCACGTAATCGCGGCAGCCGGGCAGGCCGCGAAGTTCGATTCGCTCACCGGCTCCTATACTCGGATCAGCGCCGGAGGGGCCGCTGGCGGATGGCAATCTCTCGAAGACGCCTCCGGTTATCCCGGCTCGTTCACGGCGGACGCAGCCACCTCGGCCGATGATCCCTTTCTGCTCTACTTCACTTCCGGAACCACCGCCAAACCCAAACTTGTGCGGCACTCGCATCAGAGCTACCCGGTCGGGCACCTTTCCACCATGTACTGGATCGGCCTACAGCCCGGCGACCTCCACTGGAACATCAGTTCGCCCGGATGGGCCAAACATGCCTGGAGCTGCGTCTTCGCGCCCTGGAATGCAGGCGCTACGGTGTTCGCCTACAATCAGTCCCGCTTCAACCCACGCGCCGCGCTGCAAGCCCTCGTCCGGTTCGGCGTGACCACCCTCTGTGCTCCCCCCACGGTCTGGCGGATGCTCGTACAGGAGCCCCTCGGCGATTATTCCGTCCGCCTCCGCGAGGTCCTGAGCGCTGGAGAGCCGCTTAATCCAGAGGTGATCGAGCGCGTCCGCGCAGCCTGGGGCTTGACCATCCGTGACGGCTACGGCCAGACCGAGACCACCGCCATGATCGGCAATCCGCCCGGCGAGCCGGTCAAACCGGGCAGCATGGGCCGGACGCTGCCGGGCTATCAGGTGGTGCTGCTCGACAGCCAGGGGAATCCCTCCAGCGAAGGCGAGATCTGCCTCGACTTGTCCCCTCGGCCGCTCGGGTTGATGCAGGGATACGTGCAGGATGGCGTCGCCCGCACGGACCCTGCGGACCACGCCTACTACCACACCGGCGACGTGGCCGCGCGCGACGCCGATGGTTACATCACCTGCATCGGGCGCAAAGACGACGTCTTCAAGGCGTCCGATTATCGTCTCAGCCCCTTCGAGCTGGAAAGCGCCCTCATCGAGCACCCCGCGATCGCCGAGGCTGCGGTCGTCCCCAGCCCCGACCCTCTGCGATTGGCCGTACCCAAGGCCTTTCTCATCCTCCGCAACGGTTATCAACCCAGCCAGGACTTGGCCCGTGAATTGTTCACCTTCATTCGCGCGCGTCTGGCTCCCTACAAACGCGTTCGGCGGCTGGAGTTCTCCGACCTGCCGAAAACCATTTCGGGGAAGATCCGCCGTGCGGAATTAAGGATCATTGAGCGCGACCGCAATCCCATGGAAAAAAGGCCGCACGAGTTCTTCGAGGAAGACTTCGAATAGGCACAAGCAACCTGGGAACGGGTGAGTGCATCACATACTTAGATGATACGAAGCGCCCATGCGAGGGGTGGTTGGGCATTCCGTGCAGCTTCTCACTTTTGGAGGCGATACACCGAGGAACGCACGCGCCCCATTCGGCCGGCCCCGCTGCGCCCCAATCCCAAGGCTTGGCCCGACCGGGGTCTGCATGCGGCCTGGATCGGTCACAGCACCGTGCTGCTGAAGATCGATGGCGTCACGGTCCTGACCGACCCCGTATTCAGCCGCCGCATCGGCATCCGATTCGGCCCGGTCACGCTGGGCATCAAGCGGCTCGTCGAGCCGGCCCTGCATATCCGGGAACTCCCCCGCATCGACCTCATTCTTCTTTCGCACGCGCACATGGACCACTTCGATATTCGCAGCCTCCGGCGTCTGGAGGGCCGCGGCTCAACCGTGGTGACTGCCGCCCGTACCAGCGATCTCTTGCGCGTTCGCCGTTACGGCCGCGTCCAGGA
>DATJYJ010000391.1:0-4944 GCA_035578025.1 Verrucomicrobiia bacterium
CTGACGCCGGAGCGGCTGGTGGTGTGGCCGGGGTTGCCGCCGGTACAGGGAATCCGCGCCCTGCACCCGGCGGAGGGCTGGACAGCGGTAAGCCCGACGCTGCTGGCGGTGCAGGAGTACGGGCTGAACCACCAGAATCCCAACATTCATCCGTGGTTCACGTACCTTCAGCCGCAGGAGCGCGTTGGGAGTCTGACGCTTTACTACGTGCCGCCCGGATCGATCCCGCCCGACTTGCGGTAAGACGCCCGAATGCTATGGCAGCTTACTGCCGTCGGCGGTCTTCAGGACGATGCCGGTGAACGTCCAGTCTTTGGCGTTGGCGATGCTGCCGGCGGTCTTGGCTTCGATCTGGACATCGCGCAGGTCGAAATTCTCCAGCGGCGAATCGGCGTAGGAGCTGATCGCGAATGCCCGCTGCGCTCCGGTGGCTCTCAGGCCGGCGATGGTGACCTTGCGGAAATGCGGCAGGCCCTTTTCGGGGGGAACGGGTTCCGTCAGCACGCGCCAATAGCCGGGAGGATTCGTGACGTTGTCGGGCATCTTGGCATAGCTGTAAGTAGGGTTCCAGTTGAGGGTGACGCTCACCGGTGTGGCGACCCCCTCGAGCTGAACGTTGCGGATGGTGATGTTCTCGATGGTGCCTCCGCGCGTGCTCGCCGACTTGAACAGGATCCCCGCGGGAACCGGGTTGAAGGCACGCAGGCCATCGACCTCGATATCGTGGATGCCGCCGGAGGTCTCGCTGCCGATGGTGACGCCGGCGGCTCCGGCGCGCACCGTGTTGTCGACGATGCGCACCTTTTCGGTGGGACGGTTGACGCGCAGGCCGTCGGCGTCGCGGCCGGCCTTGAGGCAGATGGCGTCGTCGTTGCACTCGATATCGCAACGGGTGACCAGCACATTGGATGAGGAATCGATGTCCACGCCGTCGGTGGACGGGCCGCGCCCGCCGATATTGTTGCGGATGATGAGCCCGTCGGCGGTCACGTGTTGGGAGTAGCAGATGTGCACCGTCCAGAAGCCGGACCGCTTGAGAGTCAGGCCTTCGACGGCGACCCCGTCCGATTTGTAGACCTGAATGAGACGCGGCCGCTGGCAATCGTAATCGACGGCCCAGCGCAGGCCCTTGGGCTCGTACTCCTCGCGGCGCATCTTCCAATACTTGTCCCACCAGACGGAGCCGTCGCCATCGATGACGCCCTTGCCGGCGATCTTCACGTTGGACTGTTCATAGACGTTGACGAGCGCGGCGGGCCACGGCATTTCGATGCCGGCGACGCGGGTGGGCATCACCGGGTAGGCGGCGAGGTCCTGTACGCCGCGTAGCTCGACGCCGGCATCGACGCGGAGCGATACGCCCGATTTGAGAAAGAGCGCTCCGGTCAGATACACGCCCGGCTCGAAAACGACGGTGCCCCTTGCCTTGGCGGCGGCATCGATGGCGGCCTGGATGGCGCGCGTGTTGACGGTTTTGCCGTCGGGAACGGCGCCGTAGCGGGCGGCGGGAAAATCGGCGGCTCTCGAGGTGAAGGCCAGGGCGAGTAAGGCGAGACTGCGGTGCATGATGCCCATAATGTAAGACAAAGACCCTAAAGTTGCACGGCCGGCATGCCGATCAATAAGGCATGCCAACTGATCCAATCATCATCATCATCGGCGGTTCCGCCGTTCTCGAACTGGTTGCGTGGTTGTTCTGCTGATTGCAGGCCTAGAGGCCTGCGCTACAGTGGAGCTAGGCGCTCGTGCGAGGACTGGTTCAGATTCAAGACGCAGACCGGCAGTTGCTGGACACGATTGCGGCGACCATGGAGGAGGCGGCGCGCCGCAGCGGGGAATGGCTGGTCTGCCGTCCGGGTTGCACCGAGTGCTGCATCGGGCCGTTCGCGATTTCACAGCTCGACGCACTGCGTCTGCGTGCGGGGCTGGCCGCGCTTGCCCAAAAGGATCCGCGGCGCGCAGCAGCGGTCCGGGAGCGGGCCGACGCCTACGTGGCGGCGATTGCGCCCCTCTATCCGGGCGATCCGGCCAGCGGCGAGCTGTTCGACGAAGACAAACTGCCGCCCGAGATGGACGAGATGGCCTGCCCGGCGCTCGATCCCTATACCGGCTGCTGCGATCTTTACGATGCGCGGCCGGTCACCTGCCGGACGTTCGGTCCGGTGACGCGGATCGGGGAGCAGACCCTGGTGGCGTGCGAGCTGTGCTACGTAGGCGCCACGGACCAGGAGATGGCCCGATGCGCCGTGGAGCTCGATGCGGAAGGCCTGGAGAACAAAGCGCTCGACGCACTGGAAGCCGAGGGCGAGCGCGGGATGACCGTCGTGGCGTGCGCGCTCACTTCCCCGTGACGACGTGCTCCTTGATGTAGGCTTCGACGCGCGGGTCGCGATCCGCGCCCGAAGCGCCGGGGCGGACGTAGTGGAAGACCTCGGCGTATTCGACGCCGTACTGTTTGCCCAGCTCGCGGCTGCGCGTCATGGCGAATTCCCGGATGTAGTTGCGGTCGGCCGTGACGTCGTCATCGCCCAGCAGCGGGAGTCGCTGATTCCGCGCCGCCAGCTCCGCGCGCAGGCGTGAACCGAGGTGGCCGGCCGGACCCTTGGCGACGTTCGCGCGATTGGCGTCGATCTTCTTATCGATCTGGCGGCTGATGTCTACCACGCGCGTGATTTCCGGGCGGCGGGCGAAGTAGTACTTGTCCTGCACGGTCTTCGGCGCGAGGCCGGCGGCGAAGTGCTCGGGGTAGTCGTGGGCGCGGCCGGCCATCCAGCACGCGGCCTCTACGGCGCGGGCCACCATGTAGTGGTCCGGATTCTCCTCGTCGTGGGCCCAGGGGTCCCAACAGACCACGGTGTCGGCTTTGACCAGCCGGATCAGAAAAATAAGCCGGCAGATCACCTCGTTCAGCGAGACGTCGGCCATGCGGTGGTTGTTGTAGTTCAGGTCGAAGTGGTCCTTGCAGCCCAGAATGCGGGCAATCTCCGCGTTATCGCGCTCGTTTCCCAGAACATTCTCACCGATGGTACCGGGCGTGCCGAGGCCCTGCGCATCGCCCATGTCGTCGTTGGTTGCGCGGACGAGGTAGCCGGTGTATCCCTCTTCGATCAACTTGGCCACGGTGCCCGCGGCGGAGAGCGGAATGTCGTCGGAGTGGGCCTGGAGCGCCAACAGCACTTTTCCCTTGTGCGGCTGCCCGTCGGCGGGGCGCTCGATGAAGACTCCGCCTGCGGCGGGCTGGACCAATTGTTGAGCACGCGAGGACGGCGCCAAGGCGGCGCCGGCGAGCATGCTGCCGATAAAATTGCGGCGCAACATGCGTCCGATTATACTCTCGTCAAGGTTGCAGCGATGAAGATTACGGGAATTCAGGCGGCGGGCCTGCGCCACGGGACGCCGGAAGGCGGATGGTCGAACGAGATCCGGCCCGAGGACTGCGTCCACACCCTTGTCGCCGTGCTCACGGACGAGGGAATCACCGGCTGGGGGTCAGTGTTCACCAACGATCAGCTCGTGCGCGGCGCGCTGGGAGTGCTGGAACCGCTGTACCTCGGCGAAAATCCGCTGGAGCCCGAGCGGGTGAGCGAGAAGCTGCACGCCAACACGTTCTGGATGGGCCGCGGAGGATCGATCACGCACACGATCAGCGGGATTGACATCGCCATGTGGGACATTTTGGGCAAGGTGACGGGGCAGCCCGTGGGACGCCTGCTCGGCGGCCGGTATCGCGAACGCGTGCGGCCGTACGCATCGCTATTGATGCGCGAGCCCGCCGCGCTGGCGGAGCAACTGACGCAAGTACGGTCGCAGGGGTTCCGCGCGTTCAAGATCGGCTGGGGACCGTTTGGGAAGCAGAGCTACGCCTACGACGAGGAGATCGTTTGCGCGGCCAGGAGCGCGGTCGGCAAGGAATCGCTCCTGATGGTGGATGCGGGCGCGAGCGATGCCTTCTGGCGCCAGGACTACAAGTGGGCGGCGCGCACCGCGCGAATGCTCGCCGGCTACGAGGTGTACTGGTTCGAGGAGCCGCTGCCGCCCGACAATCTGCACGATTACGTGCTGCTGCGCAACAGTTCTCCCCTGCCGATCTCCGGGGGCGAGGTGTTGACCCGCAGGCAATCCTTCGCGCCGTGGCTCGAGCAACGGGCATTCGACATTGTGCAGCCGGACGTGACGAAATGCGGCGGTATCAGCGAGGAGCGGCGGATCGCATGGATGGCCCAGGACGCAGGCGTGCGGTTCATCCCGCACGGGTGGAACACAGCACTGGGCCTGGCTTCCGACCTCCAAATGGCTTCCGCGTTCCCGGGCACGGACCTGGTGGAGTATCTGACCGGATCGCCGTTCATCGATGAGCTGGTGGAGACTCCATGGAAGCTGGATGCCGAAGGGATGCTGCCCATCCCCGCCGGCGCCGGACTGGGCGTTTCCATCAACCTGGACGCGGTGGAGAAATACACCGGGCAGCGTCTTGGCGGGGGCGCGTGAGGGTGGAGGGCGATCTCCCTCGCAAGCTGGGGATGTGGGACGCGACTGCCGTCGTGATCGGCATCGTGATCGGGTCCGGCATCTTCGTGCTCCCGAATCTGATCGCGAGGAGCCTGCCCTCGGCGACGGCCATCCTGTCGGTTTGGGTGGTCGCGGGCGTGCTGTCGTTCTTTGGCGCCCTCGCCTATGCCGAACTGGGCGCGATGATGCCCGAGACAGGCGGCCACTACGTGTATCTGCGCGAGGCGTACGGGCCGCTCGCGGCATTCGTGTGCGCCTGGACGTTCATGCTGGCAGTGCTGGCCGGCGGAAGCGCATGGCTGGCGGTGACGTTCTCGATTTATGCCGGCTACTTCGTGCCACTCAGCCCGGCGGAGAGCAAGGCGGTTTCGATTGTTCTCATCGCGGTGCTCTCGGCGGTCAACTACGTGGGGGTGCGGGAGGGCGCGCGAGTCC
>DATJYJ010000392.1:0-9062 GCA_035578025.1 Verrucomicrobiia bacterium
GTAGGCAGTCGGCATGGCGATTACTCGTTGACTTGTACGATAATCGGACACGCTGAGTCAAGCACGCATGGCGTCGTTTCTACCGCTGCACACGGCAATTTCCACGCTCGTTCACGATGGCGACACGGTGGCGCTGGAAGGGTTCACCCACCTGATTCCCTTTGCCGCCGGCCACGAGATCATCCGGCAGGGACGCCGCGACCTCACGCTGATCCGCATGACGCCGGACCTGATCTACGACCAGATGATCGGCAGCGGCTGCGCGCGAAAGCTGGTGTTTTCGTGGGGCGGCAATCCGGGCGTGGGGTCGCTGTACCGGCTGCGCGACGCGGTGGAGCACGACTGGCCAAACCCGCTGGAGATCGAGGAGCACAGCCACGCGGCGATGGCCAACGCTTACGCCGCCGGGGCCGCGGGGATTCCCAGCGCGTTCTTCCGCGGATATCGCGGCACGGCACTGCCGGAAGTGAATGCGCATATCCGGTTCGTCGCGTGTCCGTTTACGGGCGAGCCGCTGGCGTGTGTGCCGGCGCACCGTCCGGACGTCGCCATCATTCACGCGCAGCGCGCCGACCGGCAGGGCAACATGCTGCTGGAAGGCATCGTGGGCGTGCAGAAGGAGGCGGTGCTGGCGGCGCGGAGGTCCCTGGTCACGGTGGAAGAGGTGGCGGACGAGCTCGACGCGCGCAGCCCGAACGCGATCGTACTGCCCTCGTGGACGGTGACCGCGATCGCCGTGGTCCCGGGCGGCGCGCATCCGTCCTATGCTCACGGCTACTATTCGCGCGATAATGCCTTCTACGTAGCCTGGGACGAGATCGCCAGGGAGCGCGAGAGTTTCGCCGGCTGGATGAGAGAGCACGTGCTGGAGCAGGGGCCGGAGGTGTTCGGCGAACGCGCGGGGTTGCGCCGATGAACCATACCGCCACGGAGATGATGACGATTGCCGCCGCGCGCGCGCTGTGCAACAACGACGTCTGCTTCGTCGGCATCGGCCTGCCGTCGGCGGCCTGCAACCTGGCGCGCGCCACGCATGCGCCGGGGCTGACGCTGATCTACGAATCGGGGACGATCGAGGCCAAGCCCGCCGTGTTGCCGCTCTCGATCGGCGACGGCGAACTTTGCGAAACGGCGCTGACCACGGTGTCCGTGCCGGAGATGTTCCGCTACTGGCTGCAAGGCGGCCGCATCACGCTGGGCTTTCTGGGAGGCGCGCAGGTGGACCGCTACGGAAACCTGAACAGCACGGTGATCGGCGATTACCGGAAGCCGAAAGTGCGGCTGCCGGGCGCCGGCGGAGCGACGGAGATCGCCATGTGCTGCGGCCGAATCTTCATCACGATGCGCCACAACCCGCGGGCCATGGTGGAGAAGCTGGATTTCCTGACCACCCTGGGGCACGGGCCCACGGGACGGGAGCGGAGGGAACTGGGAATCACGACCGCCGGGCCAGTCCTGCTGGTGACCGACCTTTGCACGATGCAGCCCGACCCGGAAACGAACGAATTCGTGGTGACGGCATTGCATCCCGGAGTCACGCGCGACGCGGTGCGCGAGAATACCGGATGGCGAGTTCGCTTTGCGGACGCGCTTGGCGAAACCGCGCCGCCATCCGCGGGAGAGTTGGAGGCGCTTCGCGAGCTGAACAACCGCACCGCACGAGCCCATGGAGGGACAGCCGCTTGAAAATCTACCCACCCGCAAAATCCGGCGATCAGCCGCCGACGGCGTATCCGGCCTACGCGGCAAACGTACGGCGGGCGCCCGCGATGGCGCCGATTCCATTGCCGCACACGCTTTCGGAGCTGACCGGGCCGCTCTACGGCCACAATCCGATCGGCGAGACCGACAACGATCTCACGCGCCAGCACGCCGCGGATCCGATCGGCGAGCGGATCATTGTAGCCGGCCGGGTGCTCGATGAAGGCGGACGCCCGATCCCGCACACGCTGGTCGAAATCTGGCAGGCCAACGCCGCCGGCCGGTACTTTCATTCGCGGGACGATCATCCCGCGCCGCTCGACCCGAACTTCACGGGTGCGGGCCGGGCCATCACGGATAGCGACGGCAACTACCAGTTCGTCACCATCAAGCCCGGCGCATATCCGTGGCGCAACCATCCGAACGCGTGGCGCCCGGCGCACATCCACTTCTCGCTGTTCGGGCCGTGTTTCCTGACGCGGCTGATCACGCAGATGTACTTTCCCGGCGACCCGCTGTTTGCTTTCGATCCGATGACGCAGTCGATTCCGGACGAGCGGGCGCGGCAGCGGCTGGTCTCGCAGTTCGATCCGGACCTGACGCAGCCGGAGTGGGCGCTCGGCTTCCACTTCGATATCGTGCTGCGGGGTTGCGATGCGACGCCGTTCGAGGAGCAGCCATGAGCCGGCTGTGCGGCATCCCCTCGCAGACGATCGGGCCGTTCTACCACTTCGGCCTGACGACGAACCAGGCGCTCGGGTGTCTCGCGTCGCCTGAAGCCAGGGGCGAGCACATCCGACTCCGCTTCCGCGTGCTGGATGGCGACGGCGCGCCGGTGCCGGACGGCATGATCGAACTGTGGCAGGCCGATGCTTCGGGCAAATACCACCACCCGGCCGACACGCAGGAGAAGGAACCTGACCCGTCGTTCTGCGGTTTCGGCAGGCTCGCCACGGACGCCGGCGGGGCGTGCACCTTCGACAGCGTGCGGCCAGGGCGCGTGCCCGACGGGCGCGGCGGCTGCCAGGCGTCGCACATCAACGTCTCGCTGTTTACGCGCGGGATGCTGGTGAGGCTGGTGACGCGCGTCTACTTCGAGGGCGATCCGGCGCTTGCCGAGGACCCCGTTCTGGCGCTGGTTCCCGAGGAGCGGCGCGCAACCCTGCTGGCGCGGCCCGACCGCGACGCGCCGGGCCAGTGGAATTTCGAAATCCGCATGCAGGGCGAGCGGGAGACGGTCTTCTTCGATATTTAGGATGCTGCACAGCCTCGCCACCACGGACGAACTCGCGGAGCTATTCTCCGGCCGGTCGGTATTGGAGGCGATGCTCGCATTCGAAACGGCGCTGGCGCGGGCGCAGGCGCGGATGGGAATGATTCCGCCCGCCGCGGCCGATGCGATTGCGCGGGCCGCGGCGCCGGATGGGTTCGATGCCGCCGGGATCGCGCGGGCATCGAGAGAGTCGGCGAGCCTGGCGATTCCCCTGGTCAACGCGCTCGCGGCGCGCCTGCGTGAGATCGACGAGCCGAGCGCGCGCTTTGTGCATTGGGGCGCCACCAGCCAGGACGTGATCGACACGGCGATGATCCTGCTGCTCAAGCGGGCTCAGCCGATTCTGGCCCGCGATCACGGGCGGCTGGCGCAAGCCCTGCGGGAGTTTTCGGAGCGGCACGCGCAGACGGTGATGGTGGCGCGGACGCTGCTGCAACCGGCGACGGCGACCACCTTCGGCTACAAAGCAGCCGGGTGGTACGGCCTGGTCCACCGGAGTTGGCGGAGGCTGGACGGCTCGTTCCAGGAGGCGCTGCGGCTGCAGTTCGGCGGCGTTTCCGGGACTCTCGCCTCGTACGGCGCGGATGGCCCTGCGCTGGCGCGCGAACTGGCCGGCGAACTGGACCTGCCGGACTCCACGCCATGGCACACGCATCGCGACCGGCTGGCGGCGCTGGCGGCCCACTGCGGCATCTACACCGGCGCGCTGGGGAAGATCGCGCGCGATATCGCGCTGCTCATGCAGCACGAGGTGGGTGAGGCAGCCGAGCCGGGCGGCGGATCTTCGGCGATGCCCGGCAAGCGGAATCCCGCGGGCTGCGTGATCGCGCTGGCGGCCGCGAATCGCACGCCGGGGTTGGTGGCGGCGTTCCTCGCGGGGATGGTCCAGGAACACGAGCGCGCCGCGGGCGGATGGCAGGCGGAGTGGCCGGCCATGGTGGAGATCGTCGGGGCCACGGGCAGCGCGCTGGCGGCGATGACGGGCGCGATCGAAGGGTTGACCGTTTATCCCGAACGGATGCGCGCGAATCTGGCGGCGGCGCCGGGTGCCGGAGACTGTGTCGGCGCGGCGGAAGACTTTCGCAAGCGGCTACTGGAAGACAACGATGCCTCTGATTGAGACTGCCGGAACACGGCACTACTACCAGATGCAGGGCGCCGATGACGCGCCCGTGCTGATCTTTTCGCATTCGCTGGGATGCGATCACAGCCAGTGGGACGCGCAGGCGGCGCACCTGGAGAGCCGCTTTCGCGTGCTCCGCTACGACCTGCGCGGGCACGGAGCGAGCGACGCGACGCCCGGCGAGTACACCATCGAACGGCTGGGGCGGGACGTGCTCGCGCTCGC
This sequence comes from Verrucomicrobiia bacterium, assembly GCA_035578025.1. Classification (GTDB taxonomy): domain Bacteria; phylum Acidobacteriota; class Terriglobia; order Bryobacterales; family Bryobacteraceae; genus Solibacter. Next base: position 4,323 of record DATJYJ010000392.1, read on the forward strand.
CGATGCGCTCGGCATTCGGCAGTTCGCGTTCTGCGGGCTCTCGATCGGCGGCATGATCGGGCAGTGGCTCGCGGCGTTCGCGCCGCATCGCCTGACCGCCCTGGTGCTTGCCAACACTTCGTCGCGCTATCTCGACCCGAACATCATGGAGAATCGCCGGACGACGGTGCTGGAGCAGGGCATCGCGGCGGTGGCGGATGCGGTGATGCAGCGGTTCTTCACGCCGGAGAGCCTGGCGTCCGGCAGGCCTGCGGTCGCCAACATCCGGCGCGTGCTGCTGGCCACGAATCCGGTGGGATACGCCGGGTGCTGCGCGGCAGTCCGCGACCTGAACCAGACGTCCCTGCTGGCCGGTATCCGGACGCCGGCGCTGATCATCGCCGGCGACCGCGACATGTCGACGCCGTGGCCCGAGCACGGGGAACCGATCGCGCGCGAGATTCCGCATGCCCGGGTGGAACATCTGCCCACGGCTCACCTCTCGAACGTGGAGCGGCCCCGGTCCTTCAACGCGGTGCTGGCGCGGTTCCTGGTAGCGGCGCCGACGGACGCGCTCGCCGCCGGCTTTGAAAAGCGCCGCCGGATGTTGGGCGATGCGCACGTGGACCGCGCGGTCGCAGGCACCACCGAGTTCACGCGCGCCTTCCAGGAGTTGATTACGTCTTCGGTGTGGGGCGGCATCTGGCAGCGGCCGGGACTGGACGACCGGACACGACGCCTGCTGGTGCTGGCGGTGACCGCATCGCTGGGACGATGGGAGGAATTCCGCCTGCACGTGCGGACGGGACTCAAGCACGAACTGGAGCCCTGCGACCTCGAGGAAGTGCTGCTACAGATCGCCTTGTACGCCGGCGTTCCAGCGGCCAACACCGGATTTCAAATCGCGTCCGAGGAGCTGCGCTAACCGCCCCAGACGGTACGCGCAACTTCGACGATCCGCGCGAGCTTGGCCCACTGCTCGTCCTCGGTCAGGAGATTGCCTTCCTCGGTGCTGGAGAAGCCGCACTGCGGGCTGAGGCAGAGCTGTTCGAGGCCGACAAATCGCGACGCGTCGTCGATGCGGCGCTGCAATTCGGCGGCCGGCTCCAGCGCTCCCGTCTTGGAACTGACCAGCCCGAGAACCACCCTCCTGCTCCTGGGCACAAAGCGGAGCGGCTCGAAACCTCCGGCGCGCTCGGTATCGAACTCCATGAAGTATCCGTCCACGCCGATTTGGTTGAACAGGATCTCGGCGACCGGCTCGTAGCCGCCTTGGGCGATCCAGCTCGAGCGGAAATTGCCGCGGCAGAGATGCATGGTAACGATCATGTCGGCGGGCCGATTCTCGATGGCCGTGTTGATCATCTGCGCATAGATGGCGGGAAGCCGCTCCGGATCGTCGCCGCGCTCGCTGAGGAGGCGTCGCTGCTCGGGGTCGCAGAGATAGGCAAGGTTGACTTCGTCGAGCTGAAGATAGCGGCAGCCGGCATCCGCGAATGCCTGCACCGCGCCGCGATAGGCCAGGGCCAGGTCGCGGTAGAATTCCTCCATATCGGGATAGACGTCGTGGCCGATGGCGGCGCGCCCGCCCCGAAAATGCAGCACGCTGGGCGAAGGGATGGTCATCTTCGGCACGGCTTTGGTGCGATCGCGCAGAAAGCGGAAATGCTCCAGCATGGGATGGCCGGAGAAGCCGATCTTGCCGGCCACGCGCAGTCCCTTGGGTTGGGTCTCGATGCCGCCGTGGAAGGCGATGCCGTGGGCGGCGCGGAACGATTCGACGCCGTCGAGGCGCTCCAGAAAATCGAAGTGCCACATGGCGCGGCGGAACTCGCCGTCGGTGGCGGAGCGCAGTCCGATCTCGGCCTGGCGGGCGATGACGCGCTCGATGGCCGCGTCTTCGGCTTCACGGAGCGCTTCGGCGGGAATCTCGCCGCGCTCGCGGCGGGCGCGGGCTTCTTTCAGAGCCGGCGGGCGGAGGAGGCTGCCGACGTGGTCGGCCCGGAAGGGCGGCAGGTCGCGGGTCATGCAGGATCTATCTTAGCGTCCGCACTACGGAGGAAGAGCAGGCGCGCGGGATCCACGTGGAGATACCACGGGCGTGGGCGCTCGCGCAATTCGGCCCAGACCTCGCGGGAGACCTCGGCTTCCAGGTGCGCGGGTTCTCCGCCGGCGGGCGGCGCGTGCAGGCGCAGGTAGATGGTGGTCTCGAACGGGGCCTCCACTGCAGTCACGGGCCAGCACGGGAAGGTGTTTTCCGTGTCCCCACGTTCGACCAGGCGGAAGTCGTGGGCGCGAATGCCGAGGTACCCGGCGTCCTCCGGGACCGGTCCATGCACACGCAGCGTGCAGTTCCAGCCCGGGACGCTCACGTGCTCCGGTCCGGACGGCGTGATTTCGGCGTAGTTCTTGCACCCGGTGAGGCGCGCGACGGCCACGGTGCCTGGGTTCGCGAAGATCTCGCGCTTGGGACCGATCGCAGCCACGCGGCCCTCGGAGAGCACGGCCAGATCCTGGCAGAACCGGTAGGCCTCATCGCGGTCGTGGGTCACGAAGACGGTGACGCCGCGGTAGGAGGCGAGTGTGTCGCGGAGTTGCTCCTCCATTTGCCGGCGCAGGTGGGGATCGAGAGCAGCGAAAGGCTCGTCGAGAAGCAGCGCTTCCGGGTCCATGGCGAGCGCGCGGGCGAGCGCCACGCGCTGGCGCTGGCCGCCGGAAAGCTCGCCGGGATGACAGTCGGCCAGCGCTTCGATCTGCATGGCCTTCAGCCAGTGGGCCACGCGCTCCGGCTGGCCGCGCAGGCCGAACGCGATATTCTCGCGCACGGTGAGGTGCGGAAACAGAGCGTAGTCCTGGAAGACGATACCGATGCGGCGCTCGGCCGGGGGCAGGTCGATGCCGGCGTTAGTGTCCAGCAGGACGCGGCCGTTCAGATGAACGGAGCCGCTATCGGGCCTGGTGAGACCCGCGATGCAACGCAGCGTCATGCTCTTTCCGGATCCGGAGGCGCCGAGAAGACCCAAGGGTCCGCCGCCCGCGGAGAAGGCGGCGGCAAGGTTGAAGCTGGGATAGCTTTTGCGGACATCGACGGCGAGGGCTCCTGGGGCGAGGAGCGCGGCATGTTCGGAAGCGGGGCAGGCCGGGGAACTGCCCCACGCGGGGACGCGGCGCACGGGGGTCCAGTAGTTCAGGGCGGCGATGCTGGCCAGCGAGAGCAGCACGATCAGCAGCACCCAGTTGAGGGCGCCGCGCATATCGCCGGAATCGGCCGCAAAAAAGATGGCCATCGGCATGGTTTGCGTTCGTCCGGGGATATTGCCGGCCAGCATGAGCGTGGCGCCGAATTCGCCCAGAGCGCGCGCGAAGGTCAGAACCACGCCTGCCATCACGCCCGGACGGGCCAGGGGGAGCAGGACGCGGCGAAAGGTGCGCCATTCGCTCGCGCCGAGTGTGCGCGCGGCGCCCAGCAGGTTCGGGTTCACCTGCTCGAAGGCTCCGAGCGCAGCGCGGTACATCAGGGGAAACGCGACCACGGCGGCGGCGACCACGGTCCCGGGCCAGGAAAAAGCGATGCTCACGCCGATGTGCTCCAGAAACTGGCCGATCGCGCTGCGGCGTCCGAAGATCAGCAAAAGGAAAAACCCAACCACCGTGGGCGGCAGCACCAGCGGCAGCGTCAGCACGCCATCCAGGAATCCCCGCGCGCGGCCCTCGTAGCGATGCATGGCCGCCGCGGCCGCGATGCCGAAGAAGAAAGCCAGAGCAGTCGCGGTGACGGATGTCGCGATCGAGATCCAGAGCGGTGAGAGTCCGGCGGAGATCACGGCGCGACCATGATGAAGCCGTGCCGCGCGAAGACCTCCGCGGCGGGGGCGGAGGCCAGATGTGCGATCAGGGCTTTGGCGGCGGCAGTGTTGCGCGAGCCCCGGATTGCCGCGACCGGGTAGACCACGGGCTGATGGCTGGCCGGGGGCGCGGCCTCCACCACGCGCACGCCGGCGGATTCGCGGGCGTCGGTGGCGTAGACGATCCCGGCGTCGGCGTTGCCCGTTTCCACGTAGCTCAGCACCTGGCGCACGTCCTTGGCGAGCACGAGTTTCGGCTGCACCGCGTTCCAGAGCTGTAGCGACTCCAGGACCTGACGCCCGTAGTCGCCGGCCGGCACGCTCTCGGGATTGCCGAGCGCGATCAGCTTCACGCCTTCGCCGGGCAGGTCGCGGAACGAAACCGGCGCGGCGCTGCTCTTCGGAGCGATCAGCACGATCTGGTTGCGCAGCAGGTCGCGCCGGGTGCCGGCAAGGATCATGCCCTTTGCAGCGAGTGCGTCCATGGGCTGCGGCGCCGCGGAAAAGAAGACGTCGGCCGGCGCGCCGTTCTCGATCTGCTGCTCCAGGGCGCCCGACCCGCCGAAGTTGAATACGAGACGGACGCCATGGTGCGACTGCTCGAAAGAGGGCGCGATCTCGGCCATGGCGTTCTGGAGGCTGGCGGCCACGGAAACCGTCAACGTGCCGTTGGCGGCCGAGTGCGCGCATCCGGCGGCAATCGCTGCCGTGAGCAGGACGATGGCGAAGGCGGCGCGGTCAGGCAATCACCGCCCCCGTTTCCGAGGTGTCGTACCCGGCGAGCACTTCCAGTTTGCGGCGCAGGGTGGCGCGCTGGAGAACGTCGAGAAACGCCTTGACGGCGGGCAGGTCCGCGGTGCGGCGCCGCATCACCAGGTCGTACCGTTCGCTGCGCAGCGGAACAAAATCCAGGCCG
>DATJYJ010000393.1:0-3822 GCA_035578025.1 Verrucomicrobiia bacterium
CCGTGGACCAACTGGCAGGGCCTGAAGGAGATCAAGGCGGCCACCACGACGCCGATCCTCACCGGCGAGGACATTTTCGGACTCCGCAACGGTTTCGATCGCCTCCTCGAAAATCAGGCGGTTGACGCCATCCACCCCGACATCGAGACTTCGGGAGGGTTGATCGAGACCAAACGGATCGCCGACGCGGCCGATGCGGCGGGCATTCAGGTCGCCATGCATCACGCCGGGTCGCCGGTGGGCGCATTCGCCGGCTATCATTGCGCGGCGACGTTCCGGAGCTTCCTCGCCATGGAGAATCATGCTCTCGACATGCCCTGGTGGCAGGACCTGGTGAAGGGCGTGCCGAAACCGATCATCCAGAACGGGTACGTGGCCGTGCCGGAGACTCCCGGCCTGGGGCTGGAACTCAACGACGATGTCGTGAAGCAGCACCTGCGCCGCCCCGGATACTTCGAGCCGACTCCGATATTCGACGACATGATCGTCTCCGGATTCGCTCCCGGCGGCGCCTGGCCGCACTTCGATGAGAATGGCAAGTGGTGCAATTGCGTGTCCTATCAGTGAGGTTGGAAATGTCGAAGCATCGGTTGGCCGGCCTGTTGGCTCTGGCGTCATTGGCAAGCGCCGCGGACGTGGGCTTCCTGCGGCGCAATCTCCCCGAGGTGCGTCCGCAACCCGACGAATTGACTGCCGGAGCGAGCGGTGCGTCCTACAAACCGCTCTTCGGGGCCGGCGACCGCGATGCCGAACAGCTCAGGAGCGTCGTCCGATACGGCGAGCTCACGCTAGGCCCGGGCACATCGAGCGCAATGGTGCAGCATCCGGACCAAGAGCAGATCTACTATGTCGTCGAAGGAAGCGGAACCCTGCTGTACGGGCAGGAGCAATCGCCCATCCGGAAGGACGACTTCGCCTATTTGCCGGCGGGCGTGCGCCACGGCGTGGCCAATTCGTCGGCCGCGCCGCTGCGGGTGATCGTAATGGGATATCGGATCCCGGTGGGGATCGAAGTTCAGCCGACGCCGGCCTTGTTGCTCGCCAACGCCGGCGACGTGGCACTACAGGTGCTGGGCCAGCACGGCCCGACCACGCAATTCAAGCTGCTGATGGGGCTCACCTCGAGCAAGCGGGACAAGCTGGCCGCGGCTTACGTGATGGACAGCCTGTTCATCATGGATTTCGCGCCCGGCGGAACCAACATCCCGCACCGCCATCCCGCGGAGGAGGAGATCTACCTGCTCTTGCGCGGGAGCGGCGAGATGGTGGCCGGATTGGACGAAGCGGGCCGTGAGATCCGCCACCCGGTGAAGGAAGGCGCCGCGTTCTTCTTCAAACCCGGGACCCAGGTGGGTTACTACAGCGGCGCACACGAAGGGCAGCCGCACGATCTCATTCTGGCGGTGCGTTCGCAGATGCCGCGCCGGTGATCGCGTGGGTCCGCCCGGGCGCCCTACTTCGGGAACATCTCCTGCAGCGCCGCGATCTCCGGCCTCCGCCCGTACTCGCACAATTCGAATGACTCGGCGTGCCGGACGCCCTCCGCCTGTGCGCCGTATCGCTTTGCCAGCGCCGCCTTGACAGGTTCGCTGATCCTCTGCCCGCGTGTCTCCGAAAGCCACTTCCTGCGCGCCGCCCCATCCTGCGGCACCTGCGCGAGGCGGTCGTCCACCCACGGCAGCCATTCGTAGACTTGCGATACGTGGGCATCCAGCGCGTCGATCTTCTTATCCCAAACATCGTCGATGGCCACCACTACGTCGGGCCGGAAGGGCGCCGGCTTCTGGAATCCATCCTCGTAATAAAGAAAGATCGGGTTCTTGCGCAGCGCCGGCACCTCCGGAACCACGTTCGGCACCACAACCATGTACGCGGCATCCTGCACGAGCACCCCGGTATACCGGTGATCGGGATGATAGTCGTTGGGACGCGGCGCAATCACGATATCGGCTTTCCACAGCCGGATCGCTCGGATAATTTGTTTGCGTACTTCCAGCGACGGCAGCAGCTCCCCGTCATGATTGTTCAGGACCTGGTACTCGGCGATGCCCAGCCGCTTCGCCGATAGCTGCGTCTCCGCGTAGCGGCGCTTCGCCAGCTCCGTGCCGCGTTGCGTCTGGTGCCCCGCATCGCCGTTCGTCACGGAGAGAAACTTCACCGCGTTGCCGGCCTTGGCCAATTTGGCGGCGGTTCCCGCGAACTTGATATCGCAGTCGTCAGGGTGCGCGCCGATCGCGATGATCCGCAACTGTCCATTGGCCGGCGCACAAATCAGTAATAGAAGCGCTAACTTTGCAATCCACATGTGACACGACCTCCCAGATCGTCGTTCACGCCTCGTCGCGTGAATTTCATTCTCGCAGCAACGGACACCGGCCGGCCTCCGGACATGCGACCCGCGAGCGATAGTATGAGTGGCATGAGATTGCTTGGGTAGAGCGGCGCAGGTGTGCGGCAGCGCCCATTCGGATCGGAAAAACCTCAGAGCAACTCCGAAAGAATCGGATATACTTCGACAGATCAGGGAGCCGACGCGCGCTGCAAGGCGAAGTCTGGCAACGGGGAAAGCCAATACTGGGTGAGGTTTCCTGCCCTAATTGAGCAGGGCTATCAAAACCGAAAGGGACCAACGAACGTGCGATTGAGAACACAACTCACGTTGTCGGCGGTGCTGTCCACGCTGACCCTCCTTCCAATCCATGCCGATCACGGGGACAACCACGGAAGGGATACCGTGCTCTATGTATGGGCCGGCGATCAGGCCCGCGTGGCGCCGGATTTTCTGGCCGTGATCGACTTCGACGAGAATTCGGCGAACTACGGCCAGGTCATCACTACCGTGCCGGTGCCGCCTCCCGGGAATATCGGCAACGAGCCGCATCATTGCCATCTCTCGGCGGATCAGAGGATCCTGGGCTGCGGCGGCCTGCTCAGCCTGCTCAAGGGCCAGAACGGCATCTTCTTCTTCGACGTGACCGACAAGCGTCACCCGCGTTTTCTCTTTTCCGCCAAAGCCGTGCAATCCAGCATCACCGACGATTTTCTGCCGCTGCCGGAGGGCGGCTTCCTCATTTCGCAAATGGGAGCGGCCGACGGGACCGCGCCCGGACGGGTAGCGGAGTTTGACGGTTCCCTGCATTTCGTCGCCAACCATTTCGGCACGGTATCCCTGTTCCAGGAATGGCCCGCCTCGCCGCCGCTCGACGGCTTCAACCCGCACGGCATTTCGGCCCGCCCGGATCTGAACCTCATGATGACCGCGGATTTCATCCTGCCGGCCAGCACCCTGAATGTGGTGCCCGGCGATCCGGTCCTGCGCGGCTCAGTACGCATCTGGGATTACAAACGGCGGCTGATCACGAAAACCATCGACATCAATTCGCCGGAAGGCGGCCCGGCACAAGGCACCATGGACGTCAAGATGATCCCCAACGATCGTCATGGCTACGGCTACGTTTCCGGCATGTTCGACGGCCACATCTACCTGATCGATCCCATAGCCGGTACCGCGACCGCCGCATTCGATTGCGCAACCGTAACGCCGCACGTCGACACACCGGTGAGGGGCGGCATGGGCCAGTTGATGGCGATCCCGCGCGAAGGAAATCGCCTGATCTTCGCCCTCTTTCAGGCCGGTCAGGTGGGCATGCTCGACACCACGATCCGCGCCAATCTGAAACAGCTTTCGGTGGTCAGTTACGGGAAAGACACCGGCCCGCACAACCTTGTGCTCAGCAACAACGAGGACCGGCTGATCGTGGGGGATTACTTCCTCAATGAAGATAATTTCGGGAAGGTTCATGCGGAAGGCGATCACAAGGT
>DATJYJ010000394.1:0-24530 GCA_035578025.1 Verrucomicrobiia bacterium
ACGCCGATTTTCTCGCGGATCTGGTTGATAAAGATCAGGCAGGTGCGCGATTTGTTGACCGCGCCCGTAAGCTTGCGCAGCGCCTGCGACATAAGCCGTGCCTGCACACCCATATGGCTGTCGCCCATTTCGCCATCGAGTTCGGACTTGGGCACCAGGGCGGCCACCGAGTCCACCACCAGCACGTCGATCTGGCCGCTGGAAATCAGGTGCGAAGTGATCTCCAGAGCCTGCTCACCGTAGTCCGGCTGCGAGACCAGCAGGTTGTCCACGTCGACGCCCAGCTTGCGCGCGTAGATCGGGTCCAGCGCGTGCTCGACGTCGATGAACGCGGCGATCCCACCCTTTTTCTGCGCCTCGGCCACGACCTGGAGCGCGATGGTGGTTTTGCCCGAGGATTCCGGACCGAAGATCTCGCAGATGCGCCCGCGGGGGACCCCGCCCACGCCCAGCGCTGCGTCCAATGAAATGGAACCTGTCGAAATCACCGACACCGGCACGACGGCGTCTTTGGATCCGAGCCGCACGATCGAACCCTTGCCGAACTGTTTTTCGATCTGGCCCAAAGCCGCATCTAAAGCGCGTGCGCGCTCTTTTTCATCCATGTTGAGAGTACTCCCCAATGTGTGTGAAGCCCCATTGTAGCAGGGGCTGGTTTGCGATCGCGTAACCGCTATAATCGTGGTGAGGCCTCCCGGATGTTCTCAAGGTTTTTCAGCATTTTTCTCGTGACCGCCATCCTCGTCTTCGGCGCGGCCAGGAAAAACACCGGCTCGGCGCGGGGCGAAAACCAGGACTTCGTGATCGACGCCACCATCTACACCGACGCCGAGGCCGTCAAAGAAGTGGTCGGCGACGACCTTGGCGGCCACTTCACGGTGGTTCAGGTGAAGATCGTGCCGCGATTCGCCAAGGAGATCGCCATCGACCGTGACGACTTCATGCTGCGCACCGATAAAGACGGCGACCGCAGCAAGCCGATGGCCCCGAGCCAGATCGCGGGGCGGGGCTCGCTGGTGATCACCGGCATCCGGGGACCCTCGGGCGAAGGCGCGGAGCGGACGCGCGGCTGGAGCATCGGCGGCCCGATCGGCATGGGCAGCGGAGGGGCCGGCGGGGGCGGCGCCGTCGATCCAGGCTCGGTCAAAGCCACGATGGAGAAGACCGCCGACGAGGACAGCCCGCTGAAAAAGACGCTGGACGCGAAGGTCTTGCCGGAAAAGAAGACCACCGAGCCGGTAAGTGGGCAGCTCTACTTCCCCCTCGAGAAGCAGAAGCTGAAGGACCTGGAACTGATCTACGGGTCGAAGGATACCCGAATCAGTTTGCGGTTCAAGTAGCGGCGGCGCGACGATCACTCGAAGACGGAAGCCGGCATGGCTGCCACCGACGCGATGCGCGGGCGAAAGTCCATGTAAGGCAGGATGTCGCGTTCGATCTCAATGCCCGGCGCGATCTCCACCAACTGGATTCCTTCCGTGTCCAGGCGGAATACCGCCCGCTCGGTAACGTAGAGTACCTTCTGGCCGGTTCGGCGCGCGTAGGACGCGGCAAAGGTGATCCGTTCCACTTGGCTGACGAATTTGCGCACTTTCCCCGGCTGCAGAATCGCGAGCCGCCCATCCGACCAGGCAAGCCTGGTGCCCTGCGCATCGAAACTCCCGCAGAAGACCACCTTTTTCGCATTCTGCGCGATCTCGATGAACCCGCCGGGTCCCACCAGGTTGCCGCCGAGGTGCGACACGTTCACGTTGCCGGCGACGTCGGTCTCGCCCATGCCCAGAAAGGCAATGTCGATGCCGCCTCCGCTGTAGAAGTCGAACTGATCCACCGACGGCACGATGGCGTCGGTATTGCGGGCAGCGCCGAAGAGGCGCTCGTCGAGCAGCCTCCCGTTGTATGTGCCCTGCTCGACGCTCATCCACAGCTCGTTGCCGCTGCCCTGCTCGGCAATCACGCCGAAGATTCCGCCGGGCATGCCGAAGCCGAAGTTCAACGAAGCGCCGGGCCGAAGTTCCAGGGCCGCCCGGCGGGCCACAATGCGCCGTTCGAGCTTCGAAGGCACCTCGGCATCCAGCGCGCCGAGAGCGGCACGGCGTGCGCCGCCGATCGTGGAATCGTAACCCAGGCCGTAGAACTGCTGCTGCGCCGAATCCTCCACCACCGCGTCCACCATGATGCCCGGGACGCGCACGCTGCGCGGATGGAGGGAGCCGGGCTCGACCACCTGGCGTACCTGCGCAATCACGATGCCGCCGCTATTGTGGGCCGCCAGCGCGATGGTGTGGATGTCCAGGTCGACCGCCTCCTCTTCCGGGCTGAGATTGCCGCGGGTATCCGCATACGTGGCGCGAATCAGGGCCACATCCACCCGGAACGGCTTGTAGCGGAGAATCTCGCGCCCGTCGACTTGCATCAGTTCGACGAGCTTCTCCCGGCTCCGCTGGTTGCACCGCCCGCCGTCCTGCCGCGGATCGGCATAGGTCTCCAGCCCCGAATGCGTGAACAGCCCTGGACGTCCGGCGCCGATCTCGCGCAGCAACTGCTGGATGACGCCGCCGGGCAGGCAGTAGGCCTCGATCTTTTCTTCCCGGATGAGCTGCTGCATCCCCGGAGACCACGTGAAGTGCGACGCGATCACCTTGCGAAGCATGGCCTCGTGCGCAAAGCGGTTCGTGCCTAGCGAGCCGCGATCGCCGAGGCCCAACGAGTGCACCAGGGTCAGGTCGCGCGGGTGGCCGGTCTCCAGGAATCGCTGCTCCAGCCCGGCAAACACCGCTTCGGCGGAGATCATGCCGGCCCCGTTGCCGCTGATCGCCACCGTGTCTCCGTCCTTGACCAGGGCCGCGGCATCGGCGGCACTCAGGAATCGTGTAACCCGCATGTGGATTCGTCCTTTACTGGTTGCGAAAGACCGGTCTTCGCTTCTCGGTGAACGCACGGACGCCTTCTCTGCAATCCTGCGTGCCCGCCGCCTCGGCCACCGCATTGGCATGCTGATGACGAAGATCCTGGTGCATGGTCGCCAGTATTCCCTTGATGAGAGTCATAGCCCGGGGCCCGTTGGCGCAGAGTTTTGCGATCCACCCGGCGAGTTGCCGTTCCAGATCGGTGTCATCCTCGGCGACAGCGGTGACCAGGCCCCAATCCAGCGCTTGTCCGGCGGTAATCGGCGCGCCCAGAAGGGTCATGTGCCGGGCCCGCGCGACACCGATGGTTTCGGCCAGCCGGCGAACTCCCATCCAGCCGGAGATCATTCCCAGGGTGACTTCCGGCGTGCCCAGCTTCGCCGATTGAAGCGCGATGCGCAAATCGGCCGCCAGGGCCAGCTCCAGTCCGCCGCCGAGTGCGTGCCCGGCGAGGACCGCGATCACCGGCTGAGGGAGCGCGGCGATCCGCTCGAATACCTGGATGCCGGGAAGAATCCAATCACGCGCCATCTCGCGCGGCGCCAGCGCGCCCCACGCCTCGATGTCGCCCCCGGTGCAAAAGAAGCGGCCGCGGCCGCGGATGACAACCGCGCGCAGCGACTTGTCCCGCTCGATCTCCCCGACGACACTCGCCAGCCGGCCGAGCATCGGCATGTTGAGGGCATTTCCTTTTTCCGGGCGATTGAGTTCGATTTCCGCCCACGCCGTCCCCTCCCGCTCGATTCGCGAGAAGAGAACCTCGGGTTCGGTTGCCATGTTCTGATATCGTAGCGATTCGCGCGGCCGGGTAGGAGCGGCCCAGGATGAGTGAACCTCTGTTCTACGAAGAAGTGCCGGTGGGATTGTCGTTCGACACCGACGGCATCGTGATCACGGAAAGCCACATCGTGCAATTTGCCGGACTCTCCGGCGACTTCTTTGCATTGCACATGGATGACGACTTCGCGCGCTCGCTGGGATTCCCGGGCCGCGTCGCTCACGGACTGCTCGGCCTGATTCTGGTGGACGGCCTCAAGAATCGCGCGTCGCACCGCTTTCAGGCCGTTGCTTCGCTCTCGTGGCAATGGAACTTTCGCAAACCGATGTTTCCGGGCGACCGGATCAGCGGACGCCTGCGCGTGGCGGACAAGCGCCTGACGCGGCGCGGCGACCGCGGCATTCTCACGCTCGCCATCGAGGTGCGCAACGCCAATGGAGAGATCCTGCAGGACGGCACGAACCTGCTGATGGTACGAACGCGCCCCTGTTAAGCACTGTCAAGTTTTGTCAAACGTCCCCGCCGCGGGTAACAACGCTCCCGCTTTGGTCGTAACTCTAGGCGAGAGCAACCTATGAAACTTCTTATGACCATCTGCGGCGCCGCCCTTCTGATGTGCGGAGCCACCTATGCCCAAACCTTCGGCGACCGGATCACGGTCCGTTTCGCCACCCCGGTTATCGTGGGCGACACCACCATGCCCGCCGGCGACTGCGAGATTCAGGTGATGCACAGCAACTCCGACGCCATTGTGCTCGTGGTGCGATCGCAGGCCGGGCCTTACACCAGCGTCCTTGCCAGCCACCTGTTTGAAACCGGCGCCGATAAGTCCGGCCGCGCCAGCGTCGTCCTCGACCGCAGCGGCAATACCTATCGCCTCGATCGCGTCCTCCTGCCCGATAACACCGGCTACCAGTTGCAGTCCGCCGAGTAACCCCTACAACACCACCACCGGATGGTACAGGTTGGGGAGCACTGCCTCCCCGACCGCGACCATCTCTCCCGTACGCGTAACGGCCTTCACGTACTTCGCGGCCGGCTGCGAACGGAATGGCGACGCCGGAAAATTCCGGCCGTGGCGAATCTGCGCCGCCGTCACGTCATCCACAAACACAGCGGGAAACCCGGGCAGCAGCTTTGAGGCCGGGATGATTGCGTCGACGAGGCGCTCCTCAGCGGCCAGCGCGGAGAGCTGCTCCAACGTACGGGCCTGGTCGAGCTCGAACTCGCCGCTGGCGATTCTCCTCAGCTCGTGAAGGTGCGCCCCGCAGCCCATCGCCTGTCCGAGGTCGTTCGCGATGGATCGCATGTACGTACCCCCGGAACAGTGGGCGCGAAGTTTGGCATCGCTGCCGTTCACCTCCAGAACGGTCAGCTCATAGACGTGAACTTTGACGGGCTCCAGCTCGACCTCGACGTTCCGGCGCGCCAGATCGTACGCGCGCCGCCCTTCGACCTTCTTCGCCGAGACGGCGGGCGGCGTCTGCAAGATCTCGCCGCGGAATGGTTCGAGCCTCCGCTCCAGCTCTTCCTGGTTGAGGGCGATCTCTTTTTTGTCGCCCACCACATCGCCGGCGCGATCGTAGGTCGTGGTCGCCCAGCCGAACCGGACCACGCCTTCATAGATCTTGTCGCTGCGGGTGTAAAACTGGGCCAGCCGCGTCGCGCGCTCCATCACCAGCGGCAGCACGCCCGTGGCGATGGGGTCGAGCGTGCCCAGGTGGCCGACCTTCCTGGTGCGCGCGATCTTGCGCACCTTGTTGACCACGTCGTGCGAGGTCCAGCCTTCGGGTTTATCGACTACGATGACTCCGTCCAACTGTCGTCCTTATTTGCGGCGCGCCGTGCAGAGATAGCCGAGAGTAAAATTCCGTTCCCGGTCGAGGAAATCCAGCCACGGCAGGATCAGCGCCGGAGGCACCAGCAGAATCGCGGCCGGCATAAAGAGGACCCACCGCAAGCCTCCTGAAAAGAATTGTAGCCCGTTGAGCAGGCGCCGGGCCAGCAATCGGAAGTATCCCCCGGCCGGACGCATCTGGCAAATTTCGAAGCCCGCGCGCCGGAGCACATACTCCAGCCCGTGGCGCGTGTAGCGGAAGTAGTCGTGCGGAGACTGGTGCACTTCCCACTCGTGCGGCGCCGCAATCAGCAGAATGCCGCCGGGCGTCAGCGTGCGTGCGATTTCTTGGAGCGCGAGCCCGGGTTCGCGAAGATGCTCGATGGTCACGATGTTCACCGCCGCCTCGAACGTAGCGTCGCGAAACGGCAGGGCGGACAGGTCGGCAATCGCGTCCAACCGTCCGTAGTCCCACGCGGCGTCGCCCACCGCGAGGTCCACGCCGCAGTATCGCTGCTTCGCGAAATGCCGCTTGTATTGCCCCTCCCCCGCCCCGGCGTCCAGCACCCGGGCCAAAGGCGGCAAACCGTGCGCAAATGCCGCCACCGCGTCTTCGATTTCGACCTCGAAGTGGAGCACGTGCCTTTTCAGAAATCGCGGCAGCCGGTAGGCCAGGCCCGAGTACCTCATCGCACCCGCGCCTCCACCATCACGGTCGAGCCCGCGCCGCATGCCGCCTCCAGCGCCGCCAGCGGTACCGCGCCCAGCACCATCGCCAAGTACGCCAGGTCTTTCATCAGGCGCGCGCCGCTGCTCTCCGCCACGCGCCTCACCCGCCGGGCCATGGGATCGAGCGACGGCGCGATGCTGCTCGCCAGCCCCGCCGGATTGTCGCGCAGCGAAAAATACTTGCGGCGCACCACCTCGAAACCGGCCTTGGCGAGCAGTTTTTCCAGGTCGGAATCGCGGAAGTCAAAGAGGTGCCGCGGAACGTCGATGCCGTTCCACGCGCCGCCCAGAATCCGGTACTGCCAGGATGCCGCGTTCGGGACCTGCACGATCAGCCTCCCTCCCGGGGCCAGCAGTTCGCGCGCCGCGGAAAGATATTTCCGCGGATCGTAGAGGTGCTCCACCACGTGAAACATGGTGATGGCCGCAAAGCAACCTGCCGGCAGCGGGGCGCACGCGAACTCCCCCACAACCGCTGGCACCTGCTGGCGGCGCCACGCCATCACCGCCGCCTCGCGCGAGAAATCCAGGCCCACCACGCGAAAGCCGTGCTCCCGCATCATGCCGAGGAATAGCCCGCCGCCGCAGCCCACATCCAGCAGCGGCCCCTGCACACCGCAATCGCGCAGCGCCCGCGCCACAAACCGAACATGATCGCGCAGCACCAGGCGCCGCCAGGCCTCTTCCATACGCCCGGCCGCGCTCTCGTCGGGTGCGAACCAGTAGTTCTCCGGATAGTAGCGCCGCAGGTCTTCCGGCGATGGCTGCGGATCCAGCCGCAGCATCCCGCAGGCGCCGCAGCGGACCACGTCGAACTGCCGCGTGGTGGTGTGATACAGCCGGTCGGACCCCTGCAAGACGGGCGTGCTCGCCTCGCTGCCGCAGACCAGGCAAGCGTTCATGCCACCTCCCGCAGCTTCAGCCGATTCGACAATATGAGCCGCCTCACCTCACGCGGCGCGAGCTTCCGAATGCGCGCCACCTCCGCGCGCTTGCCCAGCATTCGGGGGAGCATGCGCAGCGCCTGCCAATCTCCCGCGGCCAGGGCGCGACCGATCCGCAGCTTCCCCGCGATCCCCGGAAAATGCGCCGTATCCCCCTCGCCGGATGCCGCCATGGCTGCTCCCGCCAGCAGCCGGGCGGCGAAATAAAGCGGATTCAGCCAAAGAACGCTCCAAGGAAACAGCTTGACGGCCAGCAGCACCCGATTGCGCTCGATCAGTTCCAATCGCCGGGTCGAATCCTTTCCCAGCGTTGCGCCGCGATGGTGCCGCACCACCGCTTTGGGTGCGTATACACAACTCCAGCCCGCGATACGCGCGCGCAGCCCGAGCTCCGCATCGTCGCCGTACGCGAAGAAATCCTCGTCGAAGCCGCCGATCTCGTCCAGCATCCGCTTGCGGTACATGGCCGCGCACCCGTCCGGCCACAGCACTTCTTCTTCGCGGTCGAACTGGCCCTCGTCCAGCGCTCCCGCGCCGCGGCCGCGATTCTGGCCGTCAGGAAACATCAGATGTCCCACCTTGTCGATCCGCCGCGGATCCTCCCACACCAGCACCTTGCTCGCCGCCATGCCCACATCCGGCCGCGAGTTGCACGCCCGCGCCAGCTCCGCCAGCCACTGGGGCCCGGCTTCCGCGTCGTTGTTCAGCAGTGCGATAAACTCCCCGCGCGCGGCGGCGATTCCCTGGTTATTGGCCGCGCAAAAACCCCGGTTCTCCGGGTTGCGAATCACGCGCGCGCCGAACTCCTTCTCCGCGAGATCCGGCGAGCCATCGCTGGACCCGTTGTCTACTACAATCGTCTCGAAGCTCACGTCCCGTTGTGCCGCTAGAGAACTCAGGCACGCGCGCAGCAATTCCTTCCGGTTCCAGTTGACCACCACTACGCTGATCAATCGACCATGCTACCAGCAAGCGTGTGCTTCTCCGCATGTCCGGCATCGTCCTTCGGCTTTGCCTGATGTATCATGGCCTTAGAGACGGGGGTCACCCTGATGATGACGGTTGGCGAGACTCTCCGCCGCGAACGCCTCAAACGCAATCTCGAACTCGACCAGGTTTCCCGCGAGCTGAAGATCTCTGTGCGTTTCCTCGAGGCCATCGAGGACGAGGAATTCGAAAAGCTGCCCGGCGGAGTGTTTGCGAAGGCATTCGTCCGCCAGTATGGCCGCCTGCTGGGTCTCAACGACGACGAACTTACCGCCCAATTGCAGCAGACCCTGGAGCCGCCCCAGATGGAGCCGGAGCCGCACCGGCCTGCACGAACCGGCCTGCCTCCCATCCAGGTGCCCCGCATGGAAGAGTGGCAGACCGTTGGCGACCGCGGCTTCCACTGGTCCGGATCGCTTTCCGCGGCCATCGTGGTAGTCCTGGTGATGCTGGTCTGCTCCGGCGTGTACACATGGCTGCAGCGGCCGCACACTCCCGTGTCGGCGCGTACTCCCGCGACGGCGGCAGCGCAGTTGCCGGCCGCTCCATTGACGCAACCTTCGACGGTGGCCCAGTCAACGCCTGTGCCGCCGCCCGGCGAGCAGGCGCCAAATCCCACCTCCCCGCCGGCAACGCCCGAGACGCAGGCCACGGCCGCGGTTCCATCGCCGCCCGAAACGTCCGCAGCACCCCAGCCCGTCGCGGCAGCGGCCACGAAGCCGGAACCGGCATCGCCGGCTCCGAACCCCGCAGCCACGGTTCACGTGGTGGTAACCGCGGATGAAGCAGTCTGGGTTTTGGCCCGGGTGGACGGCAAGTTTGCTTTTACGGGAACCATGGAACCGCAGCAGACCCGCTCGCTGGATGGCGTCGAGAACGTGGTTCTGCGCCTCGGCAATGCCGGGGGCGTGAGCATCACTTTGAATGGAAAGCCGGTCGGGCCGGTTGGCCCGAAGGGCCAGATCCGCACGATTCAGTTCACTTCCGGCGGCTTCCAGATCGTGCCCGCGCCCAAGCCGCCTTCCGACGGCGCTCCGCCGGTGGCGCGCCTCTGACGCGCCAGGGCCCTCTGCCGCCTGCGTTCCAGTGCAATCAATTCCCGGCGCCGGCGGTTCTTGATACTCTCGTCCACGCGGTGCCAGAATTTGGCGAAGTAGCTGACCGCCGAGGCAATCGCGAAGAACACCACCGCCCACATCAGAAACAGCCCGGGACGCGCCAGCGCGGGATGCCGTACGCTCAGCATCACGCACGAGATTGCCACCACTTGCGAGAACATCTTGGTCTTGCCGAGATCGCTGGCCTTGATGGTGTACCCTTCCGCGGCGGCGATGCTGCGCAGCCCCGAAACCGCGAATTCGCGGCCGATGATGAGAATGGCCATCCACGCCGGCAAAACAGTGATTTGAACCAGCGAAATCAAGGCGGCGGAAATCAGCAGTTTGTCCGCGATCGGGTCCAGCAGAGTGCCGATCGTCGTGACCTGTTTCCAGCGCCGCGCCAGGTACCCGTCCAACAGATCCGTCCCGGCGGCGGAAAGAAAAATCGCCAGCGAAAGCCACTCGTTGGTGATCGTCCAGCCCGCCATCTGAAACGCGACGTTCTCCTGGACCAGCGCCGCCACCAGCAGCGGCACAAAGAAGATCCGGAGAATGGTCAGCGCGTTCGGCAGATTCATTCCGTCAACCCAAATATATCAGGTGCGCCGTTCCTCTGCCCCAAACGGTGCGGCAGGAAGGCCCCTTGCATACAAACCTGATGTAGTATCGAAGTAACGGGTGCCGCCCCCTCGTGTTCCGCGCCGTGGACCGGAAGGGCCTGCGGGCAACCGACTGAAGGGAGTTCGTCTCATGAGCCTGAAGATCAATATTCGCGAGACAGCAGACGCAGTCATTCTGGATTTGAGCGGGCGCTTAACGCTGGGTGAACCCCTCACTGAACTGCGCGATTCGATTCGGGAAGCCCTTGCGGGCGATCGAAAGAATCTCGTCCTGAACCTCGCCGACGTAAGCTACATCGACAGTTCAGGGCTGGGCCAGCTCATCAGCAGCTATGCGACGGTCACCAGCAGAGGCGGCCAGATGAGACTGCTGAACCTGCAAAACCGTGTCAACGATCTCATGCAGGTAACCAAGCTGCTCACCGTCTTCGAGGCCCATACGAACGAGGAAGCGGCGCTCCGCAGCTTTGCTGCCAAAACGTAAAACGCACCCCGATCGCGGCGTTCGCCGGCGGCCCGCGCCGCCACTGTGAGATTTGTCTGCGGTACTGCTCGTCGGTGACGTGCTCCATCACTCGGCGGGTCCCTTGGAGGAAGCCTGCGAGCCACCTCGTTTGATTTCCATATGAGCACTCCTCTTGGTGTCCGCTCGACTTACAGGCGCAGCAGCGTTTTGAGCACGCGGCGCTCGTCCATCGCGCGGTAGCCCGCCGCCACCTGATCGAGCGGAAGAGTCAGGTACACCTTTCCCGGATTGATTTTGCCCTTCGAAACCAGGTCGATCAGCTCAGGCAGGGTATCGGCAGAAATCGAGCAACCGTCTCGCTACCGGAGGCCCTGGCTTCAAGGCTGGAACTCACACCGGCGCCGCAGGGCCACTAGGCTAGGCTAGTAGCCTGTCGCCCGGCGCTTGCGCCCTCTTGGGAGTTCGCCTGGGCGCATTTGACATCACCGTATCACCGTATCAGACTAAGGCCATGCGGACTACGGTCACACTCGATAAGGACGTGTATGAAGCTGCACTTCACCTCTCGCGCTCTTCCGGAGAGCGCCTTGGTAAGGTTCTGTCCTCCCTGGCGCGCCGTGGTATGACTGCTTCAGCGCCCCACAGGCGCGATTCCAGACGCTTTCCCACTTTTAAGGTCGCCGCGGATGCTCCCATCATCCCGGCGTCTCGCATCCAAAGAGTTCTCGATGAAGAAGGAATCGTCTAGCCTGTATCTGCCCGACGCCAACGTCCTGCTCGCCCTTGCCTGGCCCAATCACCAGTTCCACGCAGCCGCAACTCGTGCGATGGGGCGGAGCCGCGGCCGTTGGGCCACCTGCGCGCTGACCCAACTCGGTTTCATCCGCCTGTCCTCGAACCCGGCCGCCATCCCCGGTGCAAAGAGCCCCGCTGAGTGCGCTGCCCTGCTTGAGGTGATGGTCGCTGACCCGTTGCACGTATACCTGAATCGGCTTCCACGAGCGGCGGGTGACCCCACCTTCAGCCGCCTCCTCGGGCACAACCAGGTGACCGACTCGTATCTCCTGCTCCTGGCCCGCCGGCACAACGCTGTCTTCGTCACATTTGACGGCCGCCTCCGTACCCTGGCGGCCGAGGGCCAGCAGGTTCAAGTGCTGCCCTGATCCCTCACTTCACCCCCTGCTCCAACTCCCGCGCTCGCTCTGCCTCCCGCGCCGCTCGCACCGGATCCCCCGCCTGAAACAGATCCTGCGCCAACTGCGCGTGCACCTGCGAATACGCTTGCGCCAATTCGCGATCGCGCGCCGCGCCTTCCGGCTGGAACCTCAGCGATTCCTCCAGAATTCCCGCCGCGCGGCGCCACTGCCCGCTCTGTGTGGCCGCGGTGTGCTCCGGAATCCAGTAGAAGTAATACGGCGCCAGGTAGTCCGTCGTGCGGATCTCCGGCCGGCCCGCCGGCAGCGGCCGCGACGTCCAGAAGAACGCCGCGATTACCACTCCCGCCGTAACCGCCACGCGCCCATACTCTCGCACACGCCACCCCTCCGCGCTCCTCACTACCGCGAATGCCGCAAACGGGATCGCCGCCTCCAGGTACCCCGCGCGATATCGCGCCACCGGCTGTCCAACGATGCCCATCGCCATCCCGGTTGCCGCCACGCAATAGAGCAGCGCGCACCGTTCGATCTTCGGCAGCGCCATCGCGAGCCCCGCCAGCATCAGCGGTGCCAGCAGGTACGCCGTAAGCGACCAGCGAAGCACGCGCGAGTACAGCCGGAAGTAGTAAAAGTTTTGGTTGTCGGGCTCCTCATACCATTGCCAATACTTCGCGAACTTACGCCAGAGCAGGCCGGCGAAATCCCCCACGCTGGCGTGGCTCGCCACCGCCATCCGCAGCGCCGGCAGAAGCTTCGCGTTCGATTCCTCCATCACCCGCTCCACGCGTCCGAAGTTGAAACCGCCGCCGCCCATCTCCGGCGTGGCCGAGGCATCGAAGCTTCCGATCACGGTCATCTGGCCGCTGCCGGCCAGAGCGAACGGCGGCACTCCGACTGCCGCATTCCGCGCCACCGCCGGCGAGAGCCCGATCAGGATTCCTGCGATCATCGCCGCCGCAAACCGCGCGCCGATCGCCACGCTCTTCCGGTACCGCCACGCGATGACCACGAGACATCCCGCCCCAAACGCGGCCAGCGTGGTCTGCCCCAGCATGCCGAGCCCGCACACCACACCCGTACCCGTCCACGCCGCCGCCGACTTCCGTTCCATCGCGCGTTCGGCGCATAGCAGCATCGCCACCACCAGAAACGTGAGCAGCGTGGTGCGCACCAGCGTCAGTTCCAGGTAGTACGCCGGCGCGAAGAACACGATCATCAGGCCGGCCAGGGCCGCCGCCGTGTCCCCGAAATACCGGCGCGACAGATCCCACAGCATGAGCGTGGTGAGCACGCCCAGCGCCATCTGCCATGCGAAGACCCACCGTACGTCCGGCCCGAAGACAAAATACGTGACCGCGATCGAATACGCATACAGCGGCTCCTGGTGGAACGTTTTGCCGTTGAACCACCGGTTCCACAGCCATGTGGCTGCCGCGGTCTCGTCGCCGAACCTCGCCGCCTGATCCGGGTGTTTCGCGAAGTACATTTTCGCGATCGCGTAATTCCAGCTCGCCATCGGGTGCAGTTCCTGGTTGGTCAGCCAATCGCCGCCCGCGATCTCCCTGGCCCAGCGATCGAAGAATGCGTTGTCGCTCTCGCTCCAACGGTGCGCCCACAGACACGGCCCGGGGCTCAGCTCCACGTAGTACACGGCGCGCACCGCCAGCGACAGCGCCAGCAGAGTCCACATCACCTGCCTGCGGTGCGCGCGCAGCCAGTCTTCGATGGGCATCGCCGATACGATAACAGAAAGTGCGATAATCGAACTTCCCCATGAAAGCCCGCGTATTCGTCTCGCTGAAGTCCACGGTGCTCGATCCGCAGGGACAGACCGTCCGTTCCGCGCTGAACGGCCTCGGCTACTCCGCCATCTCCGACGTTCGACAGGGCAAGTTCTTCGACATCGCGCTCGCGGCGGGCATCAGCCGCGAGCAGGCGCAGAAGGACATCGAAACGGCCGCGCACGAAGTGCTTGCCAACCCGGTGATCGAAGAATACCGCGTCGAAATTCTGGACTGACGGGCGCGCCACCTATAATAAAGGGATCATGTGTGGCATCGTCGGGTACATAGGCACTCACCGTGCCGTGCCCATCATTCTAGACGGCCTGAAGCGCCTCGAGTACCGCGGTTACGATTCGGCCGGTTTGGCCGTCTACTGCGATGACGACTCGCTGGCCGTGCGCCGCGCCCAAGGCAAACTTCGCAACCTGGAAGACGCCATCCGGCTCAATCCCATCGATGGCTCCTTCGGCATCGGCCACACGCGCTGGGCCACGCACGGCCGCCCGACCGAGGAGAACGCCCATCCGCATCGCGATTGCAACGGCGACCTCGTCGTGGTGCACAACGGCATCGTCGAAAACTACCTGGCGCTCAAGCACCATCTCCAGGCCGAAGGCCACATCTTCAAGACCGAAACCGACACCGAGATCATCGCCCACCTGATCGAAAAGCATTTCGACGGCAACCTCGAAGAGGCTGTGCGCACCGCCGTCAAGGAGCTCACGGGCGTCTTTGCGCTGGCCGCCATCTCGCGAGCCGATCCCAACAAAATCGTCGCCGCGCGCTTTGGCCCGCCGGTCGTCATCGGCATCGGCGACAACGAGTACTTCGTAGCCAGCGACGTGCCGGCCATCCTCTCCCACACCCAGGACATGTTTTTCCTCGCCGACGGAGACCTGGCGATCCTTACCCTCGAAGGCGTACGCCTGACCGACTTCGACGGACACACCGTCAAGCGGCAGTTGGCCCATATCCTCTGGAACCCGATCGAGGCCGAAAAGGGCGGCTACCAGCACTTCATGCTCAAGGAAATCTACGAGCAGCCGCGCGCCGTCCGCGACACCACGCTGGGCCGCGTGGGCCAGGAGACCGGGCGCATCTTCCTCGATGAGATGGAAATCACTCCGGCCGAGTTTGCCGCCTTCCGGCAGGTACGCATCATCGCCTGCGGCACGAGCTGGCACGCCGCGCTCGCCGGTAAGTTCATGATCGAGAAGCTGGCCCGCCTGCCGGTCGAAGTGGACTATGGCAGCGAGTTCCGCTACCGCGACCCCATCGTCACCCCCGACACGCTCACCGTGGTCATCTCTCAATCCGGCGAAACCGCGGACACCCTCGCCGCGCAGCGCGAGGCCAAGCAGAAGGGGTCGCGCACTCTCGCCATCTGCAACGTGGTTGGCTCCATGATCACGCGGGAAGCCGCCGGCACCATCTACACCCACGCCGGCCCGGAAATTGGCGTGGCCTCCACCAAGGCCTTCACCTGTCAGTTGACTGCCCTTTTCATCCTCGCCATGTATCTCGGGCAGCAGAATGGCGTGCTCGACGAACCTGCTTCTCAGTACCTGGTGCAGGAGCTCGTGCACATTCCAGGCAAGCTCGAAACCGTTCTGTCGCACGATCCGGTCTACGAAGCCCTCGGCAAGGAGCTCCACCGCACCACGGACTTTCTGTTTCTCGGCCGCGGCATCCACTTTCCGATTGCACTCGAAGGCGCCCTCAAGCTCAAAGAGATTTCCTATATTCACGCAGAAGGCTACCCCGCCGGCGAGATGAAGCACGGCCCCAACGCGCTGATCGACGAAAAGCTGCCGGTGGTGGTGCTCGCCACGCACGATCCCGAGAGCCGCGAAAGTGTCCTGCTTTACGACAAGACGCTTTCCAACATCCAGGAAGTCAAGGCGCGCGACGGAATCGTGATCGCGGTCGTCACACAGGGCGATGACAAGATCCGCAAGATTGCCGACCACGTCATCGAAATCCCTCCGTCATCCGAGCTTCTCACGCCCATCCTGTCGATCGTGCCCCTGCAGCTTCTCGCCTACCATATCGCCGTCCGCCGCGGCTGCGACGTCGATCAGCCTCGCAACCTCGCCAAGAGCGTCACGGTGGAATAGTGAAGCAGGCATCCTGTACTGCCTGCCGCGTACTAAGCTTGTTAGTTAATGGACACGAATCTCCTCGTAATGGGGCTGGTCTGGTACGTGGTTTTCCTCCTTTCCACCACGTGCCACGAAGCCGCGCACGCTCTCGCCGCCAAAATCGGCGGCGACCTCACCGCGTACCACGGCGGCCAGGTTTCGCTCGATCCCACGCCGCACATCCGCCGCGAGCCCTTCGGCATGGTGGTCCTCCCGATCCTCTCCTACGTTGTCGGGGGCTGGATGATGGGTTGGGCCAGCGCTCCTTACGATCCCTACTGGGCCGAGCGCCATCCCAAAGCCGCGGCATGGAAATCGCTGGCCGGACCCGCCGCCAACTTTTCGCTGGCCATTCTGGCCGGCATTCTCATCCACCTCGGCCTCCTGGCCGGCGTTTTCGTCTACCCCGATTCCCTTGGATTCACTCATATCGTGCGCGCCGCCTCCGAGGGCGTGGCCGCCGGCGCAGCGACTTTTGTGAGCATCCTCTTCTCGCTCAACCTGTTGCTCGGCACCTTCAATCTCATTCCCATCCCTCCCCTCGACGGCTTCAGCGGCGTCGGAGTGCTCCTTCCCGAAGAGCTCGCCGGACGCCTCCAGTCCCTGCGCCACTCGATCGGCAACTTCACCTTCATCGGACTGCTCATTGCCTGGAAGGTGTTCGACCCCATCTTCGCACCCGTGTTCGGCGTCTTCATCCGCATCCTCTATCCCAGCCAGAGCTACTCTTTGTGATTGCTACCCGGCTTCACCGCATCCAGGTCGCGACGCGCGGCAAGGGGCTCTACGAAATCACCGAGGAGATCGCTCGATGGCTGGCAGGCACGGGAATTTCCTCCGGCCTGCTCACCGTCTTCGTGCAGCACACGTCCGCCTCGCTCACCATCCAGGAGAATGCCGACCCGGACGTAGTCCACGACCTGAACGCCTTCTTCAACCGCCTGGTCGCCGAGGACAATCGTCTCTACCGTCACACGGTCGAGGGCCCGGACGATATGCCAGCGCACATCCGCGCCGCGCTCACCCTCACGCAGTTGTCCATCCCCGTTGAAAACCACCGGATGCTCCTGGGTACATGGCAGGGCGTGTATCTGTTCGAGCACCGCGCCGCGCACCACCGCCGCAGCGTTGTGCTTCAGGTGATCGGCGAACCCTGACGGGCTATTTAGCCCATAAGAACTATCCGCTTCGTGCGATAAATGACTTGGCTGGTAGGTTGCTTCTCCTTATCCTGGTAGTTAGGGCGGCACGTACGGGGAACCTGCCGAAACTTAACTAAATGGAGTCATTTATTGCCGCGCGCGAAACAATTTGCAAAAGTGGGCGTCATGAAACTTAGACGGGCGTTCTGATGCTGACTCTCGTCGGCGCCTTTCCAAATTGAACATCGCACTCAAGGGTGAAAGTGTCTGTCGATCCGTCCACTAACGATCCGGCACCCGCGCCTGACTCGAAAGAGCCGGTAGCGCCCGCTCCTGCCTCGAATGCCCGTCCCCGGCGTCATCGAATCTGGATGGCGGCTGTTCTCGTCGCCCTCGCCGGCGCGTTTCTAATCTGGCAGCGAGGCGGCGTTCGCGCCGACGTCGGAGGCCAGCCTCAGAAAGACCAGTCCTCGGGTGGACGCGGCGGAAAGAATTCCGCTGCAGGCACTGCGCCCGTGGTCGCCGCGCGCGCCCACAAGGGCAACATCGGAGTCTTCGACCCGGGCCTCGGCGCCGTCACACCTATTTATACCGTCACCCTCAAAAGCCGAGTCGATGGCGAACTGATGAAGGTCAATTACCGTGAAGGTGACCTCGTCCAGGCCGGTCAGCCCCTCATCGAGATCGACCCTCGCCCGTACGACGTGCAGCTCGAACAGGCCGAGGGCCAGCTCGCCCGCGACCAGGCGACCCTTGCCAATGCGCGCGTAGATCTCGATCGCTACCAGAAGCTGCTCAAGCAGAACGCCGTCCAGGAGCAGGTCTATGCTACCCAGCAGGCCACCGTCCGGCAGCTCGAGGGCACCGTGAAATCCGACCAGGGCGCCGTCGATGCCGCCAAGTTGAACCTGGTCTACTGCAAAATCACCTCGCCCATCACGGGGCGTGTCGGCCTCCGCCTGGTCGACCCCGGCAACATCGTCCATGCGGCCGACACCAACGGCCTGCTGGTGATCACCCAGATCGAGCCCATCAGCGTCCTGTTTACCATCGCCGAAGATCAGCTCCCCCGAGTGCAGCGCCGCCTTGCCGCCCACGAACGCCTCCGCGCGTTCGCCTACGACCGCGAGGATCAAACTCGCCTGGCCGATGGAGTGCTCACCACGATCGACAACCAGATCGACCCGTCTACGGGAACTCTCCGCCTGCGCGCGGTATTCGATAATCACGACCAGCGCCTGTTTCCGAACCAGTTCGTGAATGTCCGCCTGCTGGTACAGGAAAAGACCGGAGTCATTCTCATCCCCACGGCCGCCATTCAGAGAACCACCACCAGGGAGTTTGTCTACCTGGTAAAGCCCGATTCCACCGTCACCGTGCGCCCCATTACCGAAGGCGTGACCCAGGATGAGGAAACGGAGATCACTTCGGGACTATCCGCCGGCGATGTGGTAGTGCTCACCGGCGCCGATCGCCTTCAGGAAGGCAGCAAGGTGCGGGCCCAGATCGCGAATGACCAGAGCTCCGCCGCGCGCGGAGGAAAGCGCAAGTGAGCCCGTCGCGGACATTCATCCTGCGCCCCGTCGCCACCTCCCTGCTGATGGTCGGAATCCTGCTCGCCGGCGCCGTCGCCTATAAGGAGCTGCCGGTATCCGCCCTGCCCGAGGTTGACTACCCCACGATCCAGATCACCACCTTCTATCCCGGCGCCAGCCCGGACGTGATGGCGTCCTCCGTCACCGCGCCGCTCGAACGCCAGTTCGGCCAGGTACCCGGGCTGCAACAGATGACTTCCACCAGCTCCGACGGCGCCTCGGTGATCACGCTCCAGTTCAACCTCAGCTTGAATATCGACGTCGCCGAGCAGGAAGTGCAGCAGTCCATCAACGCCTCCGGCACCTTCCTTCCGGCGGACCTTCCTATCCCGCCCATCTATAACAAGATCAACCCGGCCGACGCGCCCATTCTCACGCTCGCCCTGACCTCCCAAACCATGCCGCTCTCCAAGGTCGAGGATCTGGCGGACACCCGACTCGCGCCGAAGATCTCCCAGTTGCCCGGAGTCGGCCTGGTGAGTATCAGCGGCGGCCAGAAGCCCGCCGTGCGCATCCGCGCCAATCCCACCGCGCTGGCTTCCTACGGCCTGAACCTGGAAGACGTGCGCACCGCACTGGTCGCCGCCAATACCAACCAGGCCAAGGGCAGCTTCGATGGCCCGCGCCAGTCCTACCAGATCGGCGCCAACGACCAGTTGCTCGCTTCTTCCGATTACTCCAAGCTCATCATCGCATTTCGCAACAATGCGCCCATCAAGCTGACCGACGTGGCCCAAGTCGCCGATGACGCCGAAAACGTCCGCCAGGCGGCCTGGATGAACCAGGTCCCCGCGGTGATCCTGAACATCCAGCGCCAGCCGGGCGCCAACATCATCTCGGTGGTGGACCACATCAAAGCGCTGCTCCCGCAGCTTACGGCCACGATGCCTTCCGCCGTCCACGTGGGCATCCTCACCGACCGCACCAACACCATCCGCGCCTCCATCAAAGACGTCCAGTTCGAGCTCATGCTGACCGTAGCCCTGGTCGTGCTCGTCATCTTCCTCTTTCTCCGAAATCTCTCCGCCACCATCATTCCCAGCGTCGCCGTGCCGCTGTCCCTGGTTGGCACCTTCGGCGTGATGTACCTGCTGGGCTACAGTCTCAACAACCTCACCCTGATGGCACTGACCATCTCCACCGGGTTCGTGGTCGACGACGCCATCGTGATGATCGAAAACATCGTGCGCTTCATCGAAGAGGGTGAGCAGCCCCTGCGTGCCGCGCTGCGCGGCGCCGAGCAGATCGGCTTCACCATCATTTCGCTCACCATCTCGCTCATTGCTGTGCTCATCCCGCTGCTCTTTATGGGCGATATCGTGGGCCGCCTCTTCCGCGAGTTCGCGGTCACACTCAGCGTCACCATCCTGGTCTCCGCCCTGGTTTCCCTGACCCTCACGCCGATGATGTCCGCGCGCCTGCTGAAGCACACTCCCGAGCAGAGCCAGGGCCGCTTCTACCGCGCCTCCGAGCATGCATTCGAGCGCATCATCGCCGCTTACGACTGGACCCTCAAGATCGTCCTGCGATGGCAGACGGTCACTCTCCTCGTGGCAGCCGGCACGTTCGTCCTCACCCTCTTTCTCTTCTGGCGTATACCGAAAGGCTTTTTCCCCATCCAGGACACCGGCGTCATCCAGGGCATCTCCGAAGCCGCCCAGACCGTCTCGTTCCAGGAGATGTCGAAGCTCCAGCAGTCTCTGGCCCAGGTCATCCTCAAGGATCCCGCCGTCGAGAGCCTGTCTTCCTTCATCGGCATCGACGGCACCAACACCACCTTGAACAGCGGCCGCATTCTGATCAACCTGAAGCCTCTCGATGAACGCAACATCAGCGCCAGTGACGTGATCCGGCGCATCCAGCCGAATCTCGACGGTATCGCCGGCATCACCCTCTACATGCAGCCGGTGCAGGATCTCACGGTGGAAGATCGCGTCAGCCGCACCCAGTTTCAGTACACGATTGAAGACCCAAGCGCCGACGAGCTCAATACCTACGCGCCGCAGATGCTCGCCCGTTTGCGCGCTCTGCCGCAATTGGCCGATGCCGCCAGCGACCAGCAGGTGGAGGGACTCCGCACGCGCCTCGTTTACGACCGCGATACCGCCGCCCGCCTCGGCATCACCACTTCCTCCATCGACCAGACGCTCTACGACGCCTACGGCCAGCGTCAGGTCTCGACCATGTTCACGCAGTTGAACCAATACCACGTGGTTCTGGAAGTGAAGCCGGACTTTCAGCGGCGTCCGCAGGACCT
This sequence comes from Verrucomicrobiia bacterium, assembly GCA_035578025.1. Taxonomy (GTDB): domain Bacteria; phylum Acidobacteriota; class Terriglobia; order Bryobacterales; family Bryobacteraceae; genus Solibacter. The sequence goes on from DATJYJ010000394.1 coordinate 20,447, forward strand.
TGGCAAGCTCTACATCCGCACCGGCACAGGGTCCGCGGGCACCGCGCTCGGCGTGGTCGCGGGCGGGTCCACCACCAGCGCACGCTCTGCTACCGGCGCCGCCTCTGCCACCGGCGCCACCCCTACGAGCTCCGCGCCCGCATTGTCGACGGTGTCGCCGACATCCGGCTCCACCGCCACCAGCGCCGCGTTCGGCACGACCACGATCCAATCCGCGATGGCCTTCGCGCCGGCCGTCCAGGTTCCTCTGGGCACGTTCAGCCGGACCCAACTCATCGCCTCTCCTATCACCGTCAATCACCAGGGACAATTTCCGGTGATCACGTTCTCCTTCAACCTCGCGCCCAACGCCTCCCTCGGCGACGCCGTCGACGCGGTCAATAAGCTCAAAGACGAGCTGCACCTGCCGGCCAGTATCCAGGGAGCGTTCCAGGGCTCCGCCGCCGCCTTTCAGGCGTCTCTCGCCAACGAGCCCGTGCTGATTCTGGCGGCACTGGTCACCGTCTATATCGTTCTCGGAGTTCTCTACGAAAGCTACATCCACCCGCTGACCATCCTCTCCACCCTGCCCTCCGCCGGCGTCGGCGCGCTGCTCGCCCTCCAGTTGTTCGGCCAGGATTTCAGCGTGATCGCGCTCATCGGCATCGTCCTGTTGATCGGCATCGTCAAGAAGAACGCCATCATGATGATCGACTTTGCTCTCGAAGCGGAGCGTGTCGAAGGCCACCCGCCGCTCGAAGCCATCCACCAGGCCTGCCTGCTGCGCTTCCGCCCCATTATGATGACGACCATGGCCGCCCTGCTCGGCGCCGTGCCGCTCGCCCTCGGCACCGGCACGGGATCGGAGCTGCGCCGTCCCCTCGGCATCAGCATCATCGGCGGATTGTTGATCAGCCAGTTGCTTACTCTCTACACCACGCCGGTCATCTACCTTTGGTTCGACCGTATGGCGCGCCGCTTCGGCCACCGCCCGTCCGCCGGCCCCGTGGCCGACCCGCGTCACTCGGAGTGAACCATGAGCCTCTCCTCACCGTTCATTCACAAGCCGGTCGCCACCACGCTGCTCACCGCCGCCATCGCGCTCTCCGGCGTCGTCGCCTTCCGCATCTTGCCCGTCTCGCCCCTTCCTCAGGTCGATTTCCCCACCATTTCCGTCTCGGCCTCTCTCCCCGGCGCAGCCCCCGAGATCATGGCCTCCTCCGTCGCCACGCCGCTCGAGCGCCAGTTCGGGCGCATCGCCGGCGTCACTGAAATGACATCCGCCAGCACGCTGGGCGCTTCCAGCATCACCCTCCAGTTCGATCTCAGCCGCAATATCGACGCCGCAGCGCGCGACGTCCAGGCCGCCATCGCGGCCGCCCGCGGCTACCTGCCCGCCAACCTGCCGATGAATCCCAACTACCGCAAGGTTAACCCCGCGGATTCGCCCATTTTCATGATCGCCCTCACCTCGTCCGTGATCAGCAAGGGCGCCATGTACGACGCCGCCTCCACCATCCTCGCCCAGAAGCTTTCGCAGGTGCAGGGCGTCGGCCAGGTCGTCGTCGGGGGCAGCTCACTCCCTGGAGTCCGCATCGAGCTCAATCCCACCGCGCTGAACCACTACGGCATCGGCCTCGAACAGGTGCGCACCGCCCTCGCCGCCGCCAACGCCAATACCCCCAAAGGCCAGATGGACGGGCCGCAGCGCATCTGGCAGGTCGGCGCCAACGACCAGTTGTTCCAGGCCGTCGAATATGCCCCGCTCCTGATCGCCTATCAAAACGGCCAGGCGGTGCGGATCTCCGACGTGGGCCGCGCCATCGATTCCGTCGAAGACGTTCGCGCCTCCGGATATGTCAACGGCGATCCCTCCGTTCTGATCATCATCTTTCGGCAGCCCGCCGCCAACATCATCGATACCGTCGACCGCTTGCGCGCCGTCCTCCCTCAGCTCGAAGCCGCCATCCCGCATTCCATTCACCTCCGCGTGGCCATGGACCAGACCGTGACCATTCGTGCCTCCGTCCACGACGTTGAAGTCTCCATGATGATCGCCATCAGCCTGGTAATCCTCGTCGTTTTCGTCTTCCTTCGCAACCCCTGGTCTACTTTCATTCCGAGCATCGCGGTTCCCGTTTCCCTCCTCGGCACCTTTGGAGTCATGTACCTCCTCGGCTACAGCGTCGACAACCTGTCTCTGATGGCCCTCACCATCTCCACCGGCTTCGTTGTCGACGATGCCATCGTGGTGATCGAGAACATCACGCGATACCTGGAAGGCGGGATGACTCCCATGGCCGCCGCGCTGCGGGGCGCGCAGGAGATCGGTGCCACCGTTCTCACCATCAGCATCTCGCTGGTAGCCGTTTTCATTCCGCTGCTGCTGATGGGCGGCATTGTCGGCCGCCTGTTCCGCGAATTCGCGGTCACTCTGTCCGTCGCGATCGGCGTCTCAATGGTTATTTCTCTCACCGCCACGCCGATGATGTGCGCGCACCTGCTCCGAAAGCACGAGACTCACGGCCGCCTCTATCTCGCCACCGAAAAAGGCTTCAATTGGGTCGTTCGCCAGTACGGCAAAACTTTGTCCGTAGTCCTGCGCCATCCGGCGGTTACCCTGCTGGTCCTGATCGCGATGATCGCTCTCAACGTCAGCCTCTTCGTCCGCGTGCCTAAAGGATTTTTTCCGCAGCAGGATAACGGCCGCATCATGGGCTCGATCCAGGCCGACCAGGACACCTCCTTTCAGGCCATGAACGATCTCCTGCTCGGCATGGACAAGATCGTGGCCGCGGATCCCGCCGTCGACAACGCGCTCGGCTTCACCGGGGGAGGCGGCAATGCCAGCACCACCAATGCCGCCCGCATGTTCATCGCGCTCAAGCCCCTCGATCAGCGCCGCATCAACGCGGATGAGATCATCAATCGCCTCCGGCCGCAACTGGCCCGCGTACCCGGCGCAACTCTTTACCTGCAAGCCGCGCAGGACCTCCGCGTCGGCGGGCGCCAGTCCAATGCCCAATATCAGTTCACCATGCGCGGCGACAATCTCGAGGACCTAACCGTCTTCGCGCCGAGGATGCTCGACCAACTGCGCGGCATCCATCTGATCACCGACGTCAGCTCCGACCAGTTGAACCACGGCCTCCAATCCGCCGTCAACTACGATCGCGCCACCGCCGCCCGCTTCGGCATCGCGCCGCAACTGATCGACGATACGCTCTACGATGCCTTCGGCCAGCGCCAGGTCTCCACCATGTACCGCGCGATGAACCAGTACCACGTCGTGATGGAGGTGGTGCCGCAGTATACGCAAAACCCCGTGTCCCTGCGCGACATCTATGTCCGGGCGCCCAGCGGCCAGCAGGTGCCTCTCAGCGCCTTCGCGAAGTACGGCCCCGCGGTGGCGCCGCTTGCCGTAAACCACCAGGGCCTGTTTCCCGCCGCCACCATTTCGTTCAATCTCGGTCCCGGAGTTGCGCTCGGCCAGGCCGTCGATGCCATCTCCGCAGCCGCCCAGCGAATCGGGCTTCCCCCGACCATCCACACCACCTTCGCCGGCACCGCCCAAGCCTACCAGGAATCCCTGGCCAACGAGCCGGTCCTGATCGCCGCCGCACTCATCACCGTGTACCTGGTGCTCGGAATCCTCTACGAAAGCATCGTTCACCCCATCACGATCCTCTCCACGCTCCCCTCGGCCGGCGTGGGAGCGCTCCTCGCCCTGATGCTCACCGGCACGGACCTCAGCGTGATCGCCATGATCGGCATCATTCTGCTGATCGGCCTGGTGAAGAAAAACGGAATCCTGATGGTCGATTTCGCCATCGCCGCCGAGCGCCTGGAGCACAAGCAGCCGCGCGATGCCATCTTCGAAGCCTGCCTCCTTCGCTTCCGCCCGATCCTGATGACCACCATGGCCGCGATGCTCGGGGCCCTGCCGCTTGCCCTGGGCGCCGGAACCGGCAGCGAGCTTCGCCGCCCGCTCGGAATCACCATCATCGGAGGCCTGATCGTCAGCCAGGTGCTGACGCTCTACACCACTCCGGTCGTCTATCTCTACTTCGACCGTATCCAGCACTGGTGGTACCGCATCCGCGGG
>DATJYJ010000395.1:0-35345 GCA_035578025.1 Verrucomicrobiia bacterium
GATTGCATTACTGGTGGCCCAAGATGACCGGCCGGATGTATCCCGAGGGTTGGGCGCGTCTCAGCGCGCTGGTCATCTTCCTGGGCTTCAACCTGACGTTCTTTCCGCAGTTTATTCTGGGCTATCTCGGCATGCCGCGGCGCTATCACGCCTACCCCGAGGAATTCCAGGTGCTCAACGTGCTGTCCACAGCGGGCGCCAGCGTGCTTGCCGTCGGCTACCTGATGCCGATGATCTACTTCATTTGGAGCCTTCGCTATGGCAAGATCGCGCCCGCGAATCCGTGGGGAGCAACCGGACTGGAATGGAGAACGGCATCGCCGCCGCCGCTGCATAATTTCGACGAGACGCCGATCGTGACCCACGGCGCTTACGACTACACCACCGTCATGGGAGAGGAGATCGAAGTTGGCTGAGCACGCTCAAGCGGAATCTCTTGCCCTGCGGGTTCAGTTCGACACCGCGGAGCAGCAGAAGGACGCATCCACGCTCGGGATGTGGATCTTCCTGATTACGGAAATCATGTTCTTCGGGGGCATGTTCGCGGCCTATACCGTATACCGCACCTGGTATCCGACCGTCTTCGCGGTGGCCTCCACCAGCCTCAATGCGCCGATTGGCGCCGCCAACACTTGTATTCTGCTGTTCTCCAGTTTCACGATGGTGATGGCGGTGCGCGCCGGCCAGCTCGGGCAGCAGAGGATGATCGTGTTCTTCCTGGTGCTGACACTATTGTTCGGCTTCGCGTTTCTGGGCGTGAAGGCGGTCGAGTGGAAGGAAAAGTTCGACGAGCATCACATTCCCGGCCAGGCCGAGTTTCACCTGGAGGGCCTGCCCGCCACGCAGCAGGCCACCGCGCAACTGTTCTTCTCGCTCTATTTCGCCATGACGGGTCTGCACGCGGCGCACATGGTAATCGGCGCCGGCATCCTGATTTTTCTGATCGTACACGCACGCAAAGGCCGTTACTCGGCCGACTACTACACGCCCGTCGACGTGGCCGGACTTTACTGGCACTTCGTCGATATCATCTGGATTTTTCTGTTCCCGCTGCTATACCTGATCGATCGCCACCTGGGAAAATGAGATGACAGGCAACGGACACACGCACATCGACTCCACCAAAACCTACCTCTTCGTGCTGCTGGCGCTGCTGGCGGCGACCATCATCACCACGGCGGTGGCTTATGTCGATCTCGGCCCGTTCAGCACCGTGGTGGCTCTCACAATCGCTTGCGTCAAGATGCTGCTGGTGGCGCTGTTCTTCATGCACATCCGCCACAGCACCAAGCTGACGCGACTGGTAGTGGTCGGCGGAATGTTGTGGCTGATGATCCTGCTCACCCTGACGATGACGGATTTCCTGACGCGCGGCATCCTCGGCGTGCCAGGCAAGTAGCTACTGCTGGTCCTTGTTCTTCGCCGGCGCCGACGCGGTGACCTTATCGATGGCCTCGATCTGCGAGCGCACCGTCGCCGCGTCATCGGCTTTGGGGTCGAGTTGCAGGTAGGCCTTGAAGCGCTTCGACGCGGTCTCGTAATCCTTGCGCTGCACCGCCACCAATCCCAGTAGATAGTTCACACGCGGATACAGGTGCCGTGTGTCCAGGTGCTCGGCTTGGAGCCCGCTCTTTTCGGCCTCTTCCAGGTTGTGCAGGTTGTAGTTGGCAACGGAATTGAAAAAGTACGCCTGGGGGTAGGAAAACGGATCCAGTTTGACCGTCTTGTCCGTAACGTCGGCGAGGTCCTGCCAGCGCTTCTCCATCATGTTGAGGTTCGCCAGTTGCAGGTAGGGCCTTATGAACTTCGCGTCGCATTCGAGGGCGCGGTTGAAGTAGCCGCGAGCCATGTCCATCTTGCTCGCGCCGGCCTGCAGCATGCCGAGCTCGAACCACGCGGCCGCGTACTTGGGATAAGCTTCCACCGCTTTTTCGAAATTCTTCTCCGCCTCGTCGAATTTCTTCTTCTTCAGCGAGTCCATCCCCTTGTCGTAGGCTTTCTTGGCGTCCTTGGGAGCCGCCAGCGACACCATGCTGACGGTCTGGCCTTCCTCCGTCGCGCCGATGCGGTGTAGCAGGATCACGCCCACGTTGGGATCGTCCATCGGGCGCCGCCCGGTCAGCGACACCTGCTGCGAACGGTATCCCGCCAGCTTGGCCTGGAGATCGCAGCCCATGTACTTGCGTTCGGCGCCGTCGATGCCGCCAAGACGCGATCCGGAGGACATCGGGCTGGTGCCGGCTGCGCCGGCAGAGGACATCATCGGGTTGTTGATCCCGCTCATCGAGCCCATTTCACTCGCGTCCTGAATCATGGCGTTGTTGCGCGAGCCGAGCTCGATTCCGAAATAGCCCTTGGCGTCGGTGTAGCCTTCGCCATGAGGCGCGCCGCTGCAGACGGTCTCGATGACCGCCGGCTGAGGCGGGGGCGTTCCGTCCTCCAGAGTGACGCGTCCGCTCACGTAGATCGGCTGCGGCACGCCGGTGGAAGGCTGCGTCGGCGTAGTCGTGGTAGTTGAATTCGGGGTAGTCGGTGTACCGACGCGGCCGGGCGTCGTGGTCGACGTGCCTGTGTTCCCGGTGGTGCCGGTCGGAGTGGTTGGCGTCGCGCCGCCTTTGCTCTGCCCGAAGCCAGGCATCAGCAGCAGGCAGGAGACCGCCGCAACCGTGATTGCCCTCACCCAAACCGTCGGAGTCATACTGCCTCCCAAATGGACTGCCCACATTATCCCACCAAACTCAAGTGACGGTTGTTAACCGATGATTTGCGCGGCCCGGCCGGCTCGTTGATAGAATGGCAACACCGACAACAATATGCGAAAGCTCTCCATTGCCACGCTTGCCGCTCTGTTTGGGCTCCTTGCGGCCTGCTCCGATACATCCGCGCCTGTCGCCAGGAAGGAGCCCGAAAAGCTGGAGCCCGCCACCGGACAAAGCGCGTTGTTCCGGATGTACCAGATGGCGCGATCGTGGGGAGGAATCGAGACGCAGGTTCTCAAAATGCAGAGCGTGCGGATTCCAGAGGTCAAAGACACACCTCCCGGCACCGCCGGAGCATGGCAGGCGACCATGGTTTCCTCCGCGAAGGCCCAGTCGCGCGACTATACCTACTCGATCGTGGAGGGCGAGGGCAATCTGCACAAGGGAGCGTTCGCCGGTCCGGAATCGGGCTGGTCCGGTGCGCACGGCGTCGAACAGCCTTTTCTGATGGCCGCTGTGAAGGTCGATTCCGATACGGCATACAAAAAGGCCATGGACACGCCGGGCAGCAAGGCTGCGGATTACGACAAGAAGAACCCGGGCAAGCCGATCACGATCCTGCTGGAGAAGACCAACAAGCATCCGGATCCGGTGTGGCGCATCATCTGGGGGGAGTCCGCGGGCACATCGAATTTTTCGGTGCTGATCGACGCGTCCACGGGTGACTACCTGGAGACGATGCGGTAACGCGGGCCTCCAGGCCCGCACTCGCCGGTCGTGCCGCGAAGCGGCGCGCGGCGAGCTTTCTTCTTCAATCTGACCTGGAGGCCCGCGTTACGAGAACTTCAGCTCCCCGGACGCCCCATCCGCGTCCACGCGGACTGTCTGCCCGTCCTTGACGCCGCCCTGGAGCAGCATGCGGCCCAATGGCGTTTCGATCCGCTTCTGGATCGCTCGCTTTAAGGGCCGCGCGCCGTATCGCGGATCGTAGCCGGAGCGCACCAGGTTCGCCCGGGCGGCATCGGTCAGGTCCAGCTTGATACGGCGGTCCGCCAGCCGCGCGCGCAGGTTCGCCAGTTGGATCTCGACGATCTTCTTCAGGTGCTCCTCGTTCAGCGCGTGGAAGACGATAATCTCATCGACGCGATTGAGAAACTCCGGCCGGAAGCGATGCGGCAGCTCGTCCTCCGGCAGGTTCGACGTCATGATCACGATGGTGTTCTTGAAATCGACCGTGCGGCCCTGGCTGTCGGTGAGCCGGCCGTCGTCGAGCAGTTGCAGCAGCACGTTGAAGACGTCGTGGTGGGCCTTTTCGATCTCGTCGAACAGCACCACCGAGTAGGGCCGCCGCCGCACCGCTTCGGTCAACTGGCCGCCCTCCTCGTAGCCTACGTATCCGGGCGGCGCGCCCACCAGCCGGGAGACCGTGTGCTTCTCCTGATACTCCGACATGTCGATGCGGATCATGGCGTGCTCGTCGTCGAACAGGAACTGGGCGAGCGCGCGAGCCAGTTCGGTCTTGCCCACGCCGGTCGGTCCCAGAAAAATGAAGCTGCCGATGGGACGGTTGGGATCCTTCAAGCCGCTGCGCGCCCGGATCACCGCTTCGCTCACGGCGGTGACCGCTTCGTCCTGGCCGACCACGCGCTTGTGCAACTCCTCTTCCAGGTGCAGGAGCTTTTGCATCTCGCCCTCGAGCAGCCTGGTTACCGGAACGCCGCTCCAGCGGCTCACCACCTCGGCGATGTCCTCTTCGTCGACGGCGTCTTTGATCAGCTTGCTCTGCGCCTGCTTCTCCTCTTCCTGGGCGAGCTGTTTTTCCAGCGTGACCAGCTTGCCGTATTTCAGCTCGGCGGCGCGATTCAGGTCGTACTGCCGCTCGGCCTGCTCGATCTCGGCTTTGGTCTGCTCCACCTGCTCGCGCAGCGTGCGCACGCGCTCGACCGCGGATTTCTCGGCTTGCCAGCGCGCCATCAAGGCGTCGCTCTCCGCGCGGAGGTCGGCCAGCTCCTTCTCGAGTTTGGCGAGGCGTTCGCGGCTCGGCTTGTCGGTCTCTTTGCGCAGCGCCTCGCGTTCGATTTCGAGCTGCATGATCCGCCGGCGGGTCTCGTCCAGCTCGGCCGGCATGGAATCGATCTCGGTGCGCAGGCGGGCGGCGGCCTCGTCCACCAGGTCGATGGCTTTGTCCGGCAGGAAGCGGTCGCTGATGTAGCGGTTGGACATGACCGCGGCGGCCACCAGCGCGGCGTCTTTGATGCGCACGCCGTGGTGCACTTCGTAGCGCTCCTTGAGGCCGCGCAGGATCGAGACCGTGTCTTCGACGGTGGGTTGGTCCACCAGAACGGTCTGGAAGCGGCGCTCCAGCGCGGCGTCTTTTTCGATGTACTTGCGATACTCGTCGAGCGTGGTAGCGCCGATGCAGTGCAGCTCACCGCGGGCCAGCATAGGTTTGAGCAGATTGCCCGCGTCCATCGACCCCTCGGTTTTGCCCGCGCCCACCACCGTGTGCAGCTCGTCGATGAACATGATGATCTCGCCGGCGGAGTCCTGCACCTCTTTCAGCACGGCCTTGAGGCGTTCTTCGAATTCGCCGCGATACTTCGCCCCGGCGATCAGCGCGCCCATGTCCAGCGCCACGATGCGCTTGTTCTTCAGGCCTTCAGGCACGTCGCCGCGGATGATGCGCAGCGCCAGTCCTTCCACGATCGCCGTCTTGCCCACACCGGGCTCGCCGATCAGCACCGGGTTGTTCTTGGTGCGCCGCGAGAGCACCTGGATGACGCGCCGGATCTCTTCGTCGCGCCCGATCACGGGGTCGAGCTTGCCCTGCGCGGCGAGTTTGGTGAGGTCGCGCCCGTAGCGTTCCAGCGCCTCGTAGGTGGCCTCGGGGTTCTGCGAGGTCACGCGCTGGCTGCCGCGCACTTCGCGCAGCGCCTGCATCAGGCGGTCGCGATCGACGCCGAGGACCCTGGCGTCAACCGCCAGCAGCACGTGCTCCACCGAGATGTACTCGTCCTTGAGCTTCTTGGCTTCGTCTTCGGCCGCGACCAGGACTTTGCTCAAGCGGGACGTAACGTAAACCTGGTCTGGACCGCCGCTCGTGCCGGAGACTTTGGGCAGGCGGTCGATGTCGCTTTGCAGCCTCGCGGCAAGCCCGTCCACGTTTACTCCCGCGCGAGCGAGGATGCTCCCCGCGAGACCGCCCTCCGGTTCGAGCAGGGCGAGCAGCAGATGCTCCAGATCCACCTGCTGATTCCCGTGGCGCGCCGCGATTCCCTGCGCCGACCGCACGGCTTCCTGCAGTTTCTCGGTGAATCGATTGAAATCCATCACACACTTCCGCGTATCAACTGTTCGGCGTTGCGGATCGCTTCCTCGGTCAGCTTCTGGCCGCTGAGCATGCGGCCGATTTCCCGGGTCCGCGCTTCTCCGTGCAATTCCTCCATCACCGCCACCGTCCGCCCTCGTTCCTCCATTTTTTCGACGCGATAGTGATGGTCCGCGAATCCCGCGATCTGCGGCAGGTGCGTGACGCAGAGCACCTGGTTGGCGGCAGCCAGTTTCTTGAGCCGGCGCCCAACGCCTTCCGCCGCGCTCCCGCCCACGCCGGCGTCCACTTCGTCGAACACGAGCGTCCGGCCTGCCGCCGATTTGCCGCCCGCCAGGCAGGTCTTCAGGGCCAGAGCGATGCGCGAAATCTCTCCGCCCGAAGCCACTTTGTCCAGCGGGCGCGGTTCCTCGCCCACGTTGGGCGAGACCAGGAACTCGATTGCGTCGGCGCCGCTGACGGACCATGGTCCTTCGGCGATCTCCACGCGAAAAACGGTGCGCTCCATGGCAAGTTGGGCCAACTCGGCCTCCACGCGCTTTTCGAGCCGCCGCGCCGCGGCCTTGCGGGTCTCCGTCAATTCCCCGGCGGCCTTCTCGAACTCCACCGCGAGCCGCTTCTGCTCCTTGCGGAGGGCTTCCATGCGCTCGCCCGCGGTCTCCACGCCGGCGATCTGCGCGCGGACGTCCTCCAGAAACGCCAGTATTTCCGGGATGCTCTGCCCGTACTTGCGCTTCAGGCGTCCGATTGCCGCGAGCCGGTTCTCGACCTCCTCCAGCCGGCCGGGGTTGGCCTCCAGGTGCGAAACGTAGTCCCGGAGCCCGTATCCGGCCTCCTGCAAGCTCAACTGTGCAGATTTCAGATGGTCGCGCAACCCTTCCAGCGTCGAATCGATGCGCAGCAGTTCTTCCACGCGCTTGGCCGCGATTCGTGCCAGCGCCAGCGCCGATTCCGGGCTCTCGTACACGGCTTCGTAGGCGGTGCTTGCGCTCTCCTGGAGTTTCTGCACGTTCTGGAGCACGCGGCGTTCGTTCTCCAGCGCCGTGTCCTCGTCCGGCTCCAGGGCGGCACTCTCGATTTCCTTGCGCTGGAAGCTCCACAGGTCGAGCAGGCGCAGCTTTTCCTGCTCGTTGCGCTCGAGCTCGTCCAGCTCCGCCATCGTCTCGCGCCACCGTCCGAACAGTGCCGCGACGCGATCCACCAGGTCGCTCTTGCCGGCGAAGGAGTCCAGCATGTCGCGCTGCGCGTCCGGGGAAAACAGAAGCTGTTGATCGTGTTGCCCGTGGATGTCCGCCAGGAGCGGCGCCAGATCGCGGAGCAGGCCGGCGGACACCGGACGGCTTCCGACGAACGCCCGCGATTTGCCGCTCGCCAGGATCTCGCGCTCGATGAGCAGCTCGCCGTCTTCGATCTCCAGACCCGCGGGCTCCAGGAGGCGCCGGGCCGCCGCCTGGTCGCGCACTTCGAAGATGCCGGCCACACGCGCCCGCGTCTCGCCCGTCCGGATCATATCGGCCGACGCTCTTCCGCCGAGCAGCAGGCCGAGGGCATCCACGACGATCGACTTGCCGCTGCCGGTCTCGCCGGTCAGCAGGTTCAGGCCTGTGTGAAAATGCACCCTCAGCCGCTCGACCACGGCATAATTCTCGACCACGAGTTCCAGCAGCATGCTGTTGGCGATTATAGCTGCTGTAGCACGGCCCCCCGGCACCGACTTTTGTTGCCCCACCGGCGTCCTAACTGTTAGATTTGAGATTAGGAGACGAATTGACCTTCGAAGCTCCCGTTGCCCTCCTCCTACAGACAGATTACCTGGAGATGATCCGGCACAATGGGCCGGTAGAGAATGCGATCCTGGCAATCCTGGTCTGTTTCTCGATCTATTCCTGGACCGTCATTTTTGCCAAGCTCGGCGCCCTGCGCGGCGCGCGCACGGCCAACACGCGTTTTCTGCGCGCTTTCCGCAAAGCAGGCGGGTTGGACGCCGTGATGGTGGCCAGCGAGCAATTCCGGCCATCGCCGCTGGTCGCGGTTTTCGACTTCGGCTACGAAGAACTGGAGCGGCAGGTGAAGGCGCGCGGCTCGGTCACCAACCGCACCGCCATCGAGCGCACCCTGCAGCTCGGCATCAGCGAAGAACTGGCCAAGCTGGAGCGCAGCATGAACTGGCTGGCCACCACGGCCAGCGTGACGCCGTTCATCGGCCTGATGGGCACCGTGATGGGCATCATCACGGCCTTCCACGAGCTCGGCCAGATGGGCTCGACCAGCCTGAAGGCGGTGGGCCCGGGGATTTCGGTAGCGCTGGTGGCGACCGCCGTCGGACTGTTCGCCGCCATTCCGGCCGCGATTTTCTATAACTACTTCGGCGGCGTAATCCGCGAAATCGGCGCGCGCATGGAAGATTTCGCCCTCGAGTTCATGAACATGGCGGAGCGGAGTTTCGGGGAGCGCTAGGGCCATGGCCATCTCAATGTCCAACGGCGGCGGAAACGGCAGGCTGCGGCGCGGCCGCACGGGATCGCTCGCCGAGATCAACGTCACCCCGTTCGTCGACGTGGTGCTGGTACTGCTGGTCATCTTCATGCTGACCGCGCACGTCATGGAGTTCGGCATCGAGGTGGATGTTCCCAAAACGCGCACGGTCAAAGAGACGGCGCAGGAGATGCCGGTAGTCACCATCACGCGTGCTGGCGAGATCACGCTCAACGGCAAGCCAGTCAACATCAACGATCTGCCGGAGACGATCAAGCAGCAGTACGGCAAGGCCAAGGGTGTTTACGTGCGCGCCGACAAGCAGACCATCTGGGATCCGATTGCGCAGGTCACGGCCGAGCTGGGCGCCGCCAAGCTGCAGGTCAACATGGTGACCCAGCCCGAGGACGAATCCGCCAAGGGTCGCCGGTAATGTCTCCGCACATTGACATCCTGGAGCAGCCGGAACGCCTGGGCAGGCCTCTGCTCGGATCGATCCTGTTCCATGCAGGGCTGGCGGTTGTGATCGGCGGCCTCACGTGGGTGCAACAGCGGCCTGGCTTCACGCTCGGATCGAGCGAAGGCGGCCGCATGGGTTCGGTGATCGTCAATCCGGTCAGCATTCCGCTACCCAACCGCGGGGGGCAGGTCAACCCGGTGGCACGGGATACGCCGTCGCAGGTGCCCGCGCCGATCCCCGAGAAAAAGGCGCCCCCGAAAGCCGCTGAAAAGGCGCCGGACGCCGATGCGGTGCCCCTGCCTTCGAAGAACGCCACGCGCAAGCCTTCCTGGTGGATTGCCGACCAGCCCGACAAGTTTCGCGCCAAGCAGAAGTACGAACCGAACCAGGTTTATAGCAGCGCCGGACAGAGGCTCAGCAACCCGAATATCGAGGTGCAGGGCGGCGGCGGGGTTGGTCTCAGCGGATCGAATTCCCCTTTCGGCAATCAGTTCGGCGCCTACGCGGACCTGATCGTCCGCCGCGTAGCCAGCGTCTGGAACAAGCCGTCGGTCGACGCGCGCGGAGCCACTCCCCGCGTCACCGTCAGCTTCACTTTGCACCGCGACGGGAGCGTCACCGACGTCAAGGTCTCGCAGCGCAGCGGCATCCCGGCCCTGGATTACTCCGCGCAGCGGGCCATCCTGGATGCCGCGCCGCTGCCGCCGTTTCCTCCCGGACTCAACAAAAGCGAGACCGGAATCGACTTCATATTCGAACTGGGACACTAGGAGCTAACCATGAAAAAGCTCATCTGTTTCGGGGTTCCTGCCGCGGGCGCCCTGTTCATACTCGCCGCGCAGCAGGATCGGACCCAACTCTTCTTACACGGACAGGCCGGCCCGCCCAAGATCGCCGTGCCCGATTTCCAGGGTTCGGGCGACGCGCAGAAATACATGGGCGCCTTCAACCAGGCCCTGTGGGGCGACCTCCAGGGCTCCGGCCGCTTCGATCTGGTGCCGAAGACCTCCCTGCCCAAGTTCATTCCCCAGCAGCCTTCCGATTTCCAAACACCCCCTCCGCCGCAGCCCGAACCCGCCAGGGGCAGGAAGCGGACCGAGCTCAGCGTTCCGCAAACGGGCGGCGGACGGTGGATGAAGGACTGGTCCAGCCCGCCCGCGCAGGCGGACTACCTGGCCTTCGGTTATACCGGGGTCTCTAACGGCGTTTTAGTCCTTCAGGGCTGGCTGATCGATCTCGCCAAAGATACTCCCGCCGCCGGGCAACTAATCGGGAAGCGCTATCTCGGCACGGTCGACGAGGCGGGGGCGCGCAAGGTGGCACACGAATTCGCCGCCGATATCATCGCGCTCAGCGGCGGCACTTCGCTCTTCGGCACTCATATCTACTTCACCTCCAATCGCACGGGGCACAAAGAAATCTGGGTGATGGATTTCGATGGCAAAAATCAACGCCAGATCACGCATTTCAACTCCATCACGCAATATCCGTCGGTATCGCCCGACGGCACAAAAATCGCCTTCACTAGCTGGGTTCACGTGCAACCTGCTATATTTGTGTTTTCGGTGGATCCAGTCCGGGATTTGCGATTCTATAATCAGACCGCGTCGGTGAATGGAACTCCCTCTTTCACGCCCGACGGCAAGCAGATTATTTATATGTCGGCGGCTGGAGGCTGCTGTGGGATCTTTATCGCAAATCTGGATGGGCGCGGTTTCCGGCGAATCTCGTCCTCGGCCTCCATCGATACGGAACCTAAAGTAAGCCCCAAGGGTAACGACATCGTGTTTGTGTCGGGACGGTCGGGGCCGCAGCAGCTTTACCGGATGAATATGGATGGAGCGGACATGGAGCGGTTGACGCCTGGCAACGGTGAAGCGTCGAATCCTTCATGGCACCCGAATGGGCTGATGATCGCCTTCGCCTGGACCCAGGGATTCGCGACGGGTAACTTCAACATATTCACGATGGACGTTGCGACGAGGAAGTACGACCAGCTAACCCACAGCGAAGGCCGGAACGAGAATCCGAGTTGGGCCCCGGACGGCGCCCATCTGGCGTTCTCGTCGACTCGCAGTGGCGGCAAGCAGATCTGGACCATGCTGGCCAACGGAACTCAGCCGCAGCGGCTTACCTCAGTGGGAACGAATGAAAACCCGGTGTGGGGCAAGTAACGGAAAGTTCAGGAGGCGATGTTCATGTTCGAAAAAAGGAAGTTCTCTGTCATCTGTTTAGCCGTTGTGCTGGCTATGTTCGCGGCAGGTTGCAAGAAAAAGGTTGCACCACCGCCGCCACCCCCACCTCCGCCGCCGGCAACGGCGGCGCCGGCGCCCAGGCCGGCGGCGCCGTCGGTCAGTTTTAACGCCGAGCCGACTTCGATTCAGCGGGGGCAGGCGTCAACGCTGCGCTGGCAGGTCACGGGCGATGTGACCAGCGTGTCCATCGATAACGGCATCGGCACCGTGCAGAACAACGGCAACCGGCGGGTAACCCCGACCGATTCGACCACCTACACTCTGACCGCGACCGGACCGGGCGGCACGAGCACCGGAGCGGCGACCGTCAACGTTTCTTCGCCGCCGCCACCGCCGCCACCACCGCCTTCGGCGCCACCGCCGTCGCTGGATCAGCGGCTGTCGGACGTTCAGGATGCCTACTTCGATTACGACAAGAGCGACATCCGCGATGATGCGCGCGAGGCACTTTCCCGAGACGCCGCGGCGCTCAAGAGCATCCTGGCCGACTTCCCCAGCGCGTCGATCGTAATTGAGGGCCACTGCGACGAACGCGGCTCGGCGGAATACAACCTCGGCCTGGGCGACCGCCGCGCCACTGCCGCCAAGGAGTTTCTGGTGGGTCTCGGTGTTCCGGGAGACCGGCTGAAGACGATCAGCTACGGCAAGGAACGCCCGCAGTGCACCGAGTCGAACGAGAGCTGCTGGCAGAAGAACCGCAGGGCGCACTTCGCCGCCGGGCAGTAAGTCGTTGGTAGGGTAGGCCGCGCTCTCCGAGCGCTGGACAGGCCAGGAGGCCTACCCTGCCAAAACCACTAAAATGGAGTTGGGGGGAGGACGCAGATTCCCCCAAGGAGAGTGGCATGAAAGCGCGCATCCTGCTGGTGTGTGTATTGTTGACCGCGCCCGGATTTACCTTCGCCGCAAGCAAGGAAATCCAGGAACTGCAACGCGATATCGCGCTGCTTCAGCAGCAGGTCAAAGACCTGCAGCGCTCCCAGGACGAAAAATTCGCATCCCTCACGGAACTCGCCCGCCAGGCCATCGAAGCCGCCAACCGCGCCAATACGGGGGTAGCGGTCATTCAGAGCAACCTCGACAAGAGCCTCCGCGACCAGGAGAGCAAGGTGGTCGCACCGGTGGTCGGGCTGGGCTCGCAGATCCGCGACATATCGAACAACGTCAACACGCTCGCGCAGGCCGTCAGCGACCTCACATCGACTCTCAACCGCATGCAGGCGCAAATGACCGACCTCAGCCAACAGGTGAAGACCATGCAGGCGCCGCCGCCCGCGCCGCCCAACGCCACGGGTACGGGCGCGGGGCAGAGCGCTTCCACCGACGGTCCGTGCGGGCCGGCATCCAGCCTCTACGACAATGCCCTCCGCGACTATCGCAGCGGCAAGTACGATCTGGCGGTGCCGGAATTCAACGATTACCTGCGCTGCTACGGCAATACCGACCTCGCGCCCAACGCTCAGTTCTATGTCGCCATGTACCACTACGGGCAGAAGAATTTCGACGACGCCGTGCGCGAGTTCGACATGGTGCTGGAAAAATATCCGGACAACAACAAGACGCCGGAAGCCCTTCTCTACAAGGGCCGCGCCCTGGCGCAGACGCCAGGCCATAAGACCGAGGGCGCCAACGAGTGGCGCGAGCTGATTAAGAGATTTCCCAAGACCGATCCGGCGCGGATGGCTTGCGACGACCTGAAGTCCCTCGGCTACAACTGCGCTCCCCCGGCGGTCCCCGCCGGCAAAAAGAGCGCGGCTCCCCGCAAGAAGTAATGCCTGAGCCAATTACTACCGTCGAGGCGTTCGCGCGCCTCATCGATCACTCGCTGGTCAGGCCGGAGCTGACCGATGAGCAGGTGGTCGAAGGTCTGCAGTTGGCCAGGCGGTACGGCGTGGCCAGTGTGAGCGTGCGCCCCTGCGACGTCGATCTCGCGGTGCGCACGCTGCAAGGCAGCAGCGTCAAACCCGGAAGCGTGTCGGGATTTCCGCACGGATCGCAGAATACGGCTACCAAGCTCTACGAGACTCGCGATCTGCTGCGCCGCGGCGCGCGCGAGATCGACATGGTGATCGCGATCTCCAAGTTGCTCTCCCGTGAGTTCCAGCACGTTCAGATGGAGCTGCTCCAGATGTCCGAGCTGTGCCACAAGGAAGGCGCCCTGCTCAAAGTCATCCTGGAGAACGCCTATCTCACCGACGAGCTGAAAATCATTGCCTGCCGCTGCTGCGAGCGCGCTGAAGTCGATTTCGTCAAAACATCCACTGGCTTTGCGCCGGGCGGTTACACCGTAGAGGACATCAAGTTGATGCGCAAGCACCTTCCCGAAGAGATCGGCATCAAAGCGGCGAGCGGACTGCGCACCGTGGATCAGGTGCTCGAGGTGTACCAGCTCGGCTGCACGCGGATTGGCACGACGAGGACGCCAGCGCTGATGGAGGAATGGAAGGCCCGCGTGGCGGCCGCCGCTGCCACGCCGCCGGTGGCCAGCTAACTAACCGTCGATAGCATGGGGCTGGGCGGACCGCAAACTCGACCGTCCCCTCCACAGACCCCGTGTTATTCTGGACTTCACTACGAGACGATGGCGCAAATCAGAACGCTCCCTCGCATCTGCATCGCGTTGGGCCTGCCAGACGTTCCGACTCTTATTGACCACGCCCGCCATGAGGCTGAATCGGGCGAGGCCTTCCTGGAATTTCGCCTGGACTATCTGAACCACCCCGCCCGGGGTGCTGAAGCCATCGCCTGTTTCCTCGATCAATTTCCCGATTGCCTCATCCTGGCAACCTGCCGGCGGCACCAGAACCACGGGAAGTTCAACGGCTCCATCGAGGAGCAGCTTGCGATCCTGGACCTTGCGGTGCGCAACGGCGCCCATGCCATCGACGTCGAGATTGAAACCGCGGAAGTCGCGCAAGACCGCCTCAGCCAGTTCCGTGGCCGCACCCAGGTCATTGTCTCGTACCACAATTTCGAAGCCACGCCTCCGATGGACACCATTGTCGGCCGCATGCTGAAAATTCAGGCCGACGCCTACAAGATCGTTACCACCGCGCGCAAGCCCAGCGACAACGTACGCGTGCTGGCCGCCGCCAAGG
Source organism: Verrucomicrobiia bacterium (assembly GCA_035578025.1). Classification (GTDB taxonomy): domain Bacteria; phylum Acidobacteriota; class Terriglobia; order Bryobacterales; family Bryobacteraceae; genus Solibacter. Next base: position 14,313 of record DATJYJ010000395.1, read on the forward strand.
CGCTGCCCAAGCATCGCCTGGTGGTGCTGGCCATGGGCGAGCTCGGCTTTCCCACGCGCGTGCTCTCGCCGGTGTTCGGCGGCATCTTCAGCTACGCGGCGCCTATTTTCGCCCAGGGCACCGCGGCCGGGCAGGTGAGCGCCAGGCACCTGCGCCATCTCTACCGCGTCGAAAAGCTGGGTAAGAACGCCAAGATTTACGGGGTCATTGCCGACCCGGTCCGGCACACCATTTCGCCCGCGGTGCACAATCGCGCGTTCCAGTCGCGGCGGCTGGATGCCGTGTACCTGCCCTTCCTGGTGACTCCGCCGTGCCTGCGCGATTTCTTTTCGCTGGCCGCCAAGCTGCCGCTTTCGGGATTCAGCGTCACCATTCCGCACAAGCAGAAGATCATCCGCTATCTCGACGTCGTGGACCCGCTGGCCCGCCGCATCGGCGCGGTCAACACGGTGTGGCGCAAGGCGGGAAAATGGCGCGGCACCAACACCGACGCCGCCGGGGTCACCGGCCCGCTTTCGCGGCTGGTCAAGCTCAATAAGGCGAAAGTGCTCATCGTCGGCAACGGCGGTGCGGCTCGCGGCGCGGCGTGCGCCCTCACCGACGCCGGCGCCAAGATCGCCCTGGTAGGCCGCAACGCCGACCGCGTCCGCGCGCTGAGCAAGATCTGCGGCGCCGATGCCCTGCTCAAGGAACAGCTTGCCGACCATTATTTCGACGCCGTGGTCCATGCCACGCCGCTGGGCATGTTCCCGCACGTCAACGAGTGCTTCTTCAACGGCCACATTCCCGGCGACATTGTTTTCGACATGGTCTACAACCCGCTGGAGACCGAGCTCCTCAAGCGCGCCAAGGAACAGGGTAAGACCGTGGTGCCCGGGCTCGACATGTTCATCGAACAGGCGGTGCGCCAGTTCGAAATCTGGACCGGGGAATCGGCCCCGCGTCCCGTCATGCAAAAAGCCGCCTTCGAAGCGCTCGCACAGGCGGCCGAATCCATCGTGAAACACCCATGAAACTCACGCGCCGAAAGCTCGCCCTCGCCCTGTTCGCAGCCCGTGAGATGGCTTCCCGGCCTGCTCCCCAACAGCCCTCCGACGACGACCTCAAAGCCAGGCGCGACCTGATGCGCGCCAACGCCGCGGCCGTCGCCAAAGTTGAAATCCCCATGGCCGCCGAGCCGGCCTTCCAGTTCAAAGCTTGAGGTGCGCATGGCGGAGATCGGCACCGACGTCTTCTTCGCGACCATCCCCGAGCTGAACGCGCGCCTCAAAGCCAAAGACTTCACCGCGGAACAACTGGCGCGCGCGTTTGCCGGGCGGCTCCAGCAGCTCGGACCGCGCTACAACGCGCTGGCGCTGCCGCTGCCGCAGGAGGCGATCCGCGCCGCCAGGGACGTAGACAAGGACCTCAAGCGCGAGCGCTTTCGCGGGCCGTTGCAGGGAATCCCGTACGGCGTGAAAGACCTGCTGGCTTTTGCCGGGCAGCCCACCACGTGGGGCGCGAAGCCGTACGCCGGCCAGGTGTTCGATTTCAATGCCACCCTGATCAACAGGCTCTCCGGCGTTGGCGCCATTCTCGCCGGAAAACTCTCGATGGTCGAGTTGGCCGGGGGCGGAGGCTACCGTTTCCCGTCGGCCTCGCTTACCGGACCGGGCCTGAATCCCTGGGACCGCACCCGCTGGTCGGGTGGATCGTCGAGCGGCTCCGGCGTCGCGGTCGCCGCCGGCCTAGTTCCGTTCGCCATCGGCTCGGAGACTTCGGGCTCGATCCTCACGCCCGCCGCTTTCTGCGGGGTGACAGCCCTGCGCCCGACCTACGGCCTGGTGAGCCGCTACGGCGCCATGGCGCTCTCCTGGACCCTCGATAAACTCGGCCCGTTCGCGCGCTCCGCCGAAGATTGCGGGCTGATCCTTCAAGTCATCGCCGGCAAGGACGGCAAGGACCCGGGCTCGGCCGGGAAGAGCTTCTACTACACACCGCAATACGCGCGGCCGGTGAAAGACCTCAAGATTGGCTTCTCGCCGTCCGATTGGTCGGAATGGGCCGATCCCGAGACGCGCCCGGCATTCAACGCGGCGATCGATGCGCTGAAGGCCGGCGGCGCTCAGTTCGTCGAAACCAAACTCCCCGACTTTCCCTACGGCCAGACGCTCGCCACCATTCTGAACGGTGAAATGGGCTCGATTTTCGAGCCGCTGATCTCCAGCGGCAAAGTCGATGAACTCGCCGACAAGCCGCAAATCGCGGGGCTCAAGGCGTCGCTCGAGCTTCCAGCGAAGGATTACCTCAAGGCCATGCGCATCCGGCGGCTGATCCAGGACGAGATCTCGAAGGTGTTCGCACAGGTCGACGTCCTGGTGGCTCCGGCGCGCGCCGGCATCGCCTCCAGGATCGACCAGCCGCTCGACCGCCCGGCGCCCGGTCCCCCTCCCAAAGATCCGGGGTTCCGCGCGATCATCCCGCTGGGCAATCTTGCGGGACTGCCCGCGCTGGCGTTACCCTGCGGCTTCGCCCAGAATATGCCGGTGGGGCTGCAACTCGTGGGCGCCCCCTGGTCCGAAAACACGCTGCTGGCGCTGGGCCGCGATTTCCAATCGCGCACCGACTGGCACAAGCGCCGGCCGCCGGTCTGATCTTCATGCGAATCTTACTTGTGCTCGCGCTCGCCGCGGCCTGTCATGGCCAATCCGGCGAGCCCAAGGATATTCTTCCCGACGAATCTCTCAAGGGCTGGACGCGCATTCCCATCCCGCCCGTCGACGGCCTCAAGCCCAAGCTCCAATGGCGCGTGGATGCCGCGCAGCACGCTCTGATCTGCGCCGGCGACGGAGGCCACGAGTGGCTCCGCTACGACCAGGAGTTGGGCGACTACGTCCTCCAGGTGGACTGGCGATTCACGCCGCGCGCGCCGGAGGAGCGGCGCTACAACAGCGGTATCGGCGTGCGGCTTTCGCGCTACGGCGAACTGTGGGTGCAGGCCCAGACCGGGCTCACCGGCGGATATCTTTTCGGCGCCAATTTCATCGACGGCGCGATCAAGAGCTTCAACCTCAGCAAACAGATGAAGGAGAATCGCGTCAAGCCTGCCGGCGAGTGGAACCACTACGAGATCCGCGTGCAGGGCGGCACGATCACACTGGCGGTGAATGGCGAGGTAGTCAGCGAACTGACCGGCGTCGGGTTGCGGCGTGGATACATCGGGCTCGAGGCCGAGGGCTTCGAGGTCACCTTCAGGAACCTCAAGCTTCAGCCGCTGAACTGATGCGAAGCCAGACCCAGCACGCCCGCAGATGGTTCATCGGGGGCCGTGTTCAGGGTGTAGGCTATCGCTACTTCGCGCAGCGCAGCGCAACCGCGCTCGAACTGACCGGCTACGCGCGCAATCTCGACGACGGCCGGGTGGAAGTTTACGCGGTGGGGCCGGTGAAGAAGCTCGACGAATTCGCCGGCGCGCTCCGCCAGGGCCCGCGATGGGGCGAAGTGCGGACCTTCGAGGAGCAGGAGGCCGAAGTCCGCGACTATGGCTGGTTCGTGATCTCGTAGCGCGGCGCTACGCCGCGGGTGCCGCTCAGCGAACCCGAAGCGCGAGAGCGGCGGGCCCGGCGGCGCCGAGCGTGGGATGCTGCGGCGCGCAGTCGCTGCTGTTGTGGGTGACCCCGGCAGCGGGGCGGAATGCCGAAAGAACCGGGCGGCCGATCCAGCACTCGTGCGCGTTGATTCCCAGAATCCAGGCGATGGTGGCGGCGCTGTCGTAGGTGTACACGGAAGCGGCGAGCTTGCCGGGCACGACCTCGGGGCCCGAGAGCACCCAGGGGATCTGGATCTCGGCCAGGGTGTTCTTGCCGTGCCCGCGGCCCCTGCCGCCGTGATCGGAGGTTACCAGCACATAGGTGGAGTCCGTCGCGGAACCGGCTTGCAATAGATCCAGGATCGATCCGATGTAGGTATCGGCCTCTTCCACGGCCTGGTAGTAGGCGCGGCTGGTCCAGCCGGAGTCGTGGCCGGCGTGGTCGACGAGGTCCAGGTGGACGAACATCAGGTCGGGCTGCTCGCGCTCCCAGTATTCGACGGCCGCCGCGGCTGTGCGCGCCGCGCTGTGTTCATGCTGCATGACGTCGGCCACATGCTTCTCCACCAGGTCGGCGAATCCGGACCATTCGTGAAAGATCGCGATGCGGCTGGAAGGGCGCTGAGCCCGCAGAATCTCGAAAATTGTCGGGAACATGCCTTCGCCATCGCGGCAAACCGGCTCAAACTCCACCAGCTTGCGCAGATGGCCATTGGACGTGATGCCGTGCTGTTCGGGGCCCGCGCCATCGATGACGGAAGCCCAGTTGGGGCTGCTGAGCGTGGGCATGACGCCGCGCGCCTCCAGGGTCCACGCCGAGCGCTCAATGAGCTGGTGGAGGCGCGGCGCTTTCGCCGTCTTCACCCCATCCACGCTCAGGCCATCGACGCCGATCACGATGACGTGCCGGCCGGTGGTCTGTGCCCCTGCCATGCCGGCGAGGGCGGCACACAGCACGGGGATCGTAGTTGCTCTCATTTGCGCTCCCGATTCTTTAGTAGCACTTGAATTGCTGGTGGCTGGCTACAGATCTGAGAAGGTTTTGTTGCGGCGCCAGACAACAGGACGCGGCCCGCGAATCCCTTCCCCCCAAGCTTCACTCCACATTGGTCGTGCTGCAATCATTCTCGCGCACATTTGGTGTGATGTGCACGAATTGCGGGACTCCTCCTGGTTCCGCGGCTCAGGCCATTCCTAACTAACTATAGGTAATGACCCTTTTGGGCTATTGGGGCACGATCCGCGCCGCCACTAAGCGTAATCCGTGCCACCCGCCCGCAGCGCCCTCAGGTCGATTCCCAAAGCCTGGCACTTCTTGTACAGATGACTCCGTTCCAGCCCCAGTGCTTTCGCGGTATCGGTCATGCGCTGGCCATGCCGCTTCAGCTCGGCCAGAATCTGCTCGCGCTCGAACTGATCGGTCCTCTGCGCCAGCGTGCCGCTCTGCGCGGACGGATTGCCTGCCGCGGCTGCTTCGCCTCCGGGCAGCGCCGTTCGGACCAGGCCGGCGTCGACCGCTTCGTCGGCCAGCAGGAGCAGGCGCTCGATCATGTTGCGCAGCTCGCGAACGTTGCCCGGCCAGGAATATTTTTCGAGAGCGGCGATCGCCTCGGGGAGGAACTTGCGCGGCTTCCAGCCGTTTAGCTGGCACACCTGGGCAGCGAAGTGCGCCACCAGCGCCGGAATATCGCCGGGACGCTCGCGCAGCGGCGGCAACACGAGCGGGAATACAAAGATGCGGTGGTACAGATCCTGCCGGAACGTGCCCTTTCTTACGAGTTCATCGAGATTGCGGTGGGTGGCCACGATGACCCGGACGTCCACCGGAATCGTGCGGTCTCCGCCGACGCGCTCCACCTGGCGTTCCTCCAGCACACGCAGCAGCTTGGCCTGCATCGCCACCGGCATGTCGCCAATCTCGTCGAGGAACAGCGTGCCGTGGTTCGCCTGCTCGAATTTCCCGATGTGGCGCGATGCCGCTCCCGTGAAACTGCCTTTCTCGTGCCCGAAAAGCTCGCTTTCGATCAGCTCGGCCGGGACGGCCGCGCAATTCAAGGTGACAAACGGGCCATCCTTGCGCGAACTGCGGTCGTGCAGGGCGCGGGCGATGAGTTCCTTGCCTGTGCCCGTCTCGCCGAGGATGCAGACCCGCGCCTCGCTGGCCGCGACGCGATCCACCTGAGCCATGACCCGCCGCATGGCTTCCCCTGCGTGCACGATTTCCTGTTTGCCCACGCGCAGGCGAAGCTCGCGGTTTTCATCTTCCAGGCGCTTGAGTTTGAGCACGTTGTCGAGCGTCAACAACAGCTTGTCGGTAGAGAGCGGCTTCTCCAGAAAATCCACCGCTCCCAGGCGGGTGGCGCGCACCGCCATCTCGATATTGGCCTGTCCGCTGATCATCACCACGGGCAGAGCGATTCCCAGGCCGCGCAGGTCTTCGAGCAGCGAGAGGCCGTCCTTGCCGGGCATCACGACGTCGGAAAGCATAACGTCGAAGGGCTGCGTCTTCACCAGCTCGAGGGCGCGCGTCGCGTTGTCGCACACCGTAGCCTCGTGCCCGGCCAGCCGGAAGGCGCGCGCCAGCGACGCCAGCGTGTTCTGGTCATCATCGACAATCAGCAAGTGTGCCATGGGTCAGTTCTCCGTCTTCAACTCGATGCGAAACGTCGCGCCCTTGCCCTTCTCGCTCTCCACCGAGACTCTGCCGCCATGATCGCTCACCACCGACTGGACAATGGCCAGTCCGAGCCCGGTGCCGTGCGTCTTGGTGGTGTAGTAAGGCGTAAACAGGCGGTCGCACTCCTCCGGCGTGAGCCCCTGGCCGGTGTCCGAGACCTCCAGCATCGCGGCGCCCGGCAGGACGAACGTGCGCAGGGTGAGCGTTCCGCCCCGCGGCATGGCGTCGATGGCGTTCAAGACCAGGTTGCGCAGGGCGCGCGCGAGCTGCTCGGGGTCGGCCGGCAGCGGCCGCAGCGAGGAATCGAGCGCCGTGACCGCCTGAATCCCGGCCTGCGCCAGTTGCGCCTCGAAGAACTTCACGGTTTCGCGTACCAGTCCGTTCAGATCCACGGGCTGCATTTCGGGCGTGGGCATCTTGGCGAAATCGCTGAACCGGCCGACGATCTGCTTCAACTGCGTCAGCTCGGCCAGCAAGGTGGCCGAACCTTCGCGGAACACCTCGTCGAACTGTTCCGGGTAGCGCTCGCGGGCCCGCTGCATGTTCTCCACGGTGATCTGGAGGGGAAAGAGCGGATTTTTCAGCTCGTGCGCCAGGCGGCGCGCCAACTCGCGCCACGCAGCCACCCGTTCCGCCTGCACGAGCCGCTCGCGCTGGGCCGCCAGCTCTCCCGTCATGCGATTAAACGCCCGCGCCAGTTGGCCGATTTCGTCGCCGGAGGAGATATCGACCGTGGCATTCCAATCGCCGGCGGCGACTTTGCCCGCGCTCGCCACCAGCCGGTTCACGGGCCGGGTGATGCGCGCGGTGGCCCACCAGCTCAGCGCGATGCCGAACAGGATTCCGGCCGCGGCCACCGCAATCCCGTTCAGCAGGAGGGAGGTCTCTAGCATCGCCAGTTCGCGCCGGGAGCTGCCGATCAGCAGCACGCCGAGAACCTGGTTTTCGAAATCCGTAAGCGGCACCGCGTGAAATGTCTCCGCATCGGCGCCCACGCCCACTGTTCGGATGACTTCGCGGCGCGAGCTCCGCACTTCTTCGATTACCGGCCGCAGGCGTTCGGCCCCGGGAACAGGGCCGGTGGCATCGATCAGCTCGCGCGGGGAAAAAGCCGCGTCCAGGCTGCGATAGAGCAGGACGCGCATGCCCTCGGGCAAGACCAGGGTCGAAAGGAAGTCGCGGTCCAGTTGTTCCCCCCCGACCACGTACAGCCTGCGGTCGCCGGCCACCGTGGTTCCCACCGCAACCAGCGCGAGCGCTGTGCCGTCGCGCAGTTCCTCGCGGCGGAGAAATGCGCCGCGCCGCTTCCAATCGCCCTCCGCGCTCAGCCAGTCTTCCTTGTATCCGAAGCGCGCGGGCCATTCGGCGCTGCTGATGATGCTGCCATCGCCCGCCACCAGCTCCAGAAGGTCCAGCCCGTGCGTCGCGGCAAGCTGCGCCGCCTCGCTGTACCAGGAGGCCGGGTCGGGAGAGACCGCCATGTTGATGGCTCGCTCGGAGCCGGCGATGGCGTTGACCGCGCGCACCATCTCGGAGCTGCGGCGTTCGAATTCCTTGCGGAACTGCCGCGTGAGCACGTCGGCGCGCTGGGCCTCCATCCGTTCGAAGGTCTGGCGGGTGTTCCCTGCCACCAGCAGTTCGACCAGGCCGACCGCGCCCACCACCGCCAGAGTGAAGACCAGGAGCAGCCGGGTGCGAAACGTCATGGCCGCCCGCTTTCCAGCCAGAGGTTTTCGAACCGCCACTCGCCCAGCGGCGTGATGCCCTGCCCCCCGTGCACGCGCGGACCCACGCCGTACACGTCGGGCAGATGGATGAGGGGGATCACGCGATATCCCTCCAGCAGCGCGCGCTCGGCCGCATAGAGCGCTTCCGGAGAATCGGCGCGCGCGGGCTCCGCCAGGCCGAGGGCCCCGGCGAGTACAGCCAGAGCGCGCGCGGGTTCGAGTGAAACGATGCGCAACTCGGTCAGGCGAACATCGGGCGTTGCCCCGACCGTGACCGTCAGGCCGGCGTCGCGGGCGTTGAGCGCGATGCGCTCGGCGATGGGGCGCAGCGAAGAGTCGTCGACGGAGAGCGACATCGGCCTCGCTCCCGCGGCCAGGAAGCGTGCGCGCGCCAGGTCGACTCCGGTCGGGTGAAGGAACGCGAAACCCGAGAGCCATTGCGGTAACAGCGCGGCGGAGATTTCACCCTGGCGCTGCAGAAGCACGGTTTGGATGGCGGAACGATCGACCGCCAGGGCCAGCGCTACGCGTACGCGGGAGTCGTCCACCTTCGGGCTGAAGACCAGCGCCAGCACACGCACCGGCGAGCTGGACCACACTCTCCGCCCGGGGGGCTGGCGGCGAATTTCGGCCGGGCCCAGCTCGACGAGGTCGGCTTTTCCTAGCTCGAGATCGATGGATTGATCGCGGAGCGGCCGGCCCATCGTAATCTCGACGCCATCCAGGAAAGGCCGCCCGCCCGGGGCTCCCTCGGTCGCCTCGAACACGGCGCGCCGGCCGGCTTCCCATCGGGTGATGTGGAATGCGGGTGAGAGGTCGGGAATTCCGTGGCCGGTGGCGGGCGGATCGGCAGTTTCGATCGACTCGCGAATCTCCACCCGCAGGATTCCGCCGTAGCGCGGCCGGGTTGCGGCCGGGACCAGGGCCGGCATCAGCAGGACTGCAAGCGCCACGCTACGCACCGCACACCACCGTGATCAGATAAACGAAGTATCGTCCGCTACCCGGATCGTGCACGACCGCGACCGCGTTCGGCCCGCCGATACTCCACAGCGCCGTGACGGGTCCCGGCATCTCCACAGGCGGGGTGAGTGCCACCGCCGCGCGATTCACGATCGACCAGGCGCGCAAACCATCCGGCTCGCGGGCATCGCCGGGTTTGCTCGCAATCACCTGAGTGCCGCCGGCGCAACGCGCGGCTGACGCGGCGATGTCGCTGCCCCATGGTCCTACGCTTCCCAGGGGTTCGAGGGCTGCATCGAAGAGGAGGGTGCGGCCGTCGATGGTGGCGAAAAGCCAGGAGGGCCTGTCCTGGTCGTCGGTCGCCGCCGCGCTGTAGAAGGCCGCCAGGTTCTTGCGTGCGCCGACGGGCGAGACCACGCGGCCATCGAAATAGTCGCGAGTGGGGGCGAAATCGGCCAGCAGGATGCCACGGGTGCCGGCGTCGAGAGTCCAGGGCTCGTCGCTGGCGCGGCAGTCCACGGAGAGCGCGGGTTCGTAGCTGCCGTTGCAGGCTACGCCGGGGAGATTGATCTTGAAACCCGCGGCAGTGACGCGAAGGTGCCCCCGCGGGTCGCGCGGCCAGGGCCGCAACTGCGGAATGCTGGCAGTCTGCGAGCCGCGCTCGCCGCGAACGAGGACCGTGGTTTGTGAAAGGATCAGCAGATCGTTGCCGTTGGGGACGGCATCCAGGACGGGGTCGGACTGCTCCCAGAGGAGCTTCTTCTCCAGCGTGACTCCCGCAGTGCCGTTCGCCGGTGCCCGGCGCCAGGACGCGATCCAGACCTGGCGCTCCTCGCCCTTCAGCGCCTCTTCCACGAGCAGGTATTGCGACTGGTTTTCGGAGATGGTGAGACGGGCGTCCACCGCCGCGCCGCTGTCGGATACGCGGCTGCCGGCGTCGCGCAACGCGGCCTCGAAGGCGGAGCGTGCCTGCGCTGCTTCAGCCGGCCCAAGCGAGGAGAGGTTGCGCCAAGTGATCGAAGCCGGTTCACCACGGCCGGCGAAAATCGCCGTCTTGCGAGCCAGCTCTCGGGCGGCGCCACCGGGATCGTCGGCCGCCCAGGTGTGCCGGGGCGCGCAGAGCAGGAGCGCGGCCACCGCCGCCGAACACCCCTTCACGGCTGCGATCATAGCACATCGCGCCGCTCGCTCCCGGTCACGATCCGCACGACGCCGCGCAGGCATCCGCGAGCCAGAAAGAACGACACCGGGAGAGTTACCACCGCCATCAGAATGCATCCGAGAAGGTTTTCCATGGTTCGTCTCCTCGCGGGCTAGTTGTTGTTGCTGTCGGCGGAGACCGTCTCGGCTGGCGGCGCAAAGATCCTCGCCGACTCGGCGGTGCGTGCGCCCAGGAGTTCCACCGGGTCGCCGACGGCCACCATCTTGAAGAGCTGTTCCACGTCTCGGTTTCGCATGCGGATGCACCCGTGGGAAGCGCTCTTCCCGATCGAGGAGGGGGCATTGGTGCCGTGGATTCCATAGCCGCCTGCGCTCAATCCCAGCCAGCGGGTTCCCAGCGGATTATGCGGCCCGGGAGGAACGGTCCGGCCCTTGGTATACCAGGTCGGGTATTCGATGCTGTTGACAATCTTGTAGAGGCCGGTCGGGCTGGGAGAATGCGGAGCGCCGACCGCGGTGTCGAAGATCCGGACCACGCGGTCTCCTTCCATGACGGCCAGCTTCCGGTCCGGGATGCTGACTACGATCCGGCGCGCTGGCCGGCTGGCCTGATCCTGAGCGAGGGCCTCGGCGGTGGCCATCAGGACCACGCCGGTAAGGGTCGCCAGCTTCTTGATTTGATCTTCGATTCGGAGCATCTCGTTTTGTCCTTCCCGACTACGGCGGGAGGAGGTGCAGGAGAGACTCCATATGGCAACTGATTATGAGAAAAGGAGTTATCGGAAGCTGAGCGCGTGTCAGTCTTGACACGTGTCTACGCAGAGGGACGGACGACCCATGTGTTACACTTAGTGCAAATGGGTAACACACTTACGATACGTCTCCCCGAAGAACTGGCCGAGTGGCTGGCGCGGACGGCGAGGAAATCGGGTGTCTCGCGCGGCCGCATCGTAAGGATGGAGCTCGAACGGGCACGAAGATCGGCCAAGCAGCCCTTTTTGCGCCTGGCGGGCGCTGTGGAGGGACCGCCGGACCTTTCCATGCGGAAGGGTTTTTCAAGGAAATGAAGGCGATCGCGGACACCGGCTTCCTTGTCGCGTTCGGGAACCGGAGGGATGCGCATCATTCCTGGGCGATGGACATCGCGCAACAAGTAGATGAACCGCTGTTGACCTGCGAAGCCGTTCTGGCCGAGACCGCATTTCACTTGGGCAATGCGGGCCTGGTGCTGGCCTTGGTACGCGAGGGCCTGGTGAAGCCGGTGCTTTGCGTGGCCGATCAAGTGCCGCGCCTTGCAGAGTTAGCGGCGCGCTACGCCGATCGGGGGCCGGACCTGGCGGATCTCTGTCTTATCAGGCTCAGCGAACTGTATCCGAAACATCCCGTGATCACTACGGATCTACACGATTTTCGAATTTACCGCCGCGGGCGACGCGAAGTGATCCCACTGATCCACCCGCCGGGCCTTTAGTCCCTCTGGTGCAGCCGGGCCAGGGATCACGCATACGTGATTTCCGGAAGCCGGATGATCTTCTTCTGGATCGCGTACTGCACCAGTTGCGCCTTGTTGTGTATGTCCAGCTTGCGCATCAGGTTGAACTTGTGCGCTTCCACAGTCTTCACGCTCAGGTCGAATCCCGCGGCGATTTCCTTGACCGACCTGCCTTCAGCGAGCATTTTGAGGATTTCGCGCTCGCGTTTGGTGAGCGTCCCGTACCGTGGCTGCCGAACGGGACCGCGGCCCTGCATGCGGAAACCGTCCACCAGACGGGAGAGAAGGCGCGGACTGAGGTAGTTGCCGCCGCGATACACTTCGCGTACGGCCGTCAGGAGCTGGTCGGCGGGGCTCTCCTTGAGAATGTAGCCGCTCGCGCCCATCTCGACGCACTCCGAAAGGTAATCCTCATCGTCGTACATGGAGAGGAAGACCACTTTCGTTTCCGGACGCTGTTTGTGAATCAGGCGCGTGGCCTCGAAGCTGCTCATGCCAGTCATCCCGATGTCCATCAGGACCACGTCGGGCCGCAATTGCTCCGCGAGCCAAACGGCATCCGAGGCGTTGGCGGCTTCGCCCACCACCTCGAAGTCGGGCTCGGCGGCGAGCAGTGTGCGGACACCCTGGCGGAACAACGTATGATCGTCGGTCAAGAGAACTCGTATTTTGGACATCGTTTCCTCACCATTACGAAGGGCGCGGCAACTCCAGAGTCACGCTGGCGCCCCTGCCGGGAGCGCTTCGGACTTTGAGCGTTCCGCCCAGCAGAGCAGCACGCTCCCGCATTCCCGCCAACCCGAATGACATCGGTCTGGCGAGCGCGGCCCCTGGATTAAAGCCGGCGCCGTTGTCGCGGACGCTCAGCCTGATACTCTTATCGGTGGAACCCAGCAAAAGGTTTACCCGACTCGCCTGGGAATGCTTCAGGATGTTGTTTAGCGATTCCTGGGCCACGCGGTAAATGACCTCCTGCGCGGGCCCGGCGATCTCTCCGCAGGACTGCGGAATGCGCACCCGGACGTCGGCCGGGTGTACCTTTTGCAGGCGCGATGCGAGTTGCCGGAGAGCCCGCTCGAGCCCCAGCCTCTCGAGCTGCGCCGGGCTCAGCGCCGAGATGGTCCTCCGCAGCTCCTCGATCGTCCTTTCGGCGATGGCCCGTGTCTGTGCCAGCCGCGGATGAAGAGCCGGAGGCGCGTCGCGCTCCATCATCTCCAGTTGCAGCCTCAACAGCAGGAGGCTCTGTGCCGCCTCGTCGTGCAGCTCGCGCCCGATCCGCCTGCGCTCTTCCTCTTCGCCGCGCCGCCCCGCCGCCTCCAGCCGCCTGATTTCCCGTTCGACGCGCACCCGCTGGATTGCCGCGTAACACCGTTCCGCGGCGGCCTGCATCAACGCCACCTCCCGGGGCAGCCACGGGTACTCCGCATGGAAACCCAACTGGATCATCGCCACATCGCGAACCGGGAACGACCAGTACGACGCGCAGGTTGCACGCATTTCCGGGCAGGCGATCAGCGGCTCTTCGGGCCGGCCCCGGCGAATGTAGAGCGGATGAGCCAGCCTCCCGGTCGGAGGCTGATCGAGCAGCAGAAGGCGCCCGGAATGTGCGCCAAAGGTCCGGGTAAGGACTCGGACCAGCCGCCCGAGCAGGTCGTCCATGCCGGTGGACTCGGTCTCGGCGCGGTGCAGGCCGTAGAAAGCCTGTGCCTCGGCCTCGCGTACTTCGAAGTAAGCCTGATTCAGCGCCAGCGCAGTAAGCAGATGGAGTTGCTCGCAGGCCGGGCCGTGCGCGCCCTGCAGGACTGTTCGCACCTCGCCGGCGAACTGGTTCAGGATCTGCATGACTTCCGACGGAGGCAGATTGAGCTTGGCCAGGCGCCGGCCGTTGTACTCCACCTGTTCGAAAAACTGGTCGAGCGTGCGCAACCGGGCCGCAGCCACGGCGGTGACCGCCAGCAAGGCACGGCACTGAAGTCCGTCGAAGGGGTATTCCCCGAGCTGCTCGCGAAACCGGCGTTGCAGCCGCCTCGCCAGGGGCCTGAGTGCCTGCGCCAGAAGGTGCAGGTGCCGGCGTGCGCCGGGCGTCACCAGAACTCCGTAGTTCACCACGCCACTCCCGCGGCGGCGGCCCTACTGAGCGCCGTGCTGACGCAGCAGCCGCGCGGTTTCCGTAAAACCGTTCTTTTCGGCCGCCTGAAGCGGGCTGGCGCCGGCCTTGTTCCGGGCGTTGATCTCGGCGCCGCGAGACAGCAGCAAATCGACCACGGCCGTCCGGCCCCAGGCAGCGGCATGGTAGAGCGGAGTGGCGCCGGATTCGCCGTCGCGCGCCTCGCGATCCGCCCCGTGATCCAGCAGCAGGGCTGCCAGATCGCGATGGCCGCTGACAGCGGCATTATGCAGAGGCGTCGCGCCGTCCCCATCCCGGGCATCGACGGCGGCTCCGTGCTCCATGAGCAGCTTGGCGAACGCAACATAGCCTTTCAGGGCCGCCTGGTGAAGCGCGGTGGCGCCCGATTTGTCGCGGGCGTTCACGTCCACGCCCTTGGCAATCAATAGATCGGCAATGTCGGCCTGGTTCTTTATAGCGGCGTCGATCAGGAGCGCGCCGGCGTCCGCGGCGCCGGGCGCCACCAGGATTTCGACCGTCGACGCGTGCTGTGCGCGCGACGCGTTCTCGAGGGGTGTGAGCCCCGCGCGATCCCGCCGGGTACGGTCCGCGCCATGCGCCAGCAGCATCGCGACGATGTCGGTGTGGCCTTTGCGCGCCGCCTCATTGAGAGGAGTCGAGCCGGTTTGCGGATTCTCCTCGTCGGCTGGTGCGCCGTGCGCGATCAGCAGCTCGGCGACCGCGCGATAGCCGCGCGACGCCGCTTCGTCCAACGGAGATGCGCCGCTTTTGTCGCGGACGTTGACGTCCGCGCCTTTGGCGATCAGGAATTCCGCCAGGGCGAGGTAGCCTCGCGCCGCCGCGATGTGCAGCGGCGTCTGGCCCGTGTTGTCGCTCGATCGAACGTCCGCGCCGTGCTCCACCAGCAACTCCGCCATGGGCAGGTCGTTCTTGATGCAGGCATAGGCGAGCGGCTGAGATCCGCCCTCCGCGTGCCGCGCCTTTACGTTGGCGCCGTGCTCCAGCAGGTAGAGCGCGATCTCTCGCTGTCCGGCCCACACCGCGTCGTGCAGCGGAGTGGCGCCCATCTCGTCCGGCGCGTTGACTCCGGCCCCGGCCGCCAGCGCCGCCTTGACCTGGTCGAGATCGCCGGCCTGGATGGCTTTGTGGAGGTCATCGGCGAACGCGGGCGCCGCCAGGGCCGCGAGCAACGCCAATGCTCTAGCCCACGTATTGCACCTCTTCTTCCACTTCAATGGCGAAGCGATCGCGCACGCGCCTCTTCAGCTCCGCAATCACCGCGCAGAGGTCGCGCGCCGTGCCTTCGCCCGCATTGTAGATCAGGTTGGCGTGGTAGTCCGCTACCTGGATATCGCCGCGCCGCATCCCCTTCGCGCTCACCTGTTCCAGGAACCACGCCGCCGGCACCTTGCCCTCGCGAACTACCGCCGCTGGCACCATGCCGGCCACATCGGCGGGCAGGTCCTTCAACAGGAAATTCTTGAAGATGCTCCCGGCGCATTTCATCGACGGTGGAAATTTCCGGTTGCGCACCGCCAGAATCTCCGCCGACGTCCGCTCCAGCTCCGCGGCATCGGCTGGATCCAGCGCGAGCCCGGCCGAAAAGATGATCCACTCTTTGTGCGCCTTGAAAATGCTCTCGCGGTACCGAAACTCGCACGCAGCGTTGTCGAACACGCGCACCGACTTTCCATCGAAGAACCGCGCTTCCACCACGCGCTCGCTGATGGCGTGCCCGTAAGCGCCCGCATTGCCGTAGATCGCGGCGCCGGTCCAGCCGGGAATCCCCGCCAGGGTTTCCAGGCCCCGCAAGCCGCGCCGGTTGGCGAAGTCCACCAGGTCCTGCAGCACGGCGCCCGCTCCAACCGAGATGCGCGTGCCTTCGGAAGCCATGCGGTCGGCGCGGAAGCGGATCACCAGGCCGCGGAATCCGTCGTCCGAGACGATCAGGTTGGTGCCGCCGCCGATCACCATCACCGGAATGCTTTCCGCACGCGCCGCTTCCATCGCCGCCATGAATGCCTCTTCCGAGCAGGTTTCGGCAAACGCATCGGCCGGGCCGCCGATGGCAAAGCGCGTGAAGCGGGAGAGCGGAGTACCCAGCGAAACAGTTAAATTAGGTATCTCGGCGAGACGCCGCCGCGTCTCTTCCGCGTTGGCCATTACCCTAATTATAGAGGAGGCTCATTTGGCGCAATCCATGTTCCCCGGCTTTCCGAAAGAAGGACTCGATTTCTTCCGCTCGCTGGTGCGCAACAACCGCCGCGAGTGGTTTCAGCCGCGCAAGCACATCTTCGAGGCGCAGCTCAAAGAGCCGATGCGCCGGCTGGTGATGGAGATCAACCGCGAGATGCTGCGTTTCGCGCCCGAATATGTCACCGACCCCGACAAAGCCATCTACCGCATCTACCGGGACACGCGCTTCAGCAAGGACAAGACGCCTTACAAGGATCACATCGCGGCCAGCTTCCACCGCAAGTCCGCGGACGCGCACGGAGAGGCGGGATTCTACTTCGCCGTCTCGCACAAGGAGGTAGCCGTGGGCGGCGGCGTGTACATGCCCGCCCCGGAAACGTTGCAGGCGATCCGGCGTCATCTTGCCGTGCATTCCGCCGAGTTCCGCAAGCTGATTCGCGGCCGTAAGCTTCGCGAGCTTCTCGGCGAGATGCAGGGCGAGCAGTTGACGCGCCCGCCCAAGGGATACGCTGCGGATCACCCGGCTGCGGACCTGGTGCGCTACAAGCAGTTCCTCTTCTACATCGAGCTGCCGCCGGAATTGGCTACCACCAACGAGCTGCGACCCGCGATCGTCGGCCGCTTCCGGGCGATGACGCCGTTTCTCGACTTCCTGAACGCGCCGTTCAAGCACCAGCGGAAACCGTTGGTGCCGAACTGGAAGTAGCGGTGCTCCATATGAGGCGATCCTGGAGACTCCCGCTTCTGGCCGCATGCGCTTGGGCTGCGGCTTTATCCGCCGGCGAAATCCCGGGCTGGCAGATCGGACCTTTCCGGCGTCCGATCGAGCAGCCGGTGATCGCGCCGAATCGCGATTCCCGCTTCCGGGACCCGGTCAGCGGCAACGAAGTCCGCTGGGAGGCGCTGCACACCTTCAATCCGGCGGCGATCGTTCGCCATGGCCGGATCTACGTGCTGTACCGCGCCGAAGACGACACCGGCGAAATGCGCATCGGACTACATACCTCGCGGATCGGTCTTGCCGAAAGCGAAGACGGCATCCACTTCCGGCGGCGGCCCCAGCCCGTCCTGTTCCCCGCCCACGACTCGCAAAAGGAGCGGGAATGGCCGGGCGGCTGCGAAGATCCGCGCATCGTAGAAGGCGAGGACGGCACCTACGTCTTGACATACACGCAGTGGAATCGCCGCAAGACCGATGCCGCGATTGCAACCTCGAAAGACCTGGTGCACTGGACCAAGCATGGCCCCGCGCTGGGGACCGAAGGCAAGTACGGGGCTCTCTCCTATAAATCTGCGGGGATTGTGACACGGGTCGCCGGCGGCCGCACGATCGCCGCCAGAATCCGCGGCAAATACTGGATGTATTGGGGCGAGGGTACGGTCCGCCTCGCGGCTTCGACCGACTTGATTCACTGGACGCCCGTTGAAGACGAGCGCGGCGAGCCGGTGGCGGTGCTCGCGAAACGCGCCGGGCGCTTCGATAGCTCGTTTCCCGAAACCGGGCCTCCGCCGCTCCTGACGTCCAAAGGAATCCTGGTGCTCTACAACGGCAAGAACGCTCCCGACGGCGGCGATCCGTCGATCGGCGCCAACGCCTATGCCGTGGGAGAGGCGCTCTTCGCCGCGGAAGACCCCGCGAAGCTCCTGGACCGTACCGATGCCCCAGCCTTCCGGCCGGAGCTGCCGTTCGAAAAGACCGGCCAATACGCGGCAGGCACTACCTTCGGCGAGGGACTGGTCCTGTTCCGCGGCCAGTGGTTCCTCTACTACGGCTGCGCCGATTCGATGGTCGGTGTTGCCGTGGCCAGGAGGCTCCGGTAAGAATGCCACAATAGCCGCATAACCTTGTGGGGCCGGCTTCAGCCGGCGCCGGACTTTCAGTCCGGCAGTTTGTAACACAGTAGCCCAGGCCCCGGCTTCAGCCGGCGGAGGTCTCCTGAACTACCGGCAGCCCCGAGACCGCCTGCACCTGTGGTGTCAGATCGTAGCTCACTGTCGTGATCTCGGGACACCGCATGCATGCGGCTCCGCCTTCCTGCGAATACCAGCGGCAGTCTTTGCGGATAATGCAGGGCGGCAGGTGATCCACAGCCGCGGGCAGGATCTGAACCACCCTGCTCGCCAGGCGGCAGTCGGCGCCGTCGAAGTGCGGGCATTTGTGCTCCGCGCAGGTTGCCGCCAGCCGGAACACCTCGGTCGGTTTCAGCGGAGCCGAAAGCGCCAGGATTTCCGGTGTGGCCGGCACGAGTTCGTTCAGGTATTCCAGCTTTGGGGCCGCTCCTTCGAATCGGACCAGCCCCAAAATCCTGCACTCGTCCATGCCAGGCTGCGCGCTTGGACAAAGTTTCGGCATGCTGCGCCCCGGGTTACTTCTCCAACTGAACGGTCTGCGTGACCGGCGGAATCCCCACGATCACGTGCCGGCCAAGCCCCAGGATCGCTCCCTGTGCAGGCGCCGCGGCAGCCACCGCTCCAGGCACGGCACTGGCCACGTGCGTCGCGATATCGTTGGCGAAGGCCTGTGTCTCCGCCAGCGTTACGCTCGCGAGAATCCCATCCGGCACCGGGATTCCCCGAATCAGGTACGAAATCGTGATGGCGTTGGGCGCATCCATCTTGAACTTCGGATGCTGGGCCACCGCTGCTTTCACCGCGGACTGCACCGAGGCGACGAACTTGCTGAACGAAATCGACGTGGCGTCTGCCATTGTCCCCTCCGCGAACGGATGCCTTCGGGGTCCGTTACTTCCGCAGCGCCCGTTCGACTGCAGGTTGGATTATACAGCCGGTATGTTCCGGTTCAATCTCACTTCTCTAACCCCGGACCCGATTGTGCGATGAATCGCACATCTTGGCTGCGGCGCGATAGCCAATGTGAGCAGTTCTTCCCAGCAGCGGTCTCCGCTCGAATCCTCAGAATCTCTGCGGCAGATTGCGAACGAGTTCCAGAACGAACTCGCTGCAATACTGTCCGGCAGCACGCTCGAACTGCGGATGGTTGTACTCGGAATCCGAGATCATTCGGATCGCCAGAAAGCGCGTACGAAGACCGGTTGCCGCGCCGTGTGCAAACGCGCTCTCCATGTCTTCGGAATCAGTGCCATACCGGGCGCGGATGCTGGCAATCATATCCAGCTCGCGATTGTACTGGGGCGCGGAGCCGATCGTTCCCCGGAGGACGCGCCCGCGTGGATTCTTCATCGCCGTGGCTGCTTCGATCGCACGGGCATCTCCGCTGAACGTGTAGAAGGCAGTCCTCTGCCTGCCATCGAGTCGCAGACGGTGAGGATCGGGCTTCCAGCGCGCCGGGTTGATGCCGGATCCCGCATCGCCATGAGCCGACGTGTAGGCGGCGTAATCGACGGTTCGCTCGCCAACCACGATGTCCCATAACCGTAGAGCCGGGTTGTGGGCTCCGGCGGTGCCCTGGTTAATGATCAGATTTGGCTGGTAGCGCTCAATCCCGAGAACGGTAGCTGCGACCGCATTGATGGGACCGACTTCCGTCCGGGACACGACCACTCGTTTTGCGCCGATTCTTCCCTCCCAGAAGGTCCATGCTGAAATCTGCCTCGACCGGGCGCCCTCGAGCGCATCCAGGAGCGGTTGTAGCTCGCCATCTACCGCGCCTTGCACCAACAGCAAGCCTGGCGGCTCGTCAGCGCAACCGATCGCAAATGCCGTGCAAGCGCTCAGGAACTTTCGCCGTAGCATAACGGATCAGTTTAGTACCTCTTGGCAGACTGAATCAGGCAGGCACGCAGTACACTCTTGCCGCACCAAGCGGCGCGACGCCCTCGGGTCCCGCATGACGCCTTTTCCCATAGCCGGGTCTGGCGTTCTCCGCGCACCTCGCATGCTGCTAGAATCATCGCCGTGCTGCTCCGTTGCAGAGTGCTGCTCGTCGCGACGCTGTTTGCGGCGAGTGGCGTAGGTGGTGGCCGGCCCGAGTACTTTGAAGTTCGCGTCGATGTCTCACAGGTTCCTGACGCCAAACCCTACGTCAAGCCAACCAGAAAACTGATCACCGAGTGGTATCCGAAAATCAATGCCATCCTCTTCGGCAAGGACTATCCACTTCCGCTACGCAAAGTTCAGGTCATCTTTGAGCCGAAGATCTACGTGGGCTCTGGCGCAGATCGTATCGAGGTTCCGGCCCACGAGGAGGAAGACATCCCGCGGTCAATCGGGAGAATCCACATTAACTACTCCTACCTCGAACGAGTGAAGTACCCGTATCTCGCGACGCTGATTCACGAATTGGCCCACGTCAACGAGCAATACCCGAATTGCCCGGAATGGCTGAACGAAGGCATGGCTGATTATGTCCGCCATAAGTACTTTGAACGCGACATCGAGCCGAAGTTGCTCCCGATAGATGGTTACCACTTCGATGAGAAGCAGATGGCTCAGTTCCGCAAAGAGGGATATCTCGCCGGATATACCATCGCTGCCCCGTTCTTGTTCTGGCTGGAGTGGCGCAAAGATCCGGGTCTGATCGTCGCGTTGAGCCATGCCTTGCGGGACGACAGGTACTCGCCGGGCATTTTCACGGCACGATGCGGCGCGCCTCTTGATGCACTCTGGCGCGAATTCATCTCGCAGTCCGCACAGTAGTTGCGTCTTCGCGAGTTGGAGGCGGCGAATCGGGTCGTCACGCTCACTTTCCTCTATTTTTCGCTGATTCTGCTCCACTTACGCGTTTCCGCGTCCTTCGCCCCACCCGCACCCGTGTTACCGTCCCACCAGGAGGACCCCGTGCGCGCCGTCTCACATCGCCTTGCCAATCGCCGTACCGCGGTCGCCGCCCCACCCCGCCGCGCTACAGGGCGAAATACCAAACGAACCCATTCTCTAATCGCCGTCCCGCCCGCCGCGATGCAGGGTGGAATACCAAACGAACCCACCATCTGCTTGAAAACAAACGATGACCCAAATTCACCGAACCTGGGGAATCCCCGCAAGACCTACGAAGCCCAAACATCCGGCACCATCCCACCGGTGGCTCGCGGACGTAACGTGATACATATGGATGGCCGCCATAGCGGAAAACATCCGCCGCCGGGAGTTACACTCGGCGGATTGGAGAACCAATGAGCTCGAAATTCCGATTTCTGATTG
>DATJYJ010000396.1:0-11145 GCA_035578025.1 Verrucomicrobiia bacterium
AAAAATCCTCCCCACCGGCGGCATCAAAAAGTAACGCCGCATGCTGGAAGACAAAGATCTCCTCTCGGTACAGGAGGTCCGCTCCAAGGTGGAAAAGGCGTGGGCCGCCTGGCAGAAGTACCGGACCTACTCGCAGGAGCAGATCGACGCCATCGTCGAGCGGATGGCGGCGGCTGCGCGCGCCAATGCGAGGCGGCTGGCCGAGCTGGCGGTGGAAGAAACCGGCTACGGCAACGCCAAAGACAAGTACATCAAGAATATTCTGAATTGCGACTGGCTTCCGCGCCGCATGCGGGGCATGAAGACGGTCGGCGTGCTGCGCGAGCTTCCCGAGGAAAAGATCACCGAAATGGGAGTGCCGCTGGGCGTGGTGGCGGCGATTCTGCCGACCACCAACCCGACTTCGACGGCGATGTACAAGACCCTGATCTCGCTCAAGGCGGGGAACGCCATCGTGATCAGCCCGCATCCGCGCGCGCACCGCTGCACCTGCCAGACGGCGGCAGTCCTGTACCAGGCGGCCCTCGAGGCGGGTGCGCCCGAAGACATCATCCAGTGCGTGGAGCTGGCGACCATGGAGGGCATCCAGACGCTGATGCGGCACGAGCGCACGGCGGTGATCCTGGCGACCGGCGGCCACGGCATGGTGAAGTCGGCGTACTCGAGCGGCAAGCCGGCGTTCGGCGTCGGGCCCGGCACCGTTCCGGTCCTGGTGGACAGCTCGGCCGACCTGGATGACGCGATTCCGAAGATCGTCGCGGGCAAATCCTTCGATTACGGCACGGTGTGCTCGAGCGAGCAGGCGATCGTGGCCGAGTATTCGCTGCGCGATCGCATCGTGAGTCTGCTGAAGGAGCAGAAGGCGTACTTCTGCAACGACGCGCAGAAGGAGGCATTGGGCAAGCTGCTCATCCAGCCGAACTGGACCGTGAATCCGCAGTGCGTCGGGCAGGCGCCCACGAAGATCGCGAAGATGGCTGGTTTCGAGGTGCCGGAAGTCACGTCGATTCTCTGCTGCGAAATCGAAGGTGTGGGAAAGAAGTTTCCGCTGTCGGCGGAAAAGCTCTCGCCGGTGCTGGCGCTGCTGTTTGTGGCCGATTTCAATGCCGCGCTGGACACGAGCTTTGCGCTGTTGAAATTCGGCGGCGCGGGCCACACCGCCGTGATCTACGCCAAAAACGACGCACGCATCCGCGAGTTCGGCATGCGTATGCCGGCCATGCGCTGCCTGGTGAACACCCCGGCGCCGCAAGGCTCGACCGGGATCACGACCAATGTTTTTCCGTCGATGACGCTGGGCTGCGGGGCGATGGCCGGCAACAGCACGTCGGACAACGTCGGGCCGCACCATTTGATCAACATCAAGCGGCTGGCCTACACCGTGCGGACTCCGGAGCAGGCGTTCGAGATGCCGCTCGACTATCGCCAGGCGCCGGACGGAGCGACGGGCGGCCCGGTCGGCCGCTCGGAGATCGTTGCCGCGGTGGAGCGCTACCTGGCAACCAGGGGAATCACGGTCGGCGCACCGCAGGCTGCATCGGGACCTTCGTGCGGCTGCTCGACGCCGCCGGTCACGCAGAGCGTGGTCTCGAACATCGCGGCGGAGGTGGTGGATAAGTTCCTTTCGCAGCGCGGCAAGTCGGGCGGCTATAGTTGACTGCCCCCACCCGGCGCAGAAACGCTCCCAGCCGAAACACCGCCGCCGAAACCGGTGGACTTTGTGTGTGAAGCGGACGTTCGGGAGGCGATTCGGGAGAAGCGCAAGATCCACATCGGGCCCAGGACGATTGTTACTCCGGCGGCCCGCGATCTTGCCGAGCCCTCTGATATTCTGGTGTTGATTTAAGTTGGTAGCTACGTGGACCTCGACCTCGACACTCTAAAACGCGAGATTCTCAAGTATCTCGAATCCCGCGAGTTCGCCGTCTTCCGCAGCAGTCCCGGCGCGCTGGAAGGCAACCAGATGATCCTCTGGGACACGGAACATTATCCCGATTACCAGATGTTCCTGGATGCCGCGACAAAGGCGGGCGCCAAGCTGGTCCTTTTCGCCAGCCGCCTGTTTGAAGCTGCCGACATCGACGACCTGCTGGAGCAGCTCGACGATGTCGAGTTCGACAGCGACGACGAGCGCGACTATCAGACCCGCCTGCGCAAATTGCGTGCGTACGAGGGAACCACCTGCTCCATCGAACTGGCCTTCAACCACGATGCGCTGCTCTACGTGTACGAGCTGCAACCCGACTGGTACGAGGAGTTCCTGAGCATCGAAGACGATATCGCCGCCAGCATCACCGACGACGAGCTGGACGAAGGCAACTCGCTTGGCGGGTATTTCTCCAAGAACTAGCTCGCGCTGGCTGGTGCCGGAGGCGAACCCCGGCGGTGCCGCCGAGCTCGCCGGCGCGCTCGGTTTGTCGGCGCTGGCTGCCAAGGTTCTGGTGAATCGCGGCCTTGGCAATCCGGACGCCGCGCGCCGGTTTCTGCGCCCGAGCTTCGAAGACCTGAACGACCCGCTTACGCTGCGCGACATGCCGGCCGCCGTCGAGCGCCTGGCGCGCGCGATCCGCGACCGCGAGCGCATCCTGATCTACGGCGATTACGACGTGGACGGCACGACCAGCGTGGTGCTGCTGACCAAGGCAATCGAGCTGGCGGGCGGACAGGCCTCCTATCATGTCCCGCACCGACTGAAGGACGGCTACGGCATGCGCTCGGAGGTGGTGGAGGCGGCGTCCGAGCAGGGAGTCAAGCTGATCGTCAGCGTGGACACCGGAATTCGCGCCGCGGAAGTGGTGCGCCGGGCCGGTGAGCTGGGCATCGACGTCATCGTCACCGATCATCACCTGCCGGAAGAAGAGCTGCCTCCGGCGCTCGCGGTGCTGAATCCCAACCGACCCGATTGCGCCTATCCCGAGAAGAACCTTTGCGGCGCGGGTGTGGCGTTCAAGCTGATCCAGGCGCTGCTGCCGGCGATGGGGTGGCCGGCGGACAAGGTGCGGCGCGTGGCGGAGTCGTTTCTCAAGATCGCGGCGATCGCGACCGTGGCGGACGTGGTTCCGCTCACTGGCGAGAACCGGGTGATTGTGGCTCACGGGCTGCGCGGTCTGGGCGCGGTGCGCAATCCGGGACTGCGGGCACTGCTGGATGTTGCGGGCTTTACGAACGGCAACGTGCCCAGTGCGCGGCAGGTCGCATTTCAGATCGCGCCGCGCATGAACGCCGCCGGGCGAATGGACACGGCCAAGGCGGTGGTGGAGCTGTTCCTCACCAACGATATGGACCGCGCCCGCGACCTGGCGCGGCAACTCCACGACCAGAACACCGAGCGGCAACAGGTGGAGGCGGAGATCCGCGAAGTCTGCGAGCAGATTGCGGTGGCCGAAGAGGACTGCGCGCTGGTCTACTACGCGGAGGACTGGCACCGCGGCGTGCTGGGGATCGTGGCGAGCCGGCTGGTGGAGCGACTGCACCGTCCCGTGTTCGTGCTCAGCCGCAATCCGGAGGACGGGCTGGCGCAAGGCTCGGGCCGCAGTATTTCCGCGTTTCACCTGCTGGCGGCGCTCGAATCCATGCCGGATCTCTTCGTTCGCTTCGGCGGCCATGAGCATGCGGCCGGGGTGACCCTGGAGACCGCGCGCGTGCCCGAGTTCCGCGAGCGCTTCAACGCTTACGCGGCGGCGAAGCTCGCGCCGGAAGACCTGCTGCGGAGCATCGAAGTCGATGCCGTGGCCGAGCTGCGCGACATCTCGGAACGGGCGATCGAAGAGGTGTTCGCGATGGCGCCGTTCGGGCACGGGAACCCCACACCGACGTTCGCCGCGTTGAACGTGGAGGTGGCGGGACAGCCGGTGGTGTGGAAGGAGAAGCACCTGAGGCTGATGGTTCGCCAGGCCGGACGTACACTGGCGCTCAAGGCGTGGAACTTCGCAGAGCGCGCGGCCGAGCTGCCGGCCGCAGCGCGCATCGACATCGCCTTCCAATTGGAAGAGGACGCGTACTCCGCGGCGCGCGGATATCCCGGCTGGGCGGCGATGCTGCGCGATTTCCGTGCGGCAGGCTGACGCCCGCCACCCCGCCGCATCCCGAGTCTCCCGTTCGTGACACTCTGCCACCGGTGGAAGGCTGCCGCCCATGAGTTTTGTTCAGCTTGCGAGCGCTGTTCGCGGCAGAGCGCGTGCATTGTGGGGAGCGCGCGCCGATGCGCGCCAAGCCAACTCAAGCGAGGTATTCATGAAGAAGTTGATCACACAAGCAGCGGCAATCGCGGTTCTCTCGACAGGCGCCATCCTGGCGCAGGGTCCCCTGGACCAGGGATTCGGAGGGACGCCTCCCACAAACGCCAACCCTCCCGACGTGGCGACCGTTGTGGCGCGCGAGGTCGCGTTCCTGACCAAGCTGCTCACGCTGACCAGCGGGCAGCAGACGCAGGCCACCACGATCTTCACCAACGAGCTGAACGCGATCACTCCGATTCAGACCACGATCAGCACAGACCAGACGGCGCTCACCACGGCGATCAAGGCGAACGATACGAAGACCATCGCCACGCAGTCCGCGGCGATCGGGACGGCACAGGGCCAGATTCTGGCGCTCCAGGCGAACGCGGACGCTGCCTTTTATGCGCTGCTGACCACCGCCCAGCAGACCACGCTGAACAACGTGGGCGACGCTTTCCTGGGCCTGGGGCTGGGCGGGCTTCACATTCCGGGCGGAGGGCACTGAGGAACAAAATTAACGTCACCTCCGTATAAGATGGTTAGCGCGGAGGTGACGTATGTTCTGCGATCGTTGCGGCACGAGCCTGGCCGACACGGCGCGCTTCTGTTCCACCTGCGGCAAGTCGTTCGTGCCGGCGCCGCAGGTCCGGATGCCCGGGCCCCGGGTGGCCGGGCATATCCGCACCCTCGGTATCCTGTGGATTGTCTATTCCGTCATTCACCTGATTCCGGGCCTGATTGTGGGCTCGATGCCGCACTGGCTTCCGTTCAATTCCGACTTTCCGTTCTTCATGGGCGGGCTGTTTCGCTTCATCGGCGGTGTGCTGATGGTGAAGGGGATTCTCGGTGTGATCGCCGGCTGGGGGTTGCTGGACCGGCAGTCGTGGGCGCGTCTTCTGGCGATCGTGATCGCGTTCCTGAGCCTGTTCCAGTTTCCGTTCGGTACCGCGATCGGCATCTACACGCTGTGGGTGCTGCTGCCCGGCGCGTCGGAGATGGAATACCGGCAGATGGCGCGGGGGTAGCGCGGGCTTACTCGGTAGTCTCCACCACTCGCGTGGTCTTCTCGACCGGCTCCAGGGGCGCGATCTCAACGCCGAGCGGCGCGGTCTTCAATTCCTCGAACCGTCGAGCGCTGACCATGACGCGGCTTTCGAAGCTCCCGGCGGCATTGTTGTAAGCATCCACTGCGCGATCGAGCGCGCGGCCCACCCGGTTCCAGTGCTCGCCCATATCGCTCAGCCGCTTGTAGAGCTCCTTGCCAAGCGTGCTGATCTCCGCCGCATTGCGCGCGAGCTTCTCCTGCCGCCAGCCGTAGGCCACCGCGCGCAGGAGCGCGATCAGCGTGGTGGGCGTGGCGAGGATGACGTTCTGGCCGACGCCGTATTCGATGAGCGAGGCGTCGGCTTCCAACGCGGCGCTGAAGAAGCTTTCGCCGGGGAGGAATAAGACCACGAATTCGGGCGCCTGCTCGAACTGCTCCCAGTAGGATTTGCGGCCCAGCCCAGCGAGGTGCGCGCGCACCTGCCGCGCGTGATCGGACAGGCGGGCCCGGCGCGTGGTTTCGTCCGTGGCCTCGACGGCGGCCAGGTAGCCTTCGAGCGGAGTCTTGGCGTCCACCACGATCATCTTGCCGGCGGGCAGACGGACGATGAGGTCCGGGCGCAGGCGGCCTTCTTCCCCTTGCAGGGTGGCCTGCGACCAGAAGTCGCAGTGTTCCAGCATGCCGGCCATTTCGACCACGCGTTTGAGCTGGATCTCGCCCCACCGGCCGCGGGCGCTCGGGGTGCGGAGCGCGGTGACCAGCTTGCCGGTCTCGGTGCGCAGTTGCGACTGCGTTTCGACGAGGCTGCGCACCTGCTCGCTAAGGGTGGCGTAGGCGCCGACGCGGGCTTTTTCCAGCTCCTGGATTTTGTGGTCGACCTTCTCCAGGGATTCGCGGACCGGGGCGAGGGTGGCACTCGCCAGGGCGGCGAAGGCCTGGGTGTCCGAATCCCGCCGGCGGGAACGGAGAAGGAACCAGGCCAGGAGGAAGCCGGCGATAAAACATATGACCGGCAGAATGTTCTGCATCGATCCTATTATCGCGCTACGGCG
This sequence comes from Verrucomicrobiia bacterium, assembly GCA_035578025.1. Classification (GTDB taxonomy): domain Bacteria; phylum Acidobacteriota; class Terriglobia; order Bryobacterales; family Bryobacteraceae; genus Solibacter. The sequence goes on from DATJYJ010000396.1 coordinate 6,318, forward strand.
ACTCTGCGCACACTCACGCCGGCCGCGGGGCGGGGGCGTAATGAGATTGGGCTGTCCTGCGCAGGCGCGGCGGCTCGACGGACCAGTCTTCGCCACGGCGGGCTTTGATGGCGGCGAAATCCAGGCGATCGAGAGCGGCCTGGTTCTCCGGGAGCAGCAGCTCCCAGAGAGGGAAGAAGTCTTCGCCGACGTCCAGGCCTTCGAGGCCGCCGTGCGGGCCGTAGAGGACTTCGTGACAGGCGTCAACGCCTTGACGGCGGAGATCGTCGGCTACCTGGGCGAGATCATCCAATTGCATAGTGACTCCTTGCGGGCCAGGAGGCCCGCGTTACCTTAGACCTGCGAGCTCCTGGAGGAGGTGCCAATTCTCGAGGCGCTCTTCGCGCGTCGCGAGCAGCGTCGGCGACGGGTTGCCCTCTTTATCAAAATGTTTTGCGAAACGGCCTTCGCTGCGCGCGAAGGTGATGAAGTCGACGGGCTCGCCGGTTTTGGGGTTGGTGTACCAATCGTCCTTCATGTTGGGGTTGCCGGCGAGGCTCAGGCGCTCTTTCATGCGCGAGCCTTTGCGCGGGTCGTAGATGAAGACGGGGAACGAGCGGGAATCGGCGGCGAGCTTGGCCTGGTGCTCGGCCATGTTGTCGCCGACGCCGTGCTCGGGCTGGCAGGTGGTGAACACGTTGACGATGGCCGGGCCGGGAAACTGGTTGGCCTCCATCACGGCTTTGTAGAAGTGGTTCATGTGCGCGCAGGTGGTCTGGGCCACGTAGACGTTCTTGTGCATCATGCAGATGTTGCACAGCTCCTTGCGGTTCTCTTTCTTGCCGGGAATGGCCGTGCCGTGGAAGCTCATTTTGGCATCCTGACCGGTGTAGGAGCTGGTGGAGGTCTGCCCGCCGGTGTTGGAGTAGACCTGGGTATCGAGGACGAGCACTTTGATGTCGGCGCCGGCGGCCAGCATGCGGGAGAGCGACTGGAAGCCGATGTCGTTCATGGCGCCATCGCCGCCGATGATCCAGAGGCGCTTGTTGTGCCAGCCGAGCTGGTCCCAGCGGGCGCGCACACCCATGGCGTCGGCAGGGGCGTTCTCGAAGAGAGAATTGGTCCAGGAGACACGATAGGGATTGTAGGGATAGGTGGAAGTGTAGACGGTGTTGCAGCCGGTGGCGGCGACGATGCCGACGTTCTCCTGGCCGTAGACGAAGCCGGTGGCGGCGAGCATCATACGCAGGGCGGTGGCTTCGCCGCATCCCATGCACGACCCGGCGCCGCCGGTGTAGAGGAGCGAGCGCTCGGTGAGCATCATGTCGGCGAGGGCTTTCTCGTTGATGAACTTGGAGGGGGTCTCCGGCATGTTCTTGTAGAAGTGGAAGACCTTCTGATACCAGGAGAGAAGCTCGCCGTTTTTGCGGACCATTTTGAGCGCGTCGTGATCGCCGCAGGCATCGACGCATTCGGCGCATCCCTTGCACTTGGTGGGATCGATGAAGATGCCGAACTTGCCGCCGCCGACGCCTTTCTTTTCGAGCACGTTGAAGTACTTGTTGGTGATGCCCCACTGGGCGGCGAGCTGCGTGCGGAACCCATCGTCGGTAACGCCGGCGAGGTGCTCGTCGAGCACCCCAGGCTCGGCGACCTTGCCGAGGATGGCGGTGTCCGGGCACTGCGTGACGCACTCCATACAACCCACGCAATTTTCGGTGATGAATTCGGGGATATCGGGGGCGATGTAGCTGAAGTCGCGCAGCGCTCCGGTGCCGGCGGGCACGACGCTGCGGGCGGACTGATCGTCGGCGGGCAGACCGCGCTCAGCCAGGCCGGTGTTGTAGGCGCCGACCACGCGTTCGTTGAAGTCGGCGATATCGACTACGTTGGCGCGGATGTCTTCCAGCCGCGTCGCGAGCGGAACGGTTGCTAGCATGATCCACCTCCTCCCGCCGTCATGATGCGCAGGGAGGCGTTGGCCTCGTCGGCGGCGGCGGTCGACAACATCACCTCGCGGGGCACCTCGATGATCTCGTGGTAGCCCCGGTTCACGGCCTGCAGATTGTCCTGGACGACGCGATCGCCGCGCTTGCCGAAATACTTGCGGAGCGATTTTTCGACGCCGCGGAAGATATCCTCCTCTTTGAGGCCGAGCTCCTTTTCGAAGGGAGTGATGCGCAGGAAGATACCGAGCAAGACGATGCCCTGCATGCGCTGCTGGAGGTCGGCGCGGGAGGAGACTTCCTTGGCGATGGCGACGGTATCGAGCGCGTAGAGGCGAGCTTCCTTGTCGCGCATTTCCTTGCGCGCCCATGCCGGGACGCTCTTCCAGATCTCCGCCGGGTCGGTGTGCGGGCTTTGGGTGAAGACCATGCCGCCTCGGGAGAGGCCGGCCAGCGGATTCTCGAGGTTGAAGGCGTTGACGTCATTGAGGACGACGAATTCGACGTGCTCGAGCTCGGAATGCACGCGGATGTGCTTGCGCGCGATGGTGAGGTAATAGGTGGTGGGCAGGCCTTTCTTTTCGGAGCCGTACTTCGGGTAGGCCTGCACGTCCATGCCGAAGACTTCGCCGGCGATGGTGGCGATGACCTTGTTGGTGGTGACGGAGCCGTAGCCACCGACGGAATGGCCGCGCATGGAGAAGGAGCCGGGGTCGCGGACGTCGGGATCGACGTTCACTTCGAGGGCGGTTTCGTGCTTGATGCCGAGCGTGAAGTAGCGGTGCGGCTTGGGCGAGCGCATGTTCTCGACGACGGAGAGGAAGTCGCCGGCGCGCACGTCGCGGCTGCCGAGGCCGGCGGAACCGCCGGTGAAGCTGGGCATGTGGGTGACTTGCGGGTAGCCCGGCACGCCGGTGGCGGCGTCGGCGAAGGCGGCTTTGAGCTCGCAGAGCTGCGGGTTGGATTGCATCATGGGAACGTCGAGGCGCTCGAGCACAGCGATCGCCTTGACGTGGCGAAGGGCTGCGACGGCGTCGACGGAGGGGAACGGGCGGAAGGCGGTGAGGTGCAGCACACCGACCTTGATGCCGAGCTTTTCGCGCATGTAATCGACGGCGGCTTCGGCGGTCTCCATCATACAGCCGGAGCCTACCAGGGCATAGTCGGCATCCTGGAGGCGATAGGGCATGACCAAGCCGTATCGGCGGCCGGTGAGGAGGTGGTAATCGTCGAAGGCCTTTCTCAAAGCGGGCAGGATGCGGTCGTAGTAACGCCGCTGGGCGATCTTGCCCTTCATGTAGCTGTCCTGGTTCTGGACTACTCCGGACATCAGGGGGATCTCGGGGTCCATGAGGTTGCGGACGTGATCGCCGGGTGCGCCCACGAACTGCTTCATGAGCTCGGGCTCGGGAAGGAGGACGTTTTCGATGGTGTGGGTGGTGAGGAAGCCGTCCTGGACGTTGAGGAACGGGGTCTCGGTCTCCTCGGCGACGCGGCGGGCGATGAGTGCGTAATCACCCGCCTCCTGGGCGTTGCGGGCGTAGAGGACGCCCCAGCCGCAGTCGGCGACGCCGTAGACGTCGTCATGGCCGGCGTGGACGTTGAGCGAGTGGGAGGTGAGCGCGCGGGCTCCGATATGGAAGACGATGGGCAGGCGTTTTCCCGAGATGGTGTAGAGGACCTCTTTCATGAGGATGAGGCCCTGGCCGGAGGTGAAGTTGGTGACGCGCCCGCCGGCTACGGCGAACCCCTCGCAGGTGCTGGCGGCGCTGTGCTCGGACTCGGGTTCGATGAAGGCAAGCTCTTCGCCCCAGAGGTTGCGTTTTCCGTTGGCGACCTCGACCTGGTAGCCCCCGCCCATGGTGGTGGAGGACGTGATGGGATAGGCGCAGGCTCCCTGGGTGATATGGGTCTCGACCCAGACCACCATGCCGGCGCCGTCGGATGTAGTTGGAATGCCGGGATATTGCGGTTTCCGGTGAGTGTCCGCGCCGCGAGCATACGTCGCGGGCGGCGGCTGTACAACAGTGCTCATCTGGCCCCTCCAAAGTAAATAAGAAGCCACCGACATCCATGGTCGGTTACCCAGATAAGGAAGAAGGGTCCAGCGTTATTTGGCAACCAAGCTAGCATTTTTTGGAGTGGGAGGGAAGGGGGGCTGGGCGGCTGCGCCGCTGGGGGCGGCTGCGCCGCCGGGGTCGGGGGTCAGGGGTCGGGGGTCGGGGGCGGCTGCGCCGCTGGGGTTGGCGGGAACGGGGGTGGGGCCGGCGGTATTGGCAAGGTTCAGCAGGGAGTAAGGGTCAAATCCGGTTCGTTTTTGCAGGAGCGTGTTGCGGGTGGCAGCGGGCCTCGCGTGGCGTGAGGCGGCGGCGATCTGGAGCTCGCGGCGAAGGGCGATGGCTTTGCGAAGGTCGGCGACGGAGCGGCGGAAGAGGCGGTCGGCGAACTGCTGGCGGCGGAAAATCTTGTCGAGAACCTTGGAGCCTTCACAGTCCTGAATGAAGACGGTGGTGAGGGCGGTGTCGGCGCCGGAGCCTTCGGGAAGGGCGGCGACACTGGCGTTGACGACTTCGTGCTCGAGGCGAAGGTAGCGGCGCTTGAGCCACTGGGCCAGGACGACGTCGTCGAGGAGGGCCTGCTCGGTGGGGGTTTGGGGGTGATACTCGTCGGTGAAGGCGCGCGAGATGGCCTGGAGCTCCTCGGGGTCTTCGCCGGGGAGGATGAGGGTTTGGGAGTAGAGCCCGAGCTTGGTGGCGTTTTTGCTGGAGACGGCCTTGCCCTCTGGGGTGCGGGGGCCGGTGGAGTGCTGCGCGTTGGCAACGGCGGCGGTGATTTGAGCCATGGTGGCCATAAAGAAGTACCTCGTAAATGAAAATGGGGCAGGCCGGGAGGACTGCCCTCTG
>DATJYJ010000397.1:0-7390 GCA_035578025.1 Verrucomicrobiia bacterium
CTGCGCGTTCTTGAGGATGCCGTTGGGCTCGCCATTGGCGTCTCTCACGATTTCGCCGCCGGGCGGATTGGGCGTATGGCGATCGATGCCGCAGAGCCGGAGCGCGTAGGAGTTCAGGATCACCACGTAACTGGCGTCGAAGAGCACGGGATGATCCTGGTCGACGTCGAGGACGTCGCGCGTGGGCATGCGCATTTCTTTGAGCCGCGTGGGAAAGGTGCGCGGCACGACGATCCAGGCTCCCTTGGGTGTTTGGAGGGCCTGTTTGCGGATGTACTGCTGCACGGCCGGGAACGAATCGAGCGGCGGGAGCGGGGCGCGAAACTCGCTGAGGCCGGCTTCGAGCGCGTGCACGTGCGCGTCCACGAGGCCCGGCAGCACGGTACGGCCGTGGAGATCGACGACCTCTGTCTTCGGACCGCGCTCCGCCTGGAGAACCGCGGCGTCCGTGCCGACGGCGACGATGGTCCCCGAACGGACGGCGACCGCTTGCTGGATCGTAAACCGGCTGTCCACGGTGACGATCTTGCCGTTGTGAAGAATGAGGTCGGCATCAGCCGCGAGGGCCAGCGCCGCCGAGGTGAGAAGAACCAAGAGGGAGCGCATGTGAACTCCGGAAGGCAATTGTCTCACGCCTCTCGTTCACTGATTCGATCTCAGAAACCGGTCGAGGACCGGGACGAACGGCTGGTCCTCGCGATTGCGCACTGCGATCTCGGCCGCGGCGCCCGCGTAGACCTGCCGCATCCGTCCCAGCGTCATTTCCTGTCCCAGGGGATTCACCGAATTGAATACGACGACTTTTCGAGGCGCGATGGCGGCGATCAAGTCTGGCAGGTCGAAGTATTTCAACGCCGACGGAATGACCTGGTCTACGATCCCCTGGTGGATCCGCTCGTTGACCACCGATTCGTACGACGCCAGCATTCCGTCGAGGGCCAGGCTGCGGATGCGATCGTCGAAGAGCGCAGCCAATAGCGCAGGGATCGCCGCGGCGCCGCGGCCGGTGACGGCGATCCGGGAAGCATCGACGTCGCTGCGCGTAGCCAGCAGATCCACCGCGCGAACCAGGTCGGCAGCGCGCATTCCGGGCATCGTCTTGCCGATCAGGAGAGCGGTGAGCGTGGTCTGGTAGTCGCCGAAGTTACGGACAAAGGTTTCGCGGCGGTCCATGGGACGCTGGGTTTCGCCGAAGCCCCGCAGGTCGGGCGCGAGCACGAGGTAGCCTTTGGCCGCCAGTTCCGCCGCCTCGGCCGCGGCCGCACCCTTGCCTGCCGCGTCGGCAAAGACGACCGCCGGCTTCCGGGCCTCACCGCCACTGGGAGCGAACACCAGCGCCGGAATCGAGATGCCGGTTTCGCTTTCGTAGACCAGTTTCTCGACCCGGTAGCCAGGGCGTTCCAACTGGCCGAATCGCGCCACCGGCACCGGTCCCGAGGCAGCTTCGTATGCGGTCAACTCGCGCGCATGCCGGCGAACGGCGTCCGGGGATGGTTTGCGCTCCGCGCGCAGTTGCGCCGCGAGGCTCCGGTTCAGGGAGAACACGTCGGTCGCTCCCGGAAATTCGGTCTTCACCTGGCCGGCCGCGGTGCATTGCAGCTCCTCGGCGGAGGCCAGGGTGAGCGGCGCTTCGGGCTCGGCGTTTTCCGTGCCCTGCAGCCAGCGGGTGAACCAGCGGTACGAGGCCTCGCGGCGCGGCAGGCTGTAGCCGTGGCCGTCGTCGGCTTCAAACATGGCGACGTGGTCGGCGAGCGACAGCTTGGCAAACACCTGCCGGGCCTCCAGGAAGGAATCGCGCGCGCCGCCGATGGGGAAGAAGTCGCGGATGGCGGTGAGCATGAGATACGGTTTGCCGCCGAACGCGTAGAGGTAATCCGGGTAATCGAGGCCGTCCCTGAGCCAGAGAGGAAAGACCTGCTCGGCGTCCTGCGGCCCGATGCTCTCCAGCATTCTTTTCCAGGACGTGATGTAGCAGGAGGGCGCGGCCACCTGGATGCGATCATCGAGACCGGACAGGTACGCGGTGTGGGTGCCTCCGCCCGAATTGCCGGTGCAGCCGACGCGCCGGGCATCCACCTCCGGGCGCGAGAGGAGGTAATCGAGCGCGCGCATGCCGTCCCAGATGGTGTACTGCGCGATGTGGGTTCCGGTGAGCAGACACTGCATGCCGATGATGGTGTGCTCCACGGTCGAGCCCGGCATCTTGGAATCGTGAAAGTCTTCGTCGTACATCTGGATGCGCTCGCCCTGCCCGAGAGGGTCCCAGGCCAAGGCGACGAATCCGCGCCGCGCGAACCCCGCCAGGCAGCGCTGCCAAGCCTCGTGGGTTTTGGCGCCGTTCTCATGCCCAAGCGGGAAGAGAATGGCGGGGTACGGAGGTCTGCCATTCTTGGGGAGATAGAGGTTCGCAGTGACGTAGAAGGAAGGGCGGCTCTCGAAGACGATCTTCTCGATGCGGTAGTCCCCGCGATCGAGCGTGCCCACCGTTTGCGGGTTGAGCGGCGTCCGCTCCGGGAGCCCGCCGAGGTAGCTCAACATGTGCTCGCGCCAGTACCGTTGACGGGCCTTGAGGTCGTCCATGCCGGCGATGCCCGCGATGGCCCGCTGGCGCTCGTCGATCAGCGCGAACGCTTTGTCCCGGAGGTACGCGGACAGCATGCCGTGGACGTCGCGGAAGACGGAAGGGTCGGAGAGGAAATTCCAGTCGTCCCTGGATTGTGCCCGTGCAGGCGGCGCGGTCCAGACCAGCGCGGCAAGCGGAATCAGATAGAGGCGGTTCATCGGTAGCCATCGTACTCTCTTGGAGGAATGGACGGTAGGCTCGGTTCGGGCTATACGTTATACTCAGGCACATGAATCGGCGCTATTTCTTGGGTTCCGCCGTGTCGGCGGGAGCCCTGCTCCGTTCCGGCGCTTCCGCCAGTGCCAACGATACCGTCCGTGTCGCATGTGTGGGCGTGCGCGGCCGGGGACGCGATCATATTCGGGCTTACAGCAAGATGGCCAACGTCGAGATCGCGGCGATCTGCGACATCGACGAATCGATTCTCAATGCCCGCGTCGGGGATATTGAGAAGGCCGGCGGCCGCCGCCCAGCGGCATTCACGGATTTTCGAAAGCTGCTCGAGGACAAGACCATCGATGCGGTTTCGATCGCCACGCCCAACCACCATCACACGTTGCAGACCATCTGGGCCTGCCAGGCGGGCAAGGACGTGTACGTGGAGAAGCCTTGTTCGCACGACATGTTCGAGGCCCGGCAGATCGCGGCCGCGGCGCAGAAGTATCAACGCCTGGTGCAGCACGGCACGCAGCAGCGCTCGTCGGTGGGCCGCGACGCGGTGCAGAAGATGCGGGAAGGGCTGCTGGGCGATGTTTACATGGCCCGCGGCCTGTGCTACAAACGCCGCGACACCATCGGCCGCAAGCCGGTTTCGCCGGTGCCACCGGGGGTGCATTACGATCTCTGGCTCGGGCCGGCGCCCGTGCACGAATTCACGGCCAACCGTTTTCACTACAACTGGCATTGGTTCTGGGACTACGGAAACGGCGACCTGGGCAACCAGGGCGTTCACCAGTTGGACATGGCCCGCTGGGGACTGGGCGTGAAGTATCCGGCCAAGGTCACCGCTATCGGAGGGCACTTCATGTTCGACGACGACCAGGAGACGCCCAACACGCTGGCGGCCAGCTACGAGTTCCATGACGGCGGGGTAAAGAAGATGCTGGTGTTCGAAGTCCGGCATTGGATCACGAATCATGAGGCGGGCATCGACGAGCCCAACCCGGGCAATACGGTCGGCACCGTGTTCTACGGCTCGAAAGGGTATCTCTCCGTGTGGGACGAGGACCACAGCAAGTATTACAGCTTCCTTGGCCGCGAGCAGACACCGGGACCGTCCGGCAATGAGCCAGGGAACCATTGGGCCAACTTTATCGAAGCGGTGCGCAGCCGCAAGCAGTCGGATTTGAACGCGCCGATCGAGGAAGGTGCGATCTCGACGACGCTGATCCATCTGGCCAACATTTCGTATCGTCTTGGCCGCACACTCAATTTCGATGCCGCCAAATATAGCTGCACCGGCGACGCCGAGGCTACGGCGATGTTCAGACGCACGTACCGCAAGCCGTTCGAAGTACCGGAAAAGGTGTGATTGGCGTCCCGGAAGCGCAGGAGGCGATTTCGCTCCAATGCGAATCCTGGTTGTAGGGGAACTGAACCCCGATCTGGTCCTGAAGGACTACTCGTCGTTTCCCGAGCTCGGGAAGGAGGTGCTGGCCGGCGATCTTGTTTTGACGCTCGGCAGCGCCTCGGCGATTTGCGCGGCCGGCCTGGCGCGGCTGGGCGATGACGTGTCCTTCGCGGCGAAGGTCGGCAGGGACGCCTGGGGCGATTATTGCATCCAGCTACTCCGCGATGCGGGCGTTGACACCACTGCCGTCATTCGCGATGCGAACACCAAGACCGGCCTTACGGTGTCACTTACGTGCGGGCGCGACCGGGCGCTGGTCACTTACCTGGGCGCGATCGCGGAACTTACCGCGGGAGACATCACTCCCGCAATGATCGAGGGCTGCGACCACCTGCACGTGTCGTCTTATTATTTGCAGAAGTCGTTGAGGAGCGGGTGCCGCGAGTTGTTGCGGCGAGCGCACGATCACGGAATGACCACGTCGCTCGATCCAGGCTTCGATCCCTCCGAGCGCTGGGAGCCCGACATCCACGCGACGCTGGAAGAAGTGGACGTTTTCCTTCCCAACGAGGTGGAACTGGCCGCCATCGCCGGGCAGGCGGATCTGGCAGCCGCGCTTCATCGGTTGGACAACGGGCGCACACTGACGGTGGCCAAGCTCGGACCGAAGGGCTGTGCCACACTCGTGGAGGGCCGTTTCCTGGAGATACCCGCCTACCCGGTAAGTCCCGTGGACACCACCGGCGCGGGCGACAGTTTCAACGCTGGATTTCTGCACTGCTGGCTGCGCGGGCAGCCGGCAGAGCACGCGATGCGATTTGCCGCTGTCTGCGGCGCGCTCTCTACCCTGGGTGTCGGCGGAACGGCCGCACAGCCCAAAGCCGCCGAAGTGGAGAAGTATCTTCAGCCCGTATGAGCAGTCCGAGGTTTCCGATGCGATATCTACTTGTCTTAGCGATCCCCGTCCTGATCGTTGCCGCCCCGGCCGACTCTGTCAAGGTCTGGCAGGGCACGCTTACACTGCCTACTTACGAGGAAGGGCTCCCGGATCCGAATCCGTCGTTCGACATCTTCCGCCCGGAGCGGTTCACTTACCCTTACACGCTGCGGGAGAACCTCACCGACAAGCGCGTGGACCGCAACTGGCGGGCGCTCTATCTCGAGAACGAATACCTGAAGTGCTCCGTGCTTCCCGACCTGGGCGGTCATATTTATACCTGCACGGACAAGATCAACGGGCAGCCGATGTTTTACGCCAACCCGTCGATCAAGAAGGCGCGGGTGGGATACCGGGGCGCGTGGGCGGCGTTCGGCGTGGAGTTCAATTTCCCGGTGTCGCACAACTGGGCGTCTCTCTCGCCGGTCGACTTCGCCACGCGCCAAAATCCGGACGGCAGCGCCTCCATCTTCGTCGGCAACACGGATCGGGTGTACGGGATGGAGTGGATCGCCGAGATCCGGCTTCAGCCGGGTTCCACGCTCGTCGAGCAGCGGATGACGCTGCGCAATCCCACCGATCTGCGGTGGCGCTACTACTGGTGGAACAACGCGGGCGTGGAGGTCTGGAACGATTCTCATATCTGGTACCCGATGTATCGCAGCGCGGCCCATGGATTCGCGGACGTCGATAGCTGGCCCGTCAACGGCGCCGGACTGGACCTCAGCATCGTCGGCAATCACACGGCCGGCAACGTCTCCCGATTCGTGCACGCGAGCCGCGAGCCCTTCATGGGCGTGTATCATCCGAAAACCAACGCGGGCACCGTGCATTACGCGGAATACGCCGACGTCCCCGCAAAGAAGATTTGGGCCTGGGGCGTCAATCCGGAAGGCCTGTCGTGGCGGAAGGCGCTGTCCGATAACGAGAGCGCTTATGTCGAAGTGCAGGCCGGCCTGTTCCGCAACCAGGAAACCTACGCGTTTCTGCCGCCGCACGAGACCCTGCGATTCACCGAATACTGGACCCCGGTCCGCGAAATCGGCGGGATCACGCGGGCAAACCGCGATGCCGTTCTTCATGCAATTCGCCGCGGCCAGGATCTGACGATCGGGATCAACGTCACCCACGAGGTGAAGGGGGCGCGCATTCGGATCTCCGGCGCGGAGCAGACCGCCGACCTCACGCCCGCCCGCACGTATTCGCGCACGGTCCCGGCGCCCGCGGGCAAGTACACGGTGGAGCTGCTGAGCGCGGACGGACATGTTCTGCTCAGCCACAAAGAAGACGGGTTCGATTGGGACGCGAATGTGCCCACGGGTCCTCAGCCGCGGCCCAGCCACACTTCTGCATTGGAGATTGGAACCGATGAGGAGGTGAACGGGCGCTACCTTCAGGCCTGGTCCACCTACGAGACCGCTCTGCGGAGCACGCCGGGCGACTACGAATTGACGAAGGCCGCGGGGCGCGTGGCGCTCAACGTCAAGCGCTTCGACGATGCGGTCCGGCTGTTGCGCACCGCTCAGCAAAAGGTCAGCAACGATCCCGAGGTGAGCTATCTGCTGGGTGTCGCCGCTCTCGATCTCGACGACCTGGCCACGGCGCGGCAGCAGCTCGAAGCGGCGCAGCGCCAGCCTCAGTTCCGGCCCGCGGCGCGATTCGCCCTGGCCCGGGTGGAGGCTCTGGAGAAGAGGTACACGGCTGCCCTGACGCGGGTCCAGCAAGCCCTCGACGAGAATCCGTCGATGATGAATGCCGGCGTTCTGCGCATTGCGCTGCTGCGGCGGCTGGGCCGGTCAGAGGAGGCGCGGCTGCAACTGAAGAATTGGCGCGAGAACGACCCGATCGACGCGGCGTTTCGCTTCGAGGCAGTGCTTGCGGGCGCGCCGGATGCGGCGCTCTGGCAACACCTGGCCGCCGATCCCGAACGGATCCTGAACCTCGCGTCGGACTACATCGGCGCGGGTCTCTACGACGATGGGCTCAAGCTCCTGGACCACGATTACCCCGCGGTCGATCCTTTGCAGGCCGAACCTGGGGCGGCGGCGCCGCGCGACCATGTCCTGATCGCCTACTATCGCGGATACTGCCGGGAGAAGCTGGGCCAATCGGGCGCTTCCGATTTCGACGCGGCCCGACATCTCTCGACGCGCTACATCTTTCCGAGCCGGGCGAGCACGTTCCCGGTGCTGAGGACGGCGCTCTCCAAGAATCCCGGCGATGCAACCGCACATTATCTGCTGGGAGATCTCTATCTCTC
>DATJYJ010000398.1:0-15413 GCA_035578025.1 Verrucomicrobiia bacterium
GTTCAGCCTGGTGGATCGCCTGCGCCTGGAGGTTGCTTACACCGGCGGCGACGAGCTGTACGCCTGGCCGGGCAGCGCGGCATTCGAGCGCAGCATCGAAGAGCTGCTGCCGGCGCACGGGCTGGTTTCCAACGGCAGCTATGCGGGCCACGTGCGAACGCTGTTCCGGCGCGACGTGGCGCGCTTCGGCGAGCCGCGCGCGGAGGACGGCGTAATCCGGCTTGACGCCTCCGTGCCGCCGGCGCTCAGCGGGCTCGCGCTCACCAACGACGCCGGCGGCGTTCCCGCGGGCATCGAGGCCACGATCCGCCTGGATCCGTCGAGCTACGATCTGGAACGCCTCGAGGTGCGCGTGTCGACGCGGCTGGCGCAATCGGTGGAGACGACGACTTATGCCCACGTGAAGATCGGCGAGGTCGAATTCGTTCTTCCGCAGACTTCCGAGCTGGTGCTGATCGGCAGCGACGGGATGCAGTTCCGCAACTCCTCGCGGTTCGATCAATACCACCGCTACGCGGGGACAGCGACCATCCGGTACGGGCCGGAGGTGTCCGCGAGCCCGGGCGAGCCGAGGCCGCCGGAACGGAAGGAGACGGTCCGCGCGGGGGCGAAGATCGGGGGAGTGCTTGATGCGCCGATCGGCGCGGACGCCGCCATCGGCGACCCATTCAGCGTGACCGCGGAGGACGGCGGGAAGCTCACGGGACGCATCAGCGATATGCGGCGAGCGGGCAAGGAGAACTGGGACGCAGAGCTGACTCTGGAGGGGCGCGTGATGCGCAAAGTACGGCTGCCGATGGCGGCGGGGACCAGACTATCGTTCGGGAAGATGTAGCACTTCGTTCATCGAGCCCTGGCGGTAGCCTTCCAGATCCAGCGTGACGTACTGGAAACCGAGGGCTCGGAAGATGGCGGTGAAGCGCTGGGCCATTTCGAGCGTGAGCGCGCGGGGCATCTCGTCGCGGGCGATCTCGATGCGCACGATCTCTCCGTGGAAGCGCACGCGGAACTGGCGGAAGCCGAGAGACTTGATCTCTTCCTCGCCGCGCTCGACGGTCTTGACGTTTTCGATGCTGACCGGAGTGCCGTAAGGGATGCGGGAGCTGAGGCAGGCGGAGGCCGGGCGATCCCAGGTGGGGAGATCGGCCAGGCGGGAAAGCTCGCGGATTTCGGACTTGCTCAGGCCGGCGTCGGCGAGGGGCGCGGCGACCTGGTGCTGTTTGGCGGCGTTCTGCCCGGGGCGGTAGTCGCCGAGGTCGTCGAGGTTGACGCCGTAGACGATGTGCTGGTAGCCGCGGCTGTGCCCGACTTCTTCGAGGCGGGTGAAAAGCTCGTCCTTGCAGTGGAAGCAGCGGTTGGCGTCGTTGCGCAGGTAGTCGGGGTTATCGAACTCGCGGGTCTCGATGTACTCGTGGGGAATGCCGAAGCGGCGCACAAAGGCCTCGAGGTCGCGCTTGTGCGACTCGGGGAGCGAGGCGGAATCGGCGGTCATGGCGATGGCGTCGGGACCAAGCACACGGTGGGCGGCCCAGGCCAGATAGGCGGAGTCGGTGCCGCCGGAGAAGGCGACGATCACGCGGTTCAGCGACGACAGGTGAGCAAAGAGCTTGCGCTCTTTGTCGGCCAGGGCTGCGGGCGTGGTGAGATCGACCAGCATCACTCTAGGGATATTGTACTGGAGTCCGGAGTGCGGGCCGGGAGGCCCGCGTTACTGAACCGGTAAGGTGCCCTGGTCGTCACAGGAGCCGTTGGTGTCTTCGGCGTCGGGGATGACGCTGGCGGCGGCTACCAGGTCGCCTTCCTCGAGGGTCACGAGTTTGACGCCCTGTGTGGAACGGCCGGCCTGGCGGATGGTGCCGGATTCGATGCGGATCATCTTGCCGTTCTGGCTGACGATCATCAGGTCGGAATCCTCTTTGACCGAGAGCACCCCGACTACCTTGCCGTTGCGTGAGGTCGTCTTCATATTGATGACACCTTTGCCGCCGCGGGCGGTGAGGCGGTAGTCTTCGAGCGGAGTGCGCTTGCCGAAGCCGTGCTCGGCGATGGAGAGGATCAGGCCCTCCTTTTCGACCACTTCCATGCCGATCAGGTAGTCACCCTCTTCCAGGTTCATGGCACGGACGCCGCGGGCCTGCCGGCCCATGGGGCGGACGTCATCCTCGTTGAAGCGGATGGCCTGGCCTTCGCGCGAACCCAGGAAGATGTAGTTCTTGCCGTTGGTGATCCTGGCCGAGATCAGCTCGTCGCCGTCATCCAGCGAGACGGCGATGATGCCGCCGGAGCGCGGGTTATCGAACTCGGTGAGCTCGCTCTTCTTGATGACGCCGTGTTTGGTGACCATGACGACGAACTGGTCGGCGACGAAGTCCTTCACGGCGAGAAAGGCCTTTGGGGTTTCGTCGGGCTGCAGGTTGATGAGGTTGGAAATGTGCTTGCCTTTGCCGACAGTGGTGGCGTCGGGAATCTCATACGCCTTGAGCCAATACACGCGGCCGCGCGTGGTGAAGATGAGCAGGTAGCTGTGGGTGGACGCGACCAGCAGGCGCTCGACGAAATCCTCGGCGCGGGTGCCCATGCCGATGCGGCCTTTGCCGCCTCGCGTCTGGCGGCGATAGGTGTCGCAGGAGGTGCGCTTGAGGTATCCGCCGCGGGTCACGGTGATGGCGACGTCCTCGACGGCGACGAGGTCTTCGAGGTGGATCTCTCCTGTGTCCTCGATGAGTTCGGTGCGGCGCTCGTCGCCGTACTCCTTCTGGACGTCACGCAGCTCCTTGACAATCAGGTCGCGCAGGACCTTGTCGGAGCCGAGGATTTCGAGGTACTCGGCGATGCGGCGCTGGATGTCGGCGAGCTCGTCGAGGATCTTCTGCTGCTCCATGCCGGTGAGGCGCTGTAGCTGGAGCTCGATGATGGCCTGGGCCTGCTTCTCGGTGAACTGGAAGGCGCCGATGAGGCTTTCGCGTGCCTCTTTGGGATTCTTGGCGGCGCGGATGATACGGATGACTTCGTCAAGGTAGCGGAGCGCCTTCTGAAAGCCGAGCAAGATATGCTCGCGCTCGCGGGCCTTGCGCAACTCGAACTCGGTGCGGCGGCGGACGACGTCGACGCGGTGATCGATGAAGTGCTTGATCATGTCGACGAGCCCGAGCTCGCGGGGCTGGCCGTTCACGATGGAGAGCATGATCACGCCGAAGCCGATTTGAAGCTGCGTGTGCTTATAGAGGTTATTGAGGATGACCTCGGCCTGCTCGCCGCGCTTGAGGGGAAAGACGATGCGCATGCCGTCGCGGTCGCTTTCGTCGCGGGGCTCACCCATGCCCTCAAGGGTCTTGTCATTGATGAGGCTGGCGACGTGGGCGATCAGCTTGGCCTTGTTGACCTGGTAGGGGATTTCGGTGACGACGATCTGCTCGTGGTCCTTGCCGACGCGCTCGATGGCGGCGCGGGCGCGCAGCTTGAGCTGGCCGCGGCCCTTGGTGTAGGCGTCGATGATTCCCTGGCGGCCGAGGATGAAGCCGCCGGTGGGGAAATCGGGGCCGGGCACCATCTCGATGATTTTGGCGAGCGGGGTGTTGGGATGCTGGATCAGTTGAATCGCGGCGTTGATGACTTCGGTCAGGTTGTGCGGCGGGATATTGGTCGCCATGCCGACGGCGATGCCGGCGGAGCCGTTGATGAGGAGATTGGGAACGCGCGTGGGAAGGACTTCGGGTTCCTGTTCGCTATCGTCGTAGTTGGGCTTGAAGTCGACGGTCTCTTTGTCGATGTCTTCGAGCAGGGCGGTAGCGATGCGCGAGAGCCGGGCTTCGGTATAACGCATGGCGGCGGGCGGGTCGCCATCGACAGAGCCGAAGTTGCCCTGGCCATCGACGAGGGGGTAGCGCATGCTGAAGGGCTGGGCCATGCGCACGAGGGAGTCGTAGATGGCGGAGTCGCCGTGGGGGTGATACTTACCCATGACTTCGCCGGTGATCTTGGCGCATTTGCGGGTGGGACGGTTGGGAGCAAGGCCCATCTCCTGCATGCCGAAGAGGATGCGGCGGTGGACCGGTTTGAGGCCGTCGCGGATATCGGGGAGGGCGCGGCCCACGATCACGCTCATGGCGTAATCGAGGTAGCTGCGGCGCATCTCGTCTTCGATGTTGATAGGAAGGAGGTTACCGCCGCCTCCGCCGGCCATTCCCGGGAGCGGGGGCTGGCCGCCGGAAGGGGGCGCAGGTGGACCTTGCGGTGGAAGTTCCTGGTCTGCCAAAAGTGACTCCTTGTTGGGGACTTAAGTTCTATTGTAGCAAGAATTTAGGTGATGCGGAAGGGGAATTGGAGCGGGCCTGCCCGGAAGCCGGGCCAAGGGAAGGCCGCACAATGCGGGATGACCTCCTGGCACCTGCTTTTGAATTTGTGGTTGCGGCGGGTTCCATACACAGTCACCAGTCCAGTTTGCTGTCCAACGTTAGCGGGCGGCCTCAAAAACTGCCTAAAGATAACTATGACAACGGAGGTTTACTAACCAAGGCTAACGTCGGGTTACTGACGCTTCAGTACGACCGAAACAGTAGATAGCCCGGAGCGTTAACTTTCGTGTCTTGTTATTCTTAGGCGTTTAACTTACATTCAAAAACGGACACGCCAAGTCCACCACAAGGAGCACACAGATGAACACTCTTCGCAGATTTTGGAATGACGAATCCGGTCAGGACCTGATCGAATACACCCTGCTGATGGCTTTCGTGGCCCTCGCTTCGGCGGCACTCTTCCTGGGCGCCGGCGGCAGCATCAAGGGCATCTGGTCCACCAGCAACAGCCAGCTCGCCAGCGCGAACACCCAAGCGAGCTAATTGCCGGTGTCTTGATCCGGCCGGGACGCGCCGCAGGGGCGGAGGAGTCCTCTGCGCGGGCGGCGCATAACCATAACCTTCATCATCGACCATGATGAATTAACCCGGGCGGCTAAGTCAGCGATGACGAACCAGGCCAGGCGACCTGGTAGCCGAGCGGTTCGAGCAAGCAGCAACCTTACACCGGCTGCATATCTTCGGGGAGCGGCCCGAAGACGGTGCGGCGGTGGAGAGATCTCAGGCAAGGGCCATGGCGGCGTTCTGAGCCGGTTTCGCGCGCGGCCGGCAGGACGCCGCCGCCAGCAAAGCCACCTCCCGAACCAAGCCAAGCTCCCGTACATGCCGGGCTGGTACCATCAAAATGAATGGCCGGCATTTCGCGCAGGGCGCTGCTCCTCTCGGGTTTCGCCCTACCGCGCCTCCTCCCGCAAAGCCTGAAGGGGGCCAGTTTTCCCTCCGACGCCGAGCGCTACGCCGACCCTCTGACCGAGCTGGACGTCTATCGTCTCACCAAGCCCGACTACACCAGCCTGATGACCGAGTATTACAATCGCGGCATCGCGCGCAACAGCGGCTGGATGCTGATCGCGTGCGACCGCACGGGCGCTTTCCAGCCGTTTCACCTGGATCTGAAGAACGGGGAGATGCGCCAACTTGCGAAGACGGAGAACCTGGATCGCGCCACGCTGACACTGACGCCGGACAATCGTTCGTTCTGCTTCTTCGCGGGCCGGTCCCTGTACATCGCGGCCGTGCAGGGAGGCCGCGAGCGGGAACTCTACCGGATTGCCGAGGGTTGGGAGCGTGCGCCCGGTATGTCGGTGGGACCGGACGGAACGCACGCGACTTTCGTCGAGAGCAAGGGCGAGGCATCGCGGCTGCGGATGGTCACGCTGGGGCAAGGCGCGGCGCGAACGGTGTTCGAATCGCCGTTCGTGATGAGCCACGCGATCGCGCGTCCGATGCGCGCGCAGATTCTGTACCGGCAGGGGGGGGACTCACTGTGGCTGGTCAACCAGGACGGCGCGCAGAATCGCAAGCTCAAGACGGCTCCGGGAAGCATCGGATCGCCCAACTGGTCTGCGGACGGACGGACGGTGCTGTATTTGAATCTGCCGGAGGACAAGCGCCAGTTGAACAACCTGCGCGAGCTGACGCCGGATACGAATACCGACAAGCTGCTGGCCAAGACCAGCCAGTTTGCGTGCTTCGGGGCGAATCGGGATGCGTCGGTGTTCGTGGGCGCCAGCCGGAACGTCTCGCCGGTCCTGCTGCTGCTGCTGCGTGTAACGCAGCGTGAGCGCACGCTTTGCGAGCACAAGGCCAGCGATCCGGAGGCGGTATCGCCGGTGTTTTCGCCGGACAGCCAGCGGGTGTATTTTCAGAGCGACCGGCACGGGAAGCCGGCGATCTATTCGATGCACATCGAAAAACTGGTGGAGAAGACGGACGACGAGGCTCACGAGTAGGCGTTAGTGGGACGCGGAGACACAGAGACGCGGAGAATGACGAGAACTTACGCCGAGAGCGCGGCGGCTTGGGCGCGCATGGCTTGCGCGAAGACGTAGATGGTGAACAGCGGCTTGGGTTCGCCTTTGCCCCAACGGTTGACGGCCCATTTGACGCGCAGATACCTGACGTCGGGTTGATCTGTGAGGTCCACCAGGATCTGATAAGTGCCGCAATAAAACTTTTGCGGAAAAGCGGCGATCGGTTTTGCGCCCCATTCCTTCCCATCGGCCGAACCCTGGATCGAGAGATCGATGCTCTCCTGCTCGATAATGCGGGTAATTCCGAAGGTGAGGATCAGGGTTTCTCCACGGTATTCGCCCAGGTCCACGACGGGTCCTGTGCCGGCTTCGCGCACCGTGGTTTCTTCGATCAGAAACTCTGGAAGCATGGGCTTTCCCAAACGACGACAACTCGGTCAGCCTTACATAAGTTTTCCCAATTGTCGGCTTGCCAACTCTAGAGTCTCATATTTCTTGCAAAAACAAAAGCGAACTTGCTGATTTCCGCCCCCCGGCCGTGAGTAAAAACTCGATCCCGGGACGGCCGCAAGTCCGATAGCGCTAATCATATGATTTACGAAATCGGTATCGCTGGGAAATCCGAAATCCGAGATATCGGTCATGACATAATAGGCGCCGCGCGGGACGAAGCATTTGAAGCCCGCGGATTGCAGGCTGCTCACGATATGATCGCGGCGCGATTGATATTCGTGGGAAAGGCGGGCGTAATAATCCGGGCCGTGTGAGAGCGCGTACACGCCGGCCTGCTGCAGCGGGGCGGCGGCGCCGACCGTCAGGAAATCGTGTACTTTGCGGATGGAATCGGTGAGGTCGGGCGGCGCCAGCACCCAGCCTACCCGCCAACCGGTAACCGAATATGTCTTGGACATGCTGTTCACCAGGATGGAGCGCTCGCGCATGCCCGGGAGTGAGAGGATGGGGATGTGAGCGGCGCCGTCGTAGAGGATGTGCTCGTAGATCTCGTCGGTGATCGCTAACGCGTCGAATTCCTGGCAGAGGCCGGCGATGAATTCCAGCTCCTGACGGGAGAACACCTTTCCGGTGGGGTTATTCGGGGTGTTCAAGACGATGGCCTTGGTGCGCGGGGTGAAGGCGGCGCGCAGCTCATCGGGATCGAAGGTCCAGTCGGGCGCGTGCAGGGTGACGTAGCGGGTGACCGCGCCGCAGAGCTGTGTATCGGGATTGTAGTTCTCGTAGAACGGCTCGAACAGGACCACTTCATCGCCGGGGTCGAGCGTGGCCATCATGGTAGCAATCATGCCCTCGGTAGCGCCGCAGCAGACGGTGATCTCGCGTTCGGGGTCGAACTCCAGGCCGTAGGTGCGCCGGTATTTGGCGGCGATGGCCTCACGGAACGGTTTAGCGCCCCAGGTGATGGCGTACTGGTTGATATCGGCGTCGATGGCTTCATGGGCCGCGCGCTTCAAGTCTTCCGGGGCCGGGAAATCCGGAAAGCCTTGAGCCAGGTTGATAGCGCCGTGGCGGAGGGCCAGGCGGGTCATCTCCCGGATTACGCTTTCGGTGAAGCGAGCGATGCGCTGGCTGCGGAAACGGTCACGCGTGGCTGTGGCTGGAGAGGACACCCTCTGAGTATATGCCGGTGGGCCGCCGGCAAGTGGAACCCGCAGGCGGCCCGGTGTCAGTAGAATGGTTACTTGGCCGTACGATATCAATCAAAAGTACCGGGAACAAGTTTTCGTTGGTTATTACGGTAATGCTGACGTGGTCTTCCTGCGGCGGATTCAACCTTACTTGTGGGTTGCCAGCGCGCTCGCGGTAGCTTACACGGCCTGGGTGTTTACCGGCCGCCTTTTCGAACATAAGAAGCTGGAGGAGCGCGTGGGGAGGAGCACGCCCTCGAGTCCGGAATTCGACCGGATGTACGGCGGGGACAAGCTCCGCATCGTGCAGTTCTACGCGCGCGACGGCGAGGTGGCGCCTGGAGGGAAGACGCTGCTGTGTTACGGCGTGGCGAACGCCACGGCGGTTTGGATCGAGCCCCCGGTGGGGGACATCGCTCCCGCGGTGAATCGCTGCGTCGAGATCGCGCCGGAGCGGACCACGAGTTACAAGCTGACGGCCGAGGGCGCCGGAGGCCTCGCGCAGGCGATGTCGGTGACGGTAAAGGTGCGGGTCAATCGGCGATGAGGCGGATTTCGCCGATGCCGCCGTGGACCTCGACGCGGATCTTGTTGTCGGCGCGGTCCCAGGACTCGCTCGACCAATAGCCGCCGTGGTTCTGGAGTCCGTGAACGTTGACGGCGCCGATGCCCCCGTGGGCCTCGGCATAAATCGCGGCATCCGCGGGCAGGCGCACGGTGGCCTGGCCGACCCCGCCGTGGATGGTCACGTTGTAGCTGTGTTTGACCGGCCCGCGCAGATCCATATCGAGCTGGCCGACGCCCATGTTGACTTCGACGCCGCGGAGTTGAAGGCTGGCAAGGTCGAGGCGCGCCTTGCCGGCGCCGAAGTGGATTTCGAGATCCATCGGGACCTTATTGCCGAGTTGCAGATCCCATTGGTATTTGTTGTCGCCGATGTAGGTTTCTCCGGTGTTGGGCTGGCGGATCACCAGGTGGCCTTTTCCGCCCATGGTGTTGTAACGGACCTGCGGCTTCCAGGAAGGGACGTTGTAGGTGAAATCGGCGCGCAGGAGTTTCTGGGAGCTGTCGGTGACGCGCAACTCGCCGGCGCCCATGTGCAGCTCAACGTGGACCTGCTCGCTGGCATCCGGTTCGAGAGTCTGCGAAGAGTATTCCACCGGACCCCGGCTGTCGTGGTGGATGACGCAGGCGCCGAGCCCGATCAGGCCCGGCAACAGAAGGTATTGGGCTTTCATGCGCTTCTCGCGACGGAGATACGTAAATCGGGGACGGGAAGTTCCATGAAGGGCTCGGGGGCAAAGGCCTGTAGAATGTAGGCATGTCCTTGCGCATCGCCAGAGGGTGGGGGCTGCCCGCTCTGATCGCCGCGGCCACCACACTGCTTCTCGCCCAGGATTGGCAGACCGCCACGACGCTGAACGGGGTGGATCTTGCGGGGCTGACGCCGGCGCGGAGAGCGGTCGCGCTGAAGGCCATGCGCATGATGGGATGCTCGTGCGGGTGCGACATGAAGGTGGCCGAGTGCCGCGTGAAAGATCCGAGCTGCTCGTACAGCAAGGGGCTGGCGGCATCGATTGTCGACTCGGTGCGAGCCGGCAAGAGTGAAACGGAAGCGATCGAGGCGGCCAAGGCGACGAAGTGGGCGCATCGGCCGGAGCCGAAACTGCTCGACGATCCGGTGCAGATCCCGACGCAGGGCGCGCCGGCGACGGGGCCGGCGAATGCGCGCATCACGCTGGTCGAGTTCAGCGATTTTCAGTGCCCGTATTGCAGCAAGGCGGCGGTGCAGATCGCGGCGATTCTCAAAGCGTACCCGAAGGACGTCAAGCTGATTTTCAAGCAGTACCCGCTGGACAGCCATCCGCAGGCGCAGATCTGCGCGCAGGGGGCGCTGGCGGCACACCAGCAGGGTAAGTTCTGGCAGCTTCACGATCTGATGTTCGCCAATCGCACGAAGCTCTCGCGGCAGGCCATTCTGCTCTGGGCGCAGACTACCGGCGTGGACATGAAGCGCTTCACGGCGGACCTGGATTCACCGGCGATCAAGAAGGCGGTGGCGCGGGACATCGCCGACGGGGACAAGGCGGGCGTCGAGGGGACGCCGACGGTGTTTATCGACGGGCAGAGATATAACGGGGATCTGGATCTGGCGAAGATCAAGACGATATTGGATAAGAAACTCCAGTAGCGCGCCTGCGGCGCGATTGCGGGCCAGGAGGCCCGCGTTACAAAGACTCTACGTAGACTTGCGTAACGCCCGAACGGTCGCTGGCGAAGGCGACCATGCTTTCGGAATTCGACCAGCTCGGGTGCGGGTGGGTGTGCTGGGGGCCGTAGACGGTGTCGGCGGCGGATTCCATCCAGCTCAGAGTTTGGCGAGCGTGCTGGAAATCTTCGGCCAGCGCATAGCGGGACTTGCGCCACTGCGAGCCTTGATTGCTGGAAAGGCTGTTGCAGAGGTGGCGGCGGGCGCCGGTTTCGGCGTCGATGATGTGCAGGCCTTCGTCGGGGTGGTTGGTGTCGCAGAGGATGCGGCGGCCGGCACGGTCGGGGGCGATGTGCCAGGCGTTGTACTCGGTGATGGTGCGGATGGCGCGAGTGTTCCAGTCCATGCGGCAAAGAGCCCGGGGCCAGACCGTGTAGACGAGATCACCGGTGGCGCCGAGGAAGGTCTCGTGGACGATGAACTCGTCGTTGCCGTGCTGGTAGAGGCACTCCATTCCGGTGCCGTCGCGGCGGACACGGTGCATGCGGGGAGCGGGGTCGCCGGAGAACTCGATCCAATCCGGTTCGAGAGGATGAAACTGCGGATGGATGACGGTGCGCGGGAAAGGAATTACGTGCCAGCCGGTGCCGTCGAAGCGCCCGGCTACCAGGCCGTTCTGAGTCTCGCGCTTGAAGGCGGCGGTCAGCCACGCGCCGTCGCGCGCGATGGAGCACTCGCCGAGCTGCGCGTTTTCGAAGGAGAAGATGCGCCGTTCTTCGAGAGTGGCCCGGCTGATGGCCCACAGCTCGGCGCCGCGCGTGACCACCAGGGCCTCGCCATCGGGGTGCAGCGCGGCGGAGAACGGATGGATGGGCGCGCCGTGAGTCAGGCGGCGGGTTTCTCCGCTATCGAGCGAAACCTCGAAGAGCTGCGCGTCGCCCGTGCGATAGCTGGTAAAGAATATTTCGCGGTCGCCGGGGAAGAAGCTGCTTTGCAGAAAGTAGGTCGGGTGATTGATGTGGGGTCCGTCCGTGATCTGGCGGGTCATGTGCGTCCGAGGTAGAGGTCGCGGCCTTTGGCGAGGGCGGCGATTTTGCGGTCGGCGATGGAACGCTTGAGCATCCAGAAGCCGCAGTCGGGATGAATCCAGGTGACACGGCCGGGGCCGAGCATGGCCTCGGCGCGGCGCAGGGCATGGGCGACTTCGTCGGGCGTCTCCACGTGATTGATCTTGACGTCGATGACTCCGAGGCCAAGACCGATGCGCCGGTCGAGATCGCGAAGCGACGCGAGATCGGCCATGGGCCGGTGCGCCATTTCGAGCACCAGGTGATCGACGTGGAGCGAATTGAGGAAAGAGATAAGGGCGTGCCAGTCGCCGCGCTGAATGGTCTGGCCGCCGTAGTTGCCAAAGCACAGGTGCACGGCGCGGCGTCCATGGAAGGCATCGAGGACGCGGTTGATGGCGGCGGCGGCGAGGGGACTGTCGGCGGGGTTGCCGGGGATATTGGCCTCGTCGATCTGGAGACACGCGCAGGGCAGATTGCAGACCTGCCGCGCCAGCACGTCGGCCACGGCCATCAGGAGCAATTCGAAGCTGCCATAGTGGCGGTCGAGCAGGGTGCGGGCCAGCATATAGGGGCTGGTCACGGTGAACTTGAAGGGGCCGCCGGCCACGGCGGCGGCGAGCTCGCAATCGGCCAGCAGGTTGAGCGAGCCTTCGCCGAGAGGCGATTCGACCACCCCGGCGGCTTTGCGGCGAAACTGCATGATCGACTGGCGCGCGAAGGCCTCGTGATCGCTGCGTCCCACGCGGGCTCGGACCCCGGACATGGGTTGGACGAAGTACTCGATCATGCCGTTAGTGTCGGGATGGTTGACGTCGAAGCGGTAGAGCTCGCCGTCGGTGGGCAGATCGATTCCGGCCTGGCGCTGGATATCGAACACGACCCGTGTGGCGTCGAGGCGCGCCTGCTCGCTGGGCAGTGCGGGCAGCCAATCCGGCACGGGATAGCTTCCCACCGTGGTGGTGAGGATCTGGGGCGGGGGCCTGAAGCTCCGCGGGGTTTCGACGTCAGACGACATAGGGGGGCCGGTATTTGGGACGAGTCAGGAACGCGTTTCCTTCCTCCGCGCCAGGTCCTGTGAAGCGGCCTTTGGCCGCATCCACGGCCAGCTTGCGCCCGGCGCGGTAGCTGGCGTTGGCAAGGTGGCAGAGGTCGGCGGACATGACGCCGACGGCGACGTCGGCATGGAGGCTCTTGTGGTCGCGGGAGCGGCAGGCGGCCAGGAAATTCTCCATGTGGGGGGCAGTGTCCCACTCCTTCTGCGCCTTCTCTTCCATAACGAGATCTTCTTTTTCGCCCTTGTAGACTTTGAATCCGAGGCTATCGACCTCCATCCAGCCATCCGAGCCGTAGAAGAGGTTGCCGATGTAGTTGCTGCCGCCTTTTGGAATGCTCCCCTCGCCGCCGGTGATCAGGCCGCGCACTTCGAAGATGAGCTGTTTGTCTCCGTAATCGAATGTGGCGAGCTGGGTGTTGGGGGTCTCCTGGTCGTCGACGTACACAAACTTGCCGCCGGTGGAGACGACACTTTTGGGCCACATGGCTTCGCCGAGGCCCCAGCGCGCGACGTCCATTTCGTGGACGCCCTGGTTGCCGATGTCGCCGTTGCCCGTGTCCCAGAACCAGTGCCAGTTGTAACGAAAACGGAGCTCGTTGTAGGCGCGCATGGGGGCGGGACCGAGGAACATGTCCCAGTTGAGGCCGGGCGGCACGGGCTCGTCCGGCTTGTGGCCGATGGATTTGCGGCGCTTGAAGCAGAGGCCTTTGGCCATGTAGACCTTGCCGATGACGCCGTCGCGCAGCAGTTGCATGGCTTTCATCTTGTGCGGGATGCTGCGGCCCTGGGATCCGATTTGCACCATGCGGCCGGTCTGGCGCGCGACCTCGATCATGCGCTCGCCTTCGTGGACGTTGTAGCAGGCGGGCTTTTCGCAGTAGACGTCTTTGCCGGCCTGGCAGGCCCAAATGGTGGAAAGCGCGTGCCAGTGGTTGGGAGTAGTGATGGAGACGGCGTCTACGTTTTTGTCTGCGAACATCTTGCGCATGTCGTCGTAGCCCTTCGGATTCTCGCCGGTGAGCTTGAGGACCGCCGCCTGGCCGCGCTCGAGGGCGGGCTGGTTGACGTCGCAGAGCGCGACAATGCGGGCGTCGTGCAGCGGAGCGTAAGTCTTGATGTGATCGTTGCCGCGTCCGCCGATGCCGACGATACCAACGTTGATCCGGTCATTCGCGCCCAACACGCGCCGGAGGGAAATCGCGGCTGCTCCGGCCGCCAGGAAAGTACGCCGTGAAGCTTGGGACACTAGTCCTCCTTGGTACCAATGGTACCCTGCGATAGCATAGCACTGCCAACGGGACGAGGCGGGTCGGAAATCTGCTTCGCTACTTACTCGCAGTCCGGCCGAAAAAGCGGATGGGGATTACGAAGTACGTCCTTCGTACCCCAGGAATTGCAGGTATTGCGGGGAGCCGATCACATTGTTTACCGCGGTGGGATTCCTTTGATCAGCAAGGTTGTTGACTCCGCCGCGCACCGCGAAACGATAGCGATGCAGCGTGAAGGTGCGCTCGATGGCGAGGTTCAGATCGAAGTTGACAGGATAACGGTAGGAGTTTACGGCCCCCACGATGACCCCGGTCTCCTGCTGGACGGAGAATGGAATGGCCAGAACGCCGGCCGAGCCCTTGCCGTATTCCGGAGAGTAACGAGCGGATGAATAATCCAGCGAGCGAATGCCTTCCACGGCGAGAACGGTCTGGAGCTGTCCGGTAATCGGGTTGGTGATGTTGAAGCCGTTCAAGAGATATTGCACCTGGTTCTCGGATGAGCCGTTGAAGTGCAATCCGCCGCCCGGGTCCTGCGGCACGCCGGGCATGAGCTTCATGGAGCTTCGCAGGCTGTGGCTGTTGGGGTAGGGAACGTCATTGACCTCCGTGCCCGTCAGGCGCTCCTCATTGCGCGCCTGGGCGACATCCACTGGAGAAGGTTGCTCATCGATATTGATCGACTGAAAGACTTCGCGGACGGTGTTGATGACCAAGGTGACCTGCTGCTAGAGTTCGATGTGAACGAGGCGGTCTTTGAGCTGGTAGTAGCCTTCCTGCCGGACGTCGATCAGATAATCGCCGGGCGAGGGGAGACTGAGGGAGAACGCCCCAGCCGGGTCGGTAATCGCCTGCCAGGGGGCACCGGAGGCGGGAGGCGCGGGCCGCACGGTGAGTCGTGCGCCGGATACCGGGGCTTCATTCTCGTCTCTGACGAAACCGGTCAGCTCGTAATCCGATGCCTGCGCGTTGGACGCAGTTGCAATCCCGACCGCCCAGCAGGTCAGCTCTACGCAGCGCACAACTGCCCTATCAGAGATTGTATGGCCAGGGACGCGAGACGCGGGAAATCCCGATTGGCCGGTGTACTCCCATTTACAAACCTTGCCGCGGTCGTTTTATTCACAATCTTTGAACAGGCAAAATGGGCGAATTGCCGGATTTTACGCTCGCACAAACTTGTGGAAATCACCCTTCGTTATCAGGATTCTCATGGACACCTCACGGGGCGATTTGCTACAAACGCTTAAACTCGCATGAGTGCTATTCGGCAGGTTCGAATCCGGCAGCAGGAGGAAATT
This sequence comes from Verrucomicrobiia bacterium, assembly GCA_035578025.1. Taxonomy (GTDB): domain Bacteria; phylum Acidobacteriota; class Terriglobia; order Bryobacterales; family Bryobacteraceae; genus Solibacter. The sequence continues at coordinate 14,874 of DATJYJ010000398.1, forward strand.
TCCGCGCCTGAGGCGGGACGGGACCGCGAGAATCCACTGGAGCTTTTGCGCGACGCGATTGCGCGGCTGAAGTCCAGCGACGGCGGTGTGCCGGACGAGGCGGAGGTGGCGTACCTGCTGGCCGAGGCACGGGAAGTGCTGGAACGCGCCAAGGCGATTGCGCGCGCGGTTTCGCAGTGCGAAGCACTTCTCGGGGAAGGGCAGTTCGGCAAGGCGTTCGAAGCGCTGGACGCGGGACTGCTCGTATATCCCGGCGACCCGGCACTGTTGGCCCGGCGCCGCGAAGTCGAGGGGCGAGCCGCGCTCCAGGAAGCGAACTGGCTTTACGAGCAGGATCGTGTCGATCTGGCAGTCCACTTCCTGAGAGAGAAGGCGGAGACGCTCGCGAACCAGGAGACGGTGGTCGCACGCCTCGAAGAGCTGGAGGCTCTGCTGCCTGTGTGGGAGCAGAAGCGAGACGCGCAGGCGGCGCTGGCGCGTGCGACGAGCCTGGAGCAACTTTCACAATGGCAGGCCGCACTGACGGTTCTGGAAGAAGCG
>DATJYJ010000399.1:0-4221 GCA_035578025.1 Verrucomicrobiia bacterium
GGCGTCGGATCTTTACTATAAGTCTTCCCGCGGCAGAGGCTGCGCGAGCTGCCATGAGATCCAGGCACAATTCGATTCGTGGCGCAGCTCCACGCACCGCAACCTGAACTGCACGGATTGTCACGCGAGCACCACCATGACCAACGTGCAGCGTGTCTCCGCGCATTTTGCCAACGGCATTCCGGAGCAGATCCGGCTGCCTGCCGAGGAAGTGTTCCCGATGGCGGAAAGGTGCGGTGCGTGCCACCGGCAGGAGTTCGCGCAGTGGAGATCCGGCGCGCATTCGATGACCTTCGCGCGCGCGTTTGCCACACCGGAACACAACAAGAAGCGCCTCTTGATCGACGATTGCCTGCGCTGTCACGGGATGCACTTCGACGGCTGGATCGGGGACGTGGTGCAGCCGCTGGATACCAAGGGTCCCTGGAAGCTGGTCGACCCGGCTCTGGCGAATCAGCCCGCCATCCCGTGCCTGGCCTGCCACGCCATGCATCGCGAGGGCCAGCCGCTCGTGAAGCCCGCGCAGCGAGTGCCGGCGCAGGAAGAGGTGATGCGCCCGTCGCTCGGGCTCTTCGACCGCCGTTCGGGGGAGAATATACGGGCGGCTGCGCTTCCCATGCCGGTCCTGTTCGAGGGGGAGCGCCGCATCCGGATGAGCCCTGACCAGCGCCAGTCGCTCTGCTACCAGTGCCACGCCCCGCTGGCTTCGGCCCAAGCCGGCTCGGGAGACGACCGCACGCCGCTAGGCATCCACGAAGGAATCAGTTGCCTGAGCTGCCACCAGAAGCACAGCCAGAATACCCGCCAGTCGTGCGGCGGGTGCCATCCACGGCTTTCGAACTGCGGGCTCGACGTGGAGAAGATGGACACCACCTTCCTCAATCCGAAGAGCGCGCACAACATTCACACGGCGAAATGTATCGACTGCCACACCAAGGGAGTACCGAAGAAAAAGGGAGAACGGACATTGTGACCAGAAGGCTTCTGTTGGCTCTCGTGATTCTGACCGCGCCGGTCTGCGCCCAGAAGAAGGTCTACCCGGAACGCTGGGTGTACGTTTCCAGCGAGCTCGGCTCCGACCGGGCGGTGGAGCAGTTCCGGGACATCGCCCGCACCGCTTCCGAGCACGGCCTGACGGCGATCCTGTTCTCCTCCGGTTTCGACAGGCTGGACCTGCAGACGCCGGAGAACATCGCCCGCCTCAAAGAGGTCAGGAGCATCTGCGAGCGCTTCCACCTGGAACTGGTCCCCTCGATGTTTGGGACGGGCTACGGCGGAGGCATTCTCTCGCATGACAAGAACCTCGCAGAAGGGCTGCTGGCCAAAGACGCGCTGTTCGTGGTGGAAGGCGGGGCGGCACGATTCTCGCCCGAGAACTCGGCGTCCTTTGTGAACGGCGGCTTCGACGACCACCTGGGGAACCGGCCCGACGGTTTTCTTCCGGGCGAAAAGGCTGCCCTCGACATGACCGTTTTCCACAGCGGCAAGGCCTCCCTACGACTGGAAGGCTTCGGCTCCAAGGCGGACGACAGTGCCCACATCGCGCAGCAGATCACCGTCCGGCCCTACCGGCAGTACCGGCTCAGCATGTGGGTCAAGACTGAGGACGTCAAGCCCGCGGTGCTGGGCGGCATTCACGCGGTCAGCGACGACGGGCGCAGTCTCCACCCGTGGGAGCCCAGGATCTCCGGAACCTCCGACTGGCATCAGCTTGTCTCCGGCTTCAACAGCTCGAACGCCACGAAGTTCAGGCTGGATATCGGAGTGTTTGAAGCCGCCAAAGGGACCACGGGCAAGGTGTGGATCGACGATGTGAAGGTGGAGGAGGTCGGGCTGCTCAACGTACTGCGCCGCGCCGGAACGCCGGTCACGGTACGCGACGAAAAGACCGGGACAGTCTACGAGGAGGGCAAAGACTACGCGCCCATCGCCGACCCGGAGCTCAACTTCCGATGGAATCACGAAGGACCGGCCATTCGCATTCTACCGGAGGGGAAAATCAAAGACGGCGCGCGGCTGCGCGTCAGCTACTACCACGGCACGACCATTTATCAGAGCCAGGTGCCGGTGTGCCTCAGCGAGCCCAAGTCGCAGGAGATCTGGGACCGCTGTGCGCGCCTGATTCACGACCTGCTGGCGCCGCGCAAATACATGATGGCCATGGATGAGCTCCGCATGGCCAACTCCTGCGAGACCTGCAAGCGCCGCGGGCTGACCGCGGCCGAACTGGTGGGCGCCGCCACCACGCGGCAGTTCAACGCCATCCGCGCGCTGGATCCCAAGGCCGAGGTGTACGTGTGGAGCGATATGTACGACCCCAACCACAACGCGCGCAACCATTACTACCTGGTGGAGGGCGACATCACGGGCTCGTGGAATTACATTCCGAAGGAGCTCCGGATGGTCTGCTGGTATTACGAGCGCCGCCAGCCGAGCCTGGAGCATTTTTCCAAGCTGGGGTTCCAGATCCTGGCCGGCGCTTATTACGATGGCAGCACACTCGACAACCCCAAGGGCTGGCTGGAAACGCTGGACCAGACGCCCGGCGCCATCGGGATCATGTACACCACGTGGCAGAACAAGTACGGGCTGCTGGCGGATTTCGGCGACCTGGTTTCGAAACGCTGAACAGGAGGCACGGCATTGAAATTCTTCCGGATGGTCTTACTCCTCGTGCTCGCGTGGCTCCCCGCGCAGGGCGCCGCTTGGCGCGTGATCGGACCCGGGGGCGGCGGCGCGCAGTTCAATCCGACGGTGAGCGCGGCCGATCCCAACCTGGTGCTGGTCAATTGCGACATGACCGGGACCTACATCAGCACCGACGGCGGCAATACCTGGCGGATGTTCAACCTCAGGGGCGTGGCGCGGTTCATCGTGCTCGATCCGGTGAACGGCAACAACATTTACGTGGCGACCGAGGGACTGTACCGGAGCAGGGACAAAGGTAAGACGTGGGAGCTGATCTATCCCCAGCCAGGCGATGTGGATCGCGTGCTCATCTCCGGAGATCACGCGGAGGAGCAGATTCTGCTGCGCGACGGATCGCACGCCAGCGTGCAGGCACTGGCGATCGATCCGGCGGACTCGAACACTCTGTTTGCGGCCATCTCGAAGGAACGCAAGACCGCGCTGTACCGGTCCAAAGACGCAGGCAAGACGTGGGAGAACATCGCCGAACTGCCGAACGGGGGACGCAAGATCTATGTCGACCCGGGTTCCGCCAAGGGCAATCGCACGGTGTATGTCGCCGGCACGGACTCGGTGGCGGTGCTCGAAAACGGCGTGCTGCACGTGCAGAAGGGCCCCGAGGGCGTGAGCCGCTTCCTAGATATCGCCGCCGGCTTTCCGGGCGGGGGCAGGAAGCCGGTGTTCTACGCCATCTCCGGCATGGATTGGCGCGGCGGGAATACCGGAGCAACCGGACTGTATGTATCCGTGGACGGCGCGGCGACATGGGCTGCCGTGGCAGTTGATTTTCTCTCCGACGCTCCCAAGGGAACGGCCAGGCTGGAACTGCGCGCCGTCGGCACGAGCCTGGGACATCCCGAGACCGCCTACCTTTCCTATCGCGATCACACGCGCACGCTGGCTGCTTCCGAACGGACCATGGGCGTGGCCAAGACGACGGATAGCGGAAAGACCTGGCAGATGGTCTGGCGCGATACGGACGTGGCCGCAGCAGCGAACATACAGGATCCCTGGATCAACCAGCGATACGGTCCCGGATGGGGCGAGAATCCGTTCGCCCTCGGGGTCTCGCCCGTGAACCCGGATATTTGCTTCGGCACGGACTTCGGCCGGACGATGCGCACGCGGGACGGCGGCAAGACCTGGCAAGGCGTGTACGCGCGCCGCCTGGAAGATGGGAGCAGCATCACCGCCGGCCTGGATGTCCTGACCACGAACGGCATTCACTTCGATCCCTTCGAGCCGGGCCACTGGTTCGTGAGTTTCGCCGATCTCGGCTTGTTCGAAAGCCGCGGGAACGGGCAGTCCTGGAAGGAAGCTACCAGCCGCGGCATTCCGCACGAATGGCAGAATACCGCGTACTGGGTGGTGTTCGATCCGGCGGTGAGGGGACGCGCATGGGCCGCGGTCAGCGGGGTCCACGATCTTCCGCGGCCCAAGATGTGGCGCGGCCGCGGCGTGAATACGTATCGCGGAGGCGTGGTATTGAGCGAGGACGGCGGCAAGACCTGGAAGCCGAGCGTCGACGGAATG
>DATJYJ010000400.1:0-13149 GCA_035578025.1 Verrucomicrobiia bacterium
ATTCTATCCGGGTCTGGGCAGGGATCCTTTCGGGCAACCGCGAGGCGGAGGTGCACGAGGCGCCCTTCGTGCCGTCGCAACTGAGGCCGGAGGAACTATGATCCGCTTCCTCCTGGCACTGCTGCGCGAGTTGGCGGATGAGGCTGCGTACCGCCGGTACCTTGAGGGTCGCGAACCTTCGCCTGAAGAGTGGCGCCGCTTCAGCGACCAGCGCTTCCGGGCCAAGTACGCCCGCGCGAAGTGCTGCTAGTCAAAAAAAGCTGAGATTCGTGGACGCTCAGCCCCACTACTCTTCGTACTCGCGATGTTCCGTCTCCACCCGATCGCGCTAGGAAGCCTGCTCCTCGCGCTATCTCTGCTTGCCGCCGCTCCCGGAGTCAAGGTCCAGGTCGTCGGCGGCACTCTTTCGGCCCTTCCGGCGAAGACCACGGTTCACCTCGATCTCACCGGCTCAGAATCGCTCTCGCTCCAAAGCGGCGCCAACTACCTGGTCATCCCCTACCAGAGAATCAATACCCTCGAATACGGCCAGAACGTCAGCCGCCGTTACGCCGAGGCCATCCTGATCTCGCCTGTATTCCTGCTCGCAAAATCCCACAAGCACTTCCTCACGCTCGGCTACGTCGATGCGGAAGGCAAGCAGCAGGCGGTGGTCTTCCGGGTGGACAAGGGCGACATCCGCAGCGTGCTGACCGGCCTGGAGGCGCGAACCGGCCGGCGGGTCGAGTTCCAGGACCAGGAGGCGCGCAAGGCAGGCAAAGGATGAGACTCGCAATTTGCATGGCTGCCGCCATCGCGGCGCTGGCGGCGGACAGGCCGCCATCTGCCGCCGAGGTCGAAGACGCCTCGCTGAGACAGTTGCTTACGATCCGGCGGGTGTATATCGATCGGCTCACGGGGGGCGAGACCGCGGCCCAGATGCGCGAGATCCTGTTCAGCAGCCTGCAAGGGACCAGGCTGTTCATCGTCACCGAAAAGGAGGAACGGGCGGATGCAGTCCTGCGCGGCGGCGCCGAAGACCTGGTTTACACCGAGCAGCACAGCTCCTCAGACGGCGTGAACGCGCACAGCAATTTCGGCACCGGCCGGCCCAGCACCAGTTCTCGCGGGGCTTACGCGGGAATCAGCGTGGGAGAAAACGAAAGCGAACACTCGACGGACCGCCGCCACGAAGCCATCGCCGCCGTGCGCCTGGTCAACAAGGACGGCGACGTGATCTGGGCTACGACGCAGGAAAGCCTGGGCGCGAAGTTTCGCGGCGCCAGTGCGGATGTGGCGGAAAAGATTACGGCCAAGCTAAAGGAAGATTTCGAGCGGGCGCGAAACTTGAAGCCCTAGCGCATCACGAAATCCCATTCCGCCGCGCCACGCTCCACGAGCTTCGGCACGTCACCCTCCAGCAAAAACCCCGATGAGGCCAGCGACTTCGCTGCCGCCTCGAACTTCGCCAGGTACTCCGAACGGCCCGCATATCGCTCCGTGATCGACAGGCGCGGGTCGCCGGTCTTTTCGCGCTCCTGTTTTGTCTTCGCGAACGGGATCCACGAGCCTTGCATGCTGAACAGCTCGTCCGGCGCACCGATCTCCTTCGCGCGCAGATTCCAGCCGGTATAGGTGGCAAGTGGCACCTGGATCTCCGGCATGCGGATTCCGCTCACATCGTTACCGTCGCGATCCACCTGCGGCACCACTACCGGAAACGCGGCGCCCAGTTTGGGAGGCTCCTGCGTGATCACACCGTTCGCAAACTGCGGTCCGTAGTCGACGCGCCAGGCCCGCGTGGTGCGCGTAGGGAATGCGATGCCAGGGACCTTGGGAAATTGCACCGCGCCCAGCGACACTGCCTGGTCCGCCGACACGCGCGGATAGAGCGACGGCGGCGGCGCGGTCCCATCCCCGATCCACGATGTCATGGCCACCAGCAGCGCCCGCAGGCACCAGGTGTAAGGGTTCGGGTTCGAAGCGTTCTGCGTGTTGTTGTGCGGCGGGGGAAACGCGGCCGGCCCGTGCTGTCCGCCCGCGAAGAAGTACACGCGGGTATTCGGCGCCAGCGGCGCATCTTTCTTGCCATCCGGCGAGATGTGGATCAACGCCGCGTCGCGTCCGTAATACTCGTACGACGAATTGGTATAGAAGATCTTCGGCCAGTCTTCGGGCTTGCCCGCATGTGTGAGCAGGCCGCCTTTGGCGCCGGTCACCGGGTCAGTCTCATCCAGATCCGTGAATGGAAAGACATCGCTCGGATAGAGGGTGTTCAGGAAGGGATGCCCGTCGCGCGAAGGCTGCGCGAATCGCACGTTGAAGCTGCCGCGGCCCGCGCCCGCGACGTGCGCCATCACGCCGTCGAACACCTTGCGATTCCGCTCGTCCTGGTTGAAACCGTCGTAAAGATACGCCCGCAGAAACCGCCCGCTCTGCGACACCCCAAATGCGATGGCGCGCTTCAGATCGCCGTAGTCGCGCCCGTACTTCATTGCCGAGATCAGATCGCGGATTGCCGCCATCCCCAGGCCGGCGACCGGCGGATCCTGCGCGGTATACACCAGTTCGTACAGCCGCCCCGGCTCGAACCCCGAGTCCAGCACGACGTTGACGCCGCCTTCGATGTGCCAGGCCGCGCGCGGGAGGGCCTGCCGCGGCCCTTCGACGCGGTCGCGGACGGTCAGCACCAGGGCCGGATCATCGGGATGCAGCACGGGATACGGCCGGTGATTGCGGTCGGCGACCGACTGCGTGTTCGTCTTGCGGTCCACGACCATCTCCGCGCGCACGAAGCCGGTGACGCCCTTGGCTACCGGCGCGTAAAGGCGCAGCAGGTTGGGCCGGTCCGGCACATCGAACTGCCAGCCCAGCCAGACCAGCGTGTAGCCGCGATCGGGCAGGAAGCGGTCGCCCAATTCGTTCCCCGCCGACGCGCGGTCGAAGAGGTTGAGCATGCCGCGGCCGCCGCGATTCGAGACCTCGAACAGGATGGTTCCGTTGGCCGCTTCGGGCGACTTCGGCCGCATCATGTACAGATCGCCCGAAAACTCGACCAGCCCTTCGGCGTTGCGCGGCGCTTTATCCAGGTCCACCACCGCACGGTTGGCCGCCAGCCCGGGGTCCACGGCGAACCACGCGCGGCCGATGATTCGTTCGTACCGGGTGCCGGGCACCTCCGAGCGTTCTTTCACCTCCACGCGCACCAGCGCGGCCCGCGATACCATGGCGCTGAACAGCAATACGGCAAGTGTGCGGAATCGCATGGAAACTATCCTATCGCGAGCCGGCGCTGGTAGACCGTACGATACCCGCCGACCAGGTCAGGACGCCACGCCGAGCAGTTCCCCTGCGGCAGCCAGCAGCGCCGCGGGCTTCACGGGCTTCATCATGACCCGCGAAATCATCCGTTCTTCCGGTTGCCCTTCGAGATCCTCGGGCCAGCCGGAAAGCACCAGGATCGGCACCTTTCCGTCGAGCTCCCGAATCCTGCGGATCAATTGCAGTCCTTCGCGGCAATCGGCCTCGCCTTCGGCATTCGGAAACCGCAGGTCCATGATCACGAGGTGGATGGTTCCGCGCTCGATCTCCCGCGCCGTCTGGCGCGTGGTGAGGGCGTTTACCACTTCGTGGCCGGCGCGCTCGAGGAGCATCTTGCGAAGATCGAGTTGGACGGGATCGTCGTCGGCATCGAGGATACGGTACATCAGGGGAGCCAATCTATCTTAGTAGATCCTCGAGCTGAATTCGCGTGTCCGTCTTCGCATCCCGGTACTTCACGATGACCGGAGTGTATACGCTGATCCCCCAGTCCTTCCCCGGTCCGTTGGTGATCGCGCGCGATCCGGCGATGACCACCGCGCCCTCGGGCACCACCAGCGGCGCGTCGTCGGTGGCACGGTGGATGGTGTTGCGCACCAGGTCGTAGACGGGCGTCGAGCGATTGAGGATGGTGCCGGTTCCCAGTACGGCGCGGCGCTTCACGATCGTGCCTTCATAGATTCCGCAATTTCCGCCCACCAGCACGTCGTCTTCGATGATGACGGGGAGAGCGCCGACCGGTTCCAGCACCCCGCCGATCTGGCTCGCCGCCGAGATGTGGCAGTTCTTCCCCACCTGCGCGCAGCTTCCGACCAGCGCATGCGAATCGACCATCGTGCCGTCGTCCACGTACGCGCCCGCGTTGATGTACATGGGCGGCATGCAGGTCACGTTCTGCCCCAGGTACGCGCCTTCGCGCACGCTGGAACCGCCGGGGACGATGCGGATATTGCGGCCGGCCGCAATCTTCTGCATGGGAAAAGTGCTTTTGTCGCGGAAGCTCAGCGCCCCTACCGACATGTCCACGTTGGCGCCCATCCGGAAGCCCACCAGGATGCCTTTTTTCACCCAGGCGTTGACGCGCCATCCGCTGGGGCTCGACGGGTCCGGCTCGGCGGCACGGATGCGACCTTCGGTCAGGCTGATCAGAAAGGCGGCGAACACGCCTTTATCCTCAGGCGTGTACTCGGCGGGTTTGCGCTCGAAAAGCTGCTCGATCTCAGCCTGCATGGTGTACCAGCAGCCCCACCGCTTCCAGCACCTTCTCGATCTTCGCCAGGTTCGCGGCCGCTGGCGGCACCATGGGCAGGCGCCACACCGGCTCCAGCAGGCCCATCAGCGCCATCGCCGCCTTCACCGGGATCGGATTCGACTCGATGAAGTTGACGCTCATCAGCGGCAGGTACCGCGCCTGGATGGCGCGCGCCGCCGCGAAATCGCCTGCCAGGCAGCGCTGCGCGAGCTGCGTCATCTCGCCCGGGATCTGGTTCGACACCACGCTGATGATGCCGCGTCCGCCCAGGGCGCAGAGCGGAATTGTGATGGCGTCATCGCCGGAGAGGACGGTGAAGCTCGCCGGGACTTCGTTCAGGATTGTGGCCATCTGGCCGATGTTGCCGCTGGCTTCCTTGACGCCGACGATATTCGGGATCTTCGCCAGCCGGGCAAGGGTCGCGGGCTCCACGTTCACCCCGGTGCGTCCTTGAACGCTATAGACCACGATCGGCAGCCTGATGGCAGAGGCAATCGCGGCATAGTGCTGGTACAGGCCTTCCTGAGTCGGCTTGTTGTAGTACGGGGTGACGGAGAGGATGCCGTCCGCACCCATGGATTCCAGCTCGCGCGCCAGCTCGATCACTTCGCGCGTGTTGTACCCGCCCGCGCCGGCCAGCACCGGCACCTTGCCTTTGGCCTCTTCGAGCGCGATCTCGACGACGCGCAGATGCTCGCGGCGGGTCAGCGTAGGACTTTCGCCCGTAGTGCCGCACGGCACCAGGAAGTTGATCCCGGCATCGATCTGCCGCCGCACCAGCGTTCGCAGCGTAACTTCATCCAGCGATTGATCTCTTTTGAACGGCGTAACCAGCGCCGTCCCGCATCCGGTAAACATGTGCCACCTCCAGGAAAACCAAGATTGGGCCGCAGATTCACGCAGATGAACGCCGATCAGAATTTGTGTGATCCGCGTTCATCTGCGTTCATCGGCGGCCATTCATAAAACCCCTTTTTTCCGATAATCCAGCGCGCCGCTTTCAATGCGCCCCGCGCGAAACCTTCGCGGCTCCGCGCCGTGTGGCGCAGCGTGATTGTATCCGCGGCACTGTCGAACCCGATTTCATGGGTGCCCGGGATTGCTCCCGCACGATTGCTGCCCACGTCGATATTGCGCGGATAGCCGGCTTCTTTGATTTTCTCCACCAGTTTCAGCAGCGTCCCTGATGGCGCATCTTTCTTGGCCGAGTGGTGGATCTCCCACGCCCACGCGCCATACTCCGGCTCCGCCGCAAGCAGTTTCGCCGCCTCCGCCACCAGGCGGAAGAACACGTTCACGCCAGTCGAAAAGTTCGGACTCCAAACAAGGCCCGTGCCGTACCGCTCCACGGCCGCCTTGGCTTTCGCGATATGCTCCAGCCACCCGGTGGTCCCCACCACCATCGGCACCCCGAGAGCGGCGATGCCTTCAATGTTCGCCGGTACCGCCGCGGGAATCGAGAACTCGATAGCTACGTCGATGCCGGCGAAATATGCGGCCGTCAGACCCTCGCCATGCGCGTTGTTGTACTCATCCAGCTTCAGCGCTACCTCGAAGCCGTACTCCGGCGCGAGCTGTTCGATGAGCTTGCCCATTTTGCCGTAGCCGACGATCGCGAGTTTAGACATTCACGGTCTCCGCACGCTCGAAGACGTTGGCATCCAGCGTCGAGAAGAACTCTTCGTGCAGCGCCTTCACGGTACGCGCCAGGTCCGCCTCCGCCACCACGAAGCTGAGATTCAGCAGGCTCGCGCCCTGGCTGATCATGCGGATGTTGATTCCGTCCAGCGAATTGAACACGCGCCGTGCCACGCCGGGCGTATAACGGATGTTCTCGCCCACCAGGCAAACGATCACGCCGCCGTGCTCGACCGAGACTTCCGAAAACTGGCGCAGCTCGCCCAGGATCAGGTCCAGGCGGCTGGTGTTGTCGATGGTCAGCGACACACTCACTTCGCTGGTGGAGACCATGTCCACCGCGGTTTCGTAGCGGTCGAACACCTCGAAGATGCGGTGCAGAAACCCGTGGGCCATCAGCATGCGGGTCGAGTGAATGTTGACCGCCGTGATTTTGCGCTTGCAGGCGATGGACTTCACCGTGTTCTCGCAAGGCACCGAGTCCGCCGTGATGCGCGTCCCGGGGACTTCGGGCCGCCGCGAATTCAGGATCAGCACCGGAATGTTCTTTTCGATGGCCGGCATCACCGTCGCCGGATGCAGCACCTTGGCGCCAAAGTAGGCGAGCTCGGCAGCTTCGGCGAACGAGATTACCTTCACCCGGTGCCCGCCGGGCAGGATGGTCGGGTCCGCGGTCAGCATGCCGTCCACGTCGGTCCAGATCTGGATTTCTTCCCCTCCGATGCCCGCGCCAACGATCGATGCCGTGAAATCGCTGCCGCCGCGGCCAAGAGTGGTGGTCACGCCGTCCCCGGTCGACCCGATGAAGCCACCCATCACCACCACGCTGCGCGCCGCCATCGGCGGAATCGTCTTGGCCAGCCGCGCGTAGGTCTCCGGGAAGTTCGGGGCGGCCTGGGTGTGGCGCCGGTCGGTGATCACCACGTCGCGTGAATCCACGTGCTCCGCCTTCATGCCGAAATGCCGGAAGGCCAGGGTCACGATGTAGCTCGAAAGCCGCTCGCCGTAGCTGGAAATCGCGTCGATGGACCGCGGCGTCAGTTCGCCCAACACCGCCAGCCCCTTCACCAGTTCCGTGAGCTCCTGGAAATGGTCGTCCAGCGTGCGGTCCAATTCCGCCCGGTCGGAGAGCGGCGTTACCTGACGCGCCTCCCGGGAATGCATATCGCGCAGGTCGTGAATCTGCCGGATGTACTCGTCGCGCTTGCCGGCGATAGCGCTGTTGGCGATGGCCAGCAGCTTGTTCGTGGTCTTTCCCATGGCGCTCACGACCACAACGGGACGCAGCGCTTCCCGCGCCTTCACGATCCCGGCGACCCGTTCGATCGCCGCGGCACTCTCCACCGAGGTGCCGCCGAACTTCATGACGATCATGCGCCCAGCAGCCCCTCCGACTGCATCAGCTCCGCGTTCAGCACCGCCGCGCCGGCTGCGCCGCGAATCGTGTTGTGGCTCAGCACCACGAACTTCCAATCGAGCACCGGGCACGGGCGCAACCGGCCGACGAAGGCCGTCATCCCGCGATCCCGCTCCGCATCCTTGCGCGGCTGCGGCCGGTTCTGTTCCTTGAGATACACCACCGGCTTCGGCGGCGCGCTCGGCAGATTGCGCTCCTGGGGCACGCTGGTGAATTCGTCGAATGCCGCGCGGATGTCGTTCTCGGTTGGCTTGCCCGAAAACTCCAGGCTCACTGTTTCGGTGTGCCCGTCCACCACGGACACGCGATTGCAGTGGGCGCTCACCTTGGCCGCCAGGGGCTCGATGTGGTCGCCCTTGAAATCGCCGAGGATTTTCTGGGTTTCCACCTGCATCTTCTCTTCTTCGCCGCCGATATAGGGGATCACGTTGCCCTGAATGTCCATCGACGCTACACCTGGATATCCGGCGCCGCTGATGGCCTGCATGGTGGTCACGATCACTTTCGTGATGCCGAACGGCTTCAGCGGACCGAGGCCCATGGTCAGCCCCACCGTGGAGCAGTTCGGGTTGGTCACGATCTGCCCCTTCCACCCCCGTGCCTTCTGGGCGCACACCAGCTTCAGGTGATCGGGGTTGACCTCCGGCACGAGCAGCGGGACGTCGCGCTCCATGCGGTGGTTCTTCGAATTCGAGACTACCGCGTGCCCCGCCTGCGCGAAAGCGCGCTCGATCTCCGTGGCCACGCTGGCATCCATCGCGCTGAATAAGAGGTATGGCGCATTGCCCGGCTTGCATTCCTCGACGGTCAGGTCCGCCACCGAATCCGGGACGCCGCCGGCGAGGTGCCAGGTCATGGCGTCCTTGTATTTCTTGCCGGCCGAGCGGTCGCTGGCGCCCAGCCACTTGAGGTCGAACCAGGGGTGGCCCTGCAGAAACTTGATGAAATGCTGGCCCACCATTCCGGTGGCGCCGAGAATGCCTACTTCGATTCGCGTTTGCATAGATCTCTCACGATGCGTTGATAAAGCTCCACAGCCTCCAGAAGCTGCGCCTTGGGCACGCGCTCTTCGAGCGTGTGCGCCACATGTATGCTGCCCGGCCCGATCAGGAACGGCTCGCCCCATGCGCCGCCGAAGGCCGGGATATCGGTGGTGAACGCCACCACCGTGGTCGGGATGCCGTCCACGGCGCCCAGGTGCACCGCCGGGATTTCGATCACCTCGCGCAGCTCCGCCAGCCCGGCCGCCGCGCGGGCCAGTTCCGCCTTGATCCGGGTCGAATCGCCGACCAGGCGGATCATGATGTCCGCCTTGGCCTCATCGGCGATCACATTGGGCGCGCGCCCGCCGGAGAGCGTCCCGATGTTCAAGGTGCTCGGTCCGAGCAGCGCATCGGTGGGCAGCGGAATGCGCCGGATCGCGTCCAGCGCGTCCAGCAGCTTGTGGATCGCCGACTCGCCCAGCTCCGGGTACGCCGAGTGCGCCATCTTGCCGGCGGCCACGAGTTCGTATCGCAGCGCGCCCTTGCTGCCCAGCGCCAGCCTGTTCCCGGTCGGCTCGCCGTTGACGATGTAGCGCGACCCGCGCGGCGTGCCGGCAGCCTTGTACGCCCCCGCCGAATTGCGCTCTTCGCCCACCACAAACAGCAGCCCGAGATTGCGCTGACCGGCCGCAAGCAGCGTCTCGACAGCCTTGATCATGGCCGCGATGATGCCCTTGGTATCGCACGCCCCCCGCCCCCAGATGTTTTCGTCATCTTCGCGCGACGTCACGAAGGGCGGCACGGTGTCCAGGTGAGTCGAGAGCGTCACCGTGAGCGCCTGGCCCCATTGCGCAAACACGTTGAAGCGCCGCGGCTCGACCTCCATCCGCTCCACGCTTCCGCCATGGCGCGCGGCCAGCGGCAGCAGGTAGTCGTAGAGATAGTTGCCGACCGCCTCTTCGTTATTGGTGATCGATTCGATGTCGATCAGCGCCCGTGTGAGTTCGAAGACGTCCATAAGCCGCTGCAATTCACTTTGGGGGAGGCCGACAGAGAAGGAATCTACACGCGGAAACCGCGCGCTTTCATCCTCGATAGCGCTCCACCCGCCTGGGAACGGGTGACAGTGAGCCGGTGTTAACCAGACTCCCCAACCGCAGCCGGTTCGGCTCCCGGCCCGGTTTCGGCGGACTGCATCCCGGCCCCTTTCGCCGGACCTCCGAAGTTCGATCGGAACCCCGGTCCGGCTACTCCTGGCCGCCGCGCCTCTACCGTGAAAAAACCAGGATAGCATGGCAGAGGCGACCAACGCTGCCGAATGCGTGAGCGAGGACGGAAAACTGGTAGGAAGATCATCCGCGCAGTGAGGTCCGGCAACCTCTCTCCCATTCCTCCAGCATCGATCGTCCAATCCCGGCAAAGTCGGGGTGCTGCCTGATATAGGCGCGAACTTCGGTTGCGGTTTCCTGAATCGCTTCGTCGATACGTTCCAACGTCTGCCGGATCTTCGCCGGTGCGCCGCCGGCCCGTGTCTCGCCGAGTTTCCTTAATACCTTTGCCGTCGGCCATTGGGTCGAACCGTGGAGAGTCAGGGCGAGGCAATCCTTGGCCAGGTAGGCGGACGTGGTCACGAGATCGTAGACCGGCGCGAGCCTGGCTTCACCCTCTACGTCGTCGTAGACAACCGCGAAATTCTTCAGGTGCGCGTCGCCGTTGCGAAGCGCGCAGTTCAGCGCAATCAGCGTGAACAGTTTCTCCGTGTCCTCGTGGACATGCGTGGAGCTCGCGAACTGGACGAATCGCTTCATGACCGCGGTCTCGTAGCTGCCCCGATATTTCTCGTCGGTCCTGCGGGCGTTCAGAACGCAAAAATCCTCCAATCCCCTGTAACTCCCGTCGATCCGCAGGTCGAATCGGTCGATGACCAGCGCACGGCCGTCTTCGGCCAGGCGAAAAGGCGGCACATCGAGACCGCACCTGCGCGCGGCGGTCAGGCAGAAATACTCGTTGGCGGCCAGTTGCGGGTATTCGTTCGCCTCCCACAGCTTCACGATATGGGTGGCGCCCCGAAAGTTTTGCGAGACCCGGTGGAACGTGCGCTGCATTTCCGCGAAGGCTTCGTCGTCGCGAACCAGGATCTTGGGCTGCACGCCGCTAATAC
Source organism: Verrucomicrobiia bacterium (assembly GCA_035578025.1). Classification (GTDB taxonomy): domain Bacteria; phylum Acidobacteriota; class Terriglobia; order Bryobacterales; family Bryobacteraceae; genus Solibacter. The sequence continues at coordinate 10,752 of DATJYJ010000400.1, forward strand.
CGGAAAACGAGGCGAACTTCTCCAGCAAATAGCGGAACAGGTCGCCGTCGCGCCTTCGTTCGAGAATCTCATCCACAGACTGAAATGGCACGTCCTCATTGAGTTGCTCCTTATCGCCGGTATACCGGACGCGGCCGAGTTGCGATCGGCCCACAACCGACAGCAGGTCGAATTCGTCAAAGCTACCGGTGGCCTTCGCGAATGTGAGTCGCAGGCGCTCGCGCAGGAATCCTTCGGGCAGATTCATCTCGAAGATCGGAAGCAGGCCAAAGGGTACACTCCAGGAGGGAAGGCGGACGGGCATGGTGATGGAGACCGCACTTCCAGCCGGCGCTTCCGGCCGGTAGGCGAATGTGCTGCCGCGTTCGCCGTAACGGTCCAGCAATCCCGCCTTAGCGGCGTCGGTCCAGACCTTGATCATCGCGGTTCTCTTGCAGCAGTTCGTCCAGGGTGGGGCGGGGCGAGCTTGTCATTTGCAGCGTCAATTCGAGGCCGAGTGCGGCGAGGAGTCTGGTGATTTTCGAGAAGCCCAATTCTCCGGCTCGCCCGTTTTCCAACGCGTCGAGCGTGGCACGGCTGATGCCTGCTTTGCGCGAGAGGTCGGTCTGACTGAGTTTGAGCTTTCTACGATACTCGGCGATTCGCTCGCCGAGGGACACGAGAGTTTCCACGTGCCTATTATATTAGGCAAAATAACCGAAATGCAACTAAATACCTAATATATTAGGCACAATGAAAAGGGAATAAGGTGCGGATGAGAGGGCGCTGGCGCATGGAAAAGCTTACTCCCATTGCCGATATGGGAGTAGTAGGCCAGTTCATCTTGAGCATCGCTGGAGGAGATGATATGCACGCGCCCACTTCTGATGCACTTTGGCAAATCGTTGAGGTATTCTTCTTCGGCGAACTGGTCGCACTTCATGTCGCCTCTTTGTTGTTTTCGTCTTCTGGCTGGCGAAGCACGTCATTCATGAACTCAAAGCCCTCCGAGCGGAGGTTCGTAGTTGGCACACTCAAACTGAGCACGAGAACGTCAAGGTTGAGCACACTCTATCTCCTTGATTCCTTCTGCGGACCCGGCATGATTCTCTTATTCAGAATCGTCGGAACTAGGTGGAAGTGCGTGCATTTGAGCCGATAATTGCAACATTTGTCGCCGGCATGACCATGCTCCGCGTGGCTGCGCTTGATGCGGACTGTCTGGTCTCGTGTGCGGAGCAGAGGCGAGAACCGCCATCGCCGGCACTGGTTCTATGCAGCGGGCCGTAAATGGTAGGATGAGGCAGGAGTCGTTATGGCGGAAATCGCGATTCGCAACGTGCGTGACTTGGGCGAGGATGCCCGGCGAGCGTTGGAATCCGTCCTGGGCCGCCGCTTGGCGGAAGAAGAGCAGGTGGGCGTGACCGCTCTGGCGGCTCGTCCCGCGCCTGTGGGAGACGCACGGCGGATCGCCGCAGAACGGCTTTCCGAGAGTCTCCGAGAGATGTCGGAGCGGGCCAAGGCCGTCCCACACGACGAATTGGAATCACTGATCGATGAGGCCATGAGCGACGCCCGCCGGCGTCGCGGCTGATGCGCATTGTCCTGGACACGAACATCCTGGTTCGCGCCGCCGGTGATGAACACGGCTTGGCTGGCCGGCTATTGCAGGAGATCATCGCAGGGCCGCACATCCTCGTCACCTCACCGTACATCCTCAGCGAAATCGCCCGCGTCACCGAGTTCGTCAACCGGGTGGGTGACGCTGCCGAGATTGTGCTCACCACGACGCCAGATCCGGTGATAGTCGGAGACCCGGATGACGATCCAATTGTTCAAACGGCGGTACTCGGCAGGGTGGATTGCCTTTGTACTCGCGACGCGCACGTCCTCGAAGCGGCGGTCCTGGAGTATTGCGCAAGCCGCGGGATCAACATCACAAACGACATTGACCTCTACCACACTCTCACTGGCCGGCCAAGGGACGGCCGCGCTCAGCAGTGATATCGGTTTCGACTCGCTGCGCTCCTGGGGTGCAACAGCGTGATCACTTTACACGCGGGATCAGTGGCTTCGATTCACTGGCGACTGTAGTGAATCTGTAGTGGTTCCTACGGGAAACTCGGTTGCCGTGGCGTCCCGGCCTCGGGAAACTCCGCACCCTGCAAAGACATTCCCGTGGGTTCCCGCGCAAAACGCACCTGAATCTAGCGCGTCTGCCAAGTCCGCCACATCCGCATCGGGATTGGACCGGCTGAAGCCGGTCCCACACTACACGACGTCGACGCCCATGCTGCGCGCGGTGCCGCGGACGGAGTTCATGGCGGCTTCGAGGTCGAAGCAGTTCAGATCGGGCATCTTGATCTTGGCGATCTCTTCCACCTGCTTCTGCGTGATCTTGCCGACCTTGTTCTTGTGC
>DATJYJ010000401.1:0-3046 GCA_035578025.1 Verrucomicrobiia bacterium
ACATGTTCTCGGTCAGCACGACATCGAAGCGCTTCGGGTTCAGCACCAATTGCATGGCGCAGTTATCAACCAGCAGGTGGTCGAGCGCCACGCCGGGAAACTCCTTCGCGATCTCGGTGACCACGCGCCGCCAGAGCTGCGAATTCTCGAGCACGTTCGATTTATCGACCGAGGTCACCTTCTTGCGGCGACCCTGCGCCAGGTGGAAGGCCATGCGGGCGACACGCTCGATTTCCGCGCGTGTGTAAGTCATGGTATTGACCGCCCGCGTCTCCGCGCCGTTTTCCGTAATGCCGCGCGGAGTACCGTAGTAGATCCCGCCGGTCAGTTCGCGGACGATGATCATATCGGTGCCTTCCACCAGGTGGTTCTTCAGGGGCGAAGAATCCAGTAGCGACGCATACGCGCGAACCGGGCGCAGATTGGCATACACGCCCAGAGCCTTGCGAATGCCTAACAATCCCTTTTCGGGCCGCTTTTCGGGCGGCGCATTGTCGAACTCCGGCAGGCCCACCGCTCCCATCAGGGTTGCGTCGGCCTCTGACGCCAGCCGCGCCGTTTCGTCGGGAAACGGCGTGCCGGTCTTGTGAATTGCGATCCCGCCCAGCAGCCCCCCGGTGACGTTCACCTTGTGATTCCAGCGCGCCGCCACGTGCCGCAGCACGCGCACGGCCTCCTGAGTCACCTCGGTGCCGATTCCGTCCCCGGGCAGAACCAGAACGTTCAGGTCCATCGGCTAGTCCGCCGCCACCTTCATGACTCGCTCGCCTTCGTGAATCAGGGCGACGATCTCCTCGTCCATGAGGCCCTTCTTGCGATGGTCAGCCACCGCGCAGAAGCGGTGATACAGGTCGTCCAACTCCGCCTTGCTGAGTTCGAACCCCAGGTCTTTGGCGCGCTGATGCAGCGCATGGCGTCCGCTGTGCTTACCCAGCACCAGCCGGCCTTCGGGAATGCCGACCGTCCGCGGATCGATAATCTCGTAGGTAGTCTTCTCTTTCAGGTACCCGTCCTGGTGAATTCCCGCCTCGTGCGCGAACGCGTTCCGGCCCACGATCGCCTTGTTCGGCTGCGGCCCAAAAGTGATGATCGAGCTCAGCGTCTCGCTCGCGGAATACAGATGCTCCGTATGGATCCCCGTGTGGTAGGGGTATGTATCCGCACGCATCTTGAGGATCATCACGATCTCTTCGAGCGAGCAGTTGCCCGCGCGCTCGCCGATCCCGTTGATGGTGCACTCCACCTGCCGCGCGCCGGCCTCGATCGCCGCGAGCGAATTGGCAACCGCCAGTCCCAGATCGTCGTGGCAATGCACGCTGACAATGGCGCAATCGCCGAGCGCTCGAGCGATCTGCCCGATCAACGCCCCGTACTCTTTGGGAGTCGAATAGCCGACGGTATCGGGAATATTCACGGTCCGGGCCCCGGCGGCGACAACCGCTTTGGAGACTTTCTCGAGGTAGCCCGGCTCCGTGCGCGCTCCGTCCTCCGCCGAAAACTCCACGTCATCGACGTACCGGCGGGCAAGTTCGACAGCGGCAACTGCTTCTTCAAGAACCTGTTGCTGGCTTTTCTTCAACTTGTACTTGAGGTGAATGTCGCTGGTTGCAATAAACGTGTGAATACGCGGCCGCCGGGCGTGTTTCAGCGCCCTGGCAGCCCGCTCGACATCCAGCGTGCAGCAGCGCGCAAGCCCCGCCACCTGGGCCCAAGGGAACTCACGGCTCACGGCATCCACGGCCTCGAAATCGCCCTCGCTGGCGATGGGGAAGCCCGCTTCCAGGATGTCTACACCGAGTTCGACGAGCTTTTTCGCCATGGTCAGCTTTTCCGGAACGGTCATGCTGCAACCGGGAGACTGCTCGCCGTCGCGCAAAGTCGTGTCGAAAATGTATACGCGGTCGCTCACAAAGCCCATTATCCGGATGCCGGGTTGATTTGGCAAATTTATAATTTTCGCACCTCACATAAACATCTGTTATACTTCGGGTGCATCCGATGGAACTCTACGCCCTCCAGGTGTTCCTCACCGTCGCCACCGAAAGGTCCTTCTCCCGCGCCGCCGAAAAACTCCTCCGCACCCAGCCCGCAGTCTCCCTGGCCCTCCAGCGGCTCGAACTCGAGCTCGGCGAAAAACTGATCGACCGCTCCGGCAAGGAGCTGATCCTCACCGACGCCGGCCGAACCGTCCTCGAATATGCCCGCCGCTTCCAGAGCCTGCAGCAGGAGCTGGACAACTCCATCGCGGAGCTTCGGGATAATTCCGCAGGACGCCTCACCATCGGCGCCAACGAATCCACCACCCTCTACCTGCTCCGCCATATCGAGCGATACCGCGAGATGTATCCCAAGGTGAAAGTGCAGGTGCGCCGCAGCCTGTCCAGCAAGATCCCCAATGAGCTTCTCGACGGCAACCTGGAGCTGGGCGTGATCAGCTACGACCCCGCCGACGAGCGCCTCCGCTCGAAAGTCATCTACAGCGACGCCCTGGCCTTCGTCGTTTCGCCCAAGCACCGCCTGGCGCACCGCAAGACCATCTCCCTGACGGAGCTGGGCTCGGAGGTCTTCATCGCGCACAACGTGATTTCGCCCTACCGCGAAGTGGTGCTGCGCGAATTCCAGACCCACAAGGTGCCGCTGCGCATGGAGGTCGAGATGCCCACCATCGAGACCATCCGCAAGCTGGTACAGAACAACGTGGGTGTCGCCTTCGTACCGCGGATGTGCGTGGAGCAGGAGATCGAGCAGGGCACCCTGTGCGAGGTCCGCATCAAACAGATCCACGTCGAGCGCCAGATCCGCCTGGTCTATCCCACGCGCCGCGCGCTCAGCCACGCTGCGAAAGCCTTCCTGGAGGTCGTGGGCTGATCGGGCCAGCGCATTGCGGTTCACGTTATCATCACGTCATGCGCGTGTCCGCCCTCCTGGCCGTGATCATCCCGGCCGCTCTATCCGCCCAGACGCTGCAAGACGCGCTGCGCGCCCGCATCGGCGACTTCCAGGGCACCGTGACGCTCTACGCCAAGAACCTCGACACGGGCGCCGC
>DATJYJ010000402.1:0-2309 GCA_035578025.1 Verrucomicrobiia bacterium
GTTTGCCGCGGTCAGAAACAGGCGGTGAGGGAAATGCGAGCGGCCGGCGTTGGCGGTGAAGGCGACATCGGTAAGGGGCAGATCGGGGCGATCCGCCAGTTGCCGCTGGTAGCGGCCGGAGAGTTGATCGAGCGCCGCCTCGCTGCGCGCCGAGAGCGTGAGGATGTGCAGCGGACGCTCCGGGCCACCCGGCCGCGCGGATTCCGCCGGAGCTTCTTCCAGCACCGCGAAGGCATTGGTGCCGGTGAAGCCGAACGAACTGACTCCGGCCGTCAGAGGACCGGCGTCGTTCCATTCCAGGGGCTCGGAAGCAATCCGCAAGGCCGTGCCGGCGAGCGAGATCTGCGGGTTGAGGCGCTTGAGGTGCAGATGTCGCGGAATCCTGCGGTGCTCGAGCGCCAGAATGGTCTTGATCAGGCCCGCCACTCCTGCCGCCGCCTCCAGGTGCCCGATGTTGGTCTTGACAGACCCGAGGCTGCAGGCGCGTCCCTCCGCGCGTCCGGGCATCAGCACGGACTTCAAAGCATCCACTTCGATCGGGTCTCCCAGAGGCGTGCCAGTTCCGTGCGCTTCCATATAGGTGATGCGAGCGGGTTCGATACCCACGCCGTCCAGCGCCCGGCGGATCAGCATTTCCTGCGCGGCGCCACTGGGCACCGTCAGCGCGCTGCTGGCGCCGTCCTGGTTGACCGCGGTTCCGCGAATCACGGCGCGAATCGAATTGCGGTCGGCAATCGCGTCCGACAGCCGTTTCAGAACCACAAGCCCACAGCCTTCGCCCCGCACATAGCCGTCGGCCGCCGCGTCGAAGGTCTTGCAGCGGCCATCGTGCGCCATCATGCGGGCGCGCGATGTGGAGATGGTCCCGTTGGGCGAAAGGATCAGGTTCACTCCACCGGCCAGCGCCAGGCGGGTCTCGCGGCTGCGCAGGCTCTGACAGGCCAGATGCACGGCCACCAGCGACGAGGAACACGCAGTGTCCACCGCAATCGCCGGACCGCGCAGGCCGAGGACGTACGCCAGCCTGCCCGCCACCGCGTTCAGCGCATTGCCGGTGGCCGTGTACGGCCCGATCGAACGCGCATCTCCGAACATCGTGAACTGCGCATAATCGTTGGTGCTGATGCCTACGAACACGCCGGTATCGCTGCCCGAGAGCGCGCGCGGCGATTCGCCGGCATCCTCCAGCGATTCCCAGCCGACTTCCAGCAGCAGTCTCTGCTGCGGATCCATCCCGGAAGCCTCACGCGGCGTGATCCGGAAAAATTCGGCATCGAACAGCGAGATGTCTTCCGTGAGGAATCCGCCGAAGCGGGTGTACATCTTGCCTGCAGTGTTGGGATCCGGATCGAAAAACGCGTCCGCGTCCCACCGCGATGGCGGGACGGGCACGATGGCATCGGTCCCCGTATCGAGCAGGCGCCAGAACTCGGACGCATTCCACGCCCCGCCCGGGAAACGGCATCCGATGCCGACGACCGCGATCGGCTCGGTTTGCCGGGACTGCATTTCGGCGAGCTTGGCCCGAGCGTCGCGAATCTCCACCAGAGCGCGCCGCAGCACCTCCTGGCGGTCTGGGAGCGGAGTCATCCCGATTCTCCAGCCGCGCGCGATGCGGCGCGGTCCACTTCTCCCGCCAAGAGCACAAGCAGGTCCTGCTCGCTAGCCCCATCAAGCCCGTCCTGCGCGGTCTCGGCAGTATGGGCGGCCGCGTGGCCGTTTTCCGGCGGCGCCAGATCGTGCAACAGGCGCGTGGCCAGCGCTTCGATGTTCGGATACTGGAACATCAGGCTGGCCGGCAAGTCGCGTTGAAGAGCCGAGCTGAGCCGCGTTTTCAACTCGACCGCCATCAGCGAATCGAGCCCCATGTCGAAGAACCCCTGCTGCGGATCGATGCTTTCCGCGGCGCCTGCTCCCAGTACTTGTGCCACCTCGCTCTGGATCGCGGTAACCAGCAGGGCGGCGCGCTCGCCCGGCTTCGCGCGCTGGATCTCGCCCAGCAGCGCCGATTCGGTGGCCGGTGCATCGCCGGCCTGGGCGCCCTGCCCGGGACGCACCACCCGTGCAAGCACCGGCGCGCGTTTGGCCATGGGGAATTGCTGAGCGAACTCTGCCCAGTTCACCGGCATCACACAGAGCTGCGGCGCTGCGCCGCGATGGACGCTCGCCAGGACGCGAAGTCCATCTTCTACGCTGAGGGCGGTCACCCCGCGGGGAGTCCACTGCCGAGAGCTGCGCTGCGAGAGAGACGCCGCCATGCCAACGTCGGCCCATGGCCCCCAATTGATGCTGACGGCCGGCAGGCCGCA
>DATJYJ010000403.1:0-9557 GCA_035578025.1 Verrucomicrobiia bacterium
CCCCCCCCCCCCCCCCCCCCCCCCCCGACCCCATTCTCTTCATGCCCTATTCCACTACCTTCAACAGATGCGGCACCTTCTTCACCATGCCCCGGAATTCGGGGGTGTCGGGCCGCTCCACCACCTGGTTCAGCTTGCGCAGTCCCAAACCCTTTACCACCAGCTTGTGCTTTTCGGGAGTGCAGATCGGGCTGCGGTACAGTTTGATTCGGATCTTGCCTTCCATTACAGTTTCTCCACCGCCAGGCCGCGCATCTCGGCGACGGCGGACTTGTCGCGCAACGATTCCAGCGCCACGATGGTCGCCTTCACCACGTTGTGCGGATTGCGCCGGCCGATCGACTTGGTCAGCACGTTGGGCACGCCGCAGGCGGTGATCACCGCACGCACGGCGCCGCCGGCGATCACACCGGTTCCGGCCGGGGCCGGCTTGAGCAGCACCTGGCTGGATGCGTACTCGCCCAGCACCGGGTGCGCGATGGTGGTCTCCAGCACGTTGACCTTGCGCAGGCCCTTCTTCGCGGCCTCGATGCCCTTGCGGATGGCGCTGGGCACTTCTTTCGCCTTGCCCACGCCGTAACCCACAACCTTGGCTTGCGGGTCGCCGATCACCACCAGCGCCGAAAAGCTCAGGTTCTTGCCGCCCTTCACCACCTTGGTGACGCGGTTGATCGCCACCACCTGTTCCTTCAGGTTCAACGTGGACGGATCGATGCGTTTGACTATCGTCGCCATGAATTAAAACTCCAGTCCCGCTTCGCGAGCGGCATCGGCCAGCGCCTTCACGCGCCCGTGATACGGATAGCCGCCGCGGTCGAAGACCACTCTCTTGATGCCTTTTTCCTTGGCGCGCTCTGCCACCAGCTTGCCGATCGTCTTGGCCGCGGCCAGGTTCCCGCCGTTGGTTCTGGCGCCCTTATCCACGCTCGAAGCCGAGACCAGCGTCTGTCCGCGCGTGTCGTCGATGACCTGCGCGTAAATGTGCTGCACGCTGCGGAACACCGCCAGGCGCGGACGCTCGGGGTTGCCGGCCAGCTTGGCGCGAATCCGCTTGTGGATGCGCGCGCGAATCTGTTTCTTTTCCGTCTTACGAATCATTTGCCACCCGCCCCGGTCTTCCCGACCTTCTTGCGCAGCACTTCGCCGGTGTAGCGGACGCCCTTGTTCTTGTAGGGATCCGGTTTGCGAAGCGCGCGGATGTTCGCGGCCACCTGTCCCAGGAGCTGCCGGTCGTGGCCGGTCAGCACCAGGTGCGTCTGCTTGTCGATCTTCATGTCCACGCCATCGGGCAGCAGGACCTCGATCGGGTGCGAGTAGCCCAGCGTGAACGTGGCGATCTTGCCCTTGACATCGGCGCGGTAGCCGATGCCCACGATATCCAGCTCCCGCGTGAACCCGGCGCTGACGCCTTGAACCGCATTGGCCGCGAGCGCGCGGGTCAGCCCGTGCAGCGCGGCGTGTTCGTCGCTCGCGCGCTTGACTTCCAGCTTGCCGTTGCCCTGCTCGACGGTGATCCCGGACGGGATCGGCACAGTCAGCTTGCCCTTGGGCCCGGTGACTTCCAGTTGCTCGCCGATCGACACCTTGACGCCGCTGGGCAGCGGGATCGGCTTTTTACCAATTCTCGACATAGTCAGTTCGCTCCCTCACCAGACGCGGCAGAGGACTTCCCCGCCGAGGTGTTCCTTGTGCGCGTCGCGGCCGGTCATTACGCCCTTCGGCGTGGTGAGAATGTTGATTCCCATGCCGCCGAGCACGCGCGGGATGTTGGTCTGCCCGACGTAGACGCGGCAGCCGGGCCGCGAGACGCGCTCGATGGCCGAAATCACCGGCGTGTTGCCGTTGCCGTACTTCAGGTAGATCTTGATGGTCTTTTTCGCGCCCTCTTCAGCCACCTTGTAATTGGTGATGAAGCCCTCTTCCTTGAGAATGCGCGCGATTTCGGTCTTCAACTTGGATGCCGGCACGTCCACCTTCGGGTGGCGCGCCTGGATCGCGTTGCGGACGCGAGTCAGCATGTCGGCAATGGGATCGCTTGTCATATAACTCCTTGGGGGTCGGGGGTCAGGGGTCGGGGGTCGGGGAAAGGCCGCGCTTCGCGCTGGTCCCGTCTCCCTGACCCCTGACCCCTCACCCCTGACCCCATTTTCCTCACCAGCTCGCCTTCGTCACGCCCGGAATCTCGCCGTTCAGGGCGAGCTGGCGGAAACACAGGCGGCAGACTCCAAACTTGCGCAGAAAACCGCGCGGACGCCCGCAGCGCCAGCAACGGTTGCGATGACGGCATTGCAGCTTCGGCGTCTTCGCTTTCTGCTCTTTTTCCAGCTTCAGATCTTTCGCAATCTTCGCGGTAGTGGCCATCGTTATTCCTTGTCGTTTGCGACCCGGGAGGGTCGCGTTACTGCCGGAACGGCATCCCCATCTGGCGCAGCAGCGCCAGACCCTCGGCGTCGGTGCGCGCGGTGGTGGTGATGCAGATGTTCATGCCCTTGGTCTTTTCGACCTTGGCGTAATCGATCTCCGGGAAAATCAACTGGTCCTTGACGCCCAGCGTGTAGTTGCCGCGGCCGTCGAAACTCTTGGTGCTCACGCCGCGGAAGTCGCGCACGCGGGGCAGCGCCACGTTCACCAGGCGGTCGAAAAATTCGTACATGCGGTCGCCGCGCAGCGTCACCATGCACCCGATCGACTGGCCCTCGCGCAGCTTGAACTGCGAGATGGACTTGGTGGCCTTGGTGACCACCGGTTTCTGGCCGACGATCTGCGCCATCTCGTTCACGGCGCCGTCCATCAGCTTGGCGTTTTGCGTGGCCTCGCCCAACCCGATATTCACCGAGATCTTCTCGATCTTGGGCACCGCCATCATGTTCTTGTAGCCGAACTCCTTGGCCAGGGCCGGGGCCACTTTCTTGGTGTAGTGCTCTTTCAAACGTGCAGCCATCGGATCCTCTATTTCCTGTCGAGCGTTTGCCCGCACTTGCGGCACACGCGCGTGCGCCGCGTCTTGCCGCCGGCCACGTTGTCGATATGATGCGCGATGCGCACCGCCTTGTGGCAGCCCGGGCATACGATCATCACGTTGGACACCGAAATCGGGCTCTCCCGCTCGGCGATTCCGCCCTTGATCTGTTTGGACGGGTTGGGCCGGGTGTGGCGCTTGATCATCATCACGTGCTCCACCAGCACCTTCCCGGTTTCCCGGTTCACGGACAGCACGCGGCCTTCCTTACCCTTGTCGCGGCCGGCGATCACGCGGACCGTGTCTTCCTTCTTGATATCGATTCGCACCGGCTCGGCCGGCATCCTCTTTGCGATTGCCATCAGATTACCTCGGGGGCCAGCGACACGATCTTCATGAACTTTTTGTCGCGCAGTTCCCTGGCCACCGGTCCGAACACGCGCGTGCCCACCGGCTCGCCGGTCTCGTTGATCAGCACGGCCGCGTTGGAATCGAACCGGATGTAGGTTCCGTCCTTGCGCCGCGTCTCCTTGCGCATGCGGACGATGACGCAGCGCACCACTTTGCCCTTCTTGATCTGGGAATCGGGCGCGGCCTCTTTCACCGAAGCCGTCACCACGTCGCCCAATCCGCACCGCAGCCCGAGGTCGCCGCCGCGGGGCAGGATGCAGGACAGCCTGCGCGCGCCGCTGTTGTCGGCCACCTCGAGAATGGTTCTCATTCCAATCATGTCGCTTCGCTCCTGGCTGGTAGCCATCAGCTCTCAGCCATCAGCTTTCAGCTACGGCGGCTTCAAGGCACGCCAGGCTGATGGCTGAAGGCTGATGGCTGAAAGCTAGACCTTCACATCCAAATCCTTCGGCTGCGCGGCTACCTGGGCCGCGCGGCGCACCACTTCCGCCAGCCGCCACCGCTTCAGCTTGCTCAGCGGGCGGCACTCGACGATGCGCACGATGTCGCCGTTCTTCGCCGTGCCCTCCTCGTCGTGCGCGTAAAACTTCTTGCGCTTGCCGATGATGCGCTTGTACAGCGGGTGCGGCACGCGGCGGCTGACTTCAACCACGATGGTCTTCTGCATGGCCGTGGACACCACCTGCCCGACCTTTTCGTTCTTCAATCCCTGCTTGGCTTCGGTTTCGGCCATCTACTTCTTCTCCTGGGCCAGTTCCTGCTCGCGCTGGATGGTCAGCATCCGCGCGCGGTCCTTCTTCATCTGGCGGACCTTCTTCAGGCCGTCCATCTGGCCCATGGACATCTGAAATTTAAGACGGAACAACTGCTCGTCTATTTCCTTGAGCTGCTGCTTCATCTCCTGCTCGTCCAGATCGCGAACTTTTTGCGCCTTCATATCCCTTTACTCCGTGTCTTCCCGGCCGACAAACTTGGTCTTGATGGGCAGCTTGTGAGCCGCCAGCCGCATGGCCGCGAAGGCCGTCGCCCGGTCCACGCCCTCCATCTCGAACAGCACCTTGCCGGGGCGGATCACGGCCACCCACTGCTCCGGCGCGCCCTTGCCCTTACCCATACGGGTTTCGGCGGGCTTCTTGGTGATCGGCTTGTCCGGGAACAGGCGGATCCACACCTTGCCGCCGCGCTTGATGGACCGCGTCATGGCCACGCGCGCGGCTTCGATCTGCCGGTCGGTGATCCAGGCGCACTCCATCGACTTCAGCCCGTACTCGCCGAAACTGATCTCGCTGCCGCGCCAGGCTTTGCCGGCCATGCGCCCGCGCTGCTGTTTTCTATATTTGACCTTCTTTGGCATCATCATGGCGGTATGCCCTCAATTCCTTACTGTTTCTCGCCCGGCGTTTCCGGGTTGTGATCGGCCGGCTTGGTCTCCGGGTGGGCCGGTTCGGCGGCCGGTGTCTCGTGGCGCGCTTCCTGCTTCCAGCTCGGCTGCTGCGGCGACATCAACGGCGGCAGAATCGGCGCCGTGGTACGCATCGCCGGACGCGGCAGATCGGCGGGAGCCTGTTGTACGGCCGGCCCCGAAGGCTCGGCAGCCACCGGCGGCGCCTGCATCGGGCGGCGCTCGCCGCGGTCCCGACGGTCGCGGTCGCCGCGATCCCGCCTCGGCTCGCGCCGCGGCTCCGGCTCGGGCAGCAGGCCGCGCCGCTTGGTCAGGTCGAGGATCTCGCCCTTGTACAGCCAGCACTTGATGCCGATCACACCGTAGGTGGTGTTGGCCTCGGCAAACCCGTAGTCGATATCGGCGCGCAGGGTGTGCAGCGGAAGCTGGCCCTGCAGGTACCATTCGCTGCGCGCAATTTCGGCCCCGTTCAAGCGGCCGCTCACACGCACCTTGATGCCTTTGCAGCCGAACCGCAGGGCCGAATCGACGGCCTTGCGCATCGCCCGGCGGAAAGCTACGCGCTTTTCGAGCTGCAGCGCGATCGACTCGGAAACCAGTTGCGCGTCGAGCTCGGGCTTGTGCACTTCCTGGATGTCGATGAAAACCTCGCGCTTGGTCTTCTTCGCCATGTCCTGCTTGAGCTTTTCGATTTCGGCGCCCTTGCGGCCGATGATGATGCCCGGCCGCGAGGTGCGGATGGTCACGCGCAGCTTGTTGCCGGGCCGGTCGACTTCGATCGAGCTCACGCCCGCGCTCTTCAGCCGCTCGCGCAGCGTTTCCTTCAGCTCCAGGTCTTCCTGTAAAAGCTTGGAGTAGCCGTGCTTGGCGAACCAGCGCGAGCGCCAGGGCTTGTTGAAGCCCAGCCGGAATCCGTACGGATGTACTTTCTGTCCCATAGTAGCTTTCAGCTTTCAGCTATCAGCTTTCAGCCTTTCAGCACTCCGCCCCCGGCCCCGGATTGCCGGGCCGGTTTTGGCTGAGAGCTGATGGCTGATGGCTGACAGCTTCTTCACGCTTCCTTCTCCGTCACCTTGATGACGATATGTGCCAGACGGCGCTGATAGCGGTAGGCGCGGCCCATCGGCGCCGGCCGTACCCGCTTCATCCGCGGGCCGTCGTTGACGTACGCTTCGCTCACGAACAACCGGTCGACATCCACATCTTCGTTGCGGTTGGTCGCGTTGGCGATGGCGCTCTCCAGTACCTTGACCACCGTGGGCGCGATGCGCTTGTTGGTGGTGCGCAAAGTGGTGCGGGCCTTCTCCACCTGCTGGCCGCGGATTAGGTCCACTACCAGCCGCGCCTTCTGCGGCGAAACCCGGATGTATCTTGCTTCCGCTTTAACCTGTTCCATGGCCATTCCTCTATGCCGGCTTGGCGGCCTTCTCCGTCGCCGCCTTCACCGAGTGCCCCTTGAACACTCGGGTGGGCGAAAACTCGCCCAGCTTGTGGCCCACCATGTTCTCCGTGATGTACACCGGAATGAACTTCTTCCCGTTGTGCACCGCGATGGTGTGCCCCACGAATTCGGGGAGGATCGTGGACCGGCGCGACCACGTGCGCACCACTTTCTTCTCGTTGGTGGCGTTGAGCACGGTCAGCTTGGCTTCCAGGTGCGTGTCGGTGAACGGTCCCTTCTTTACGCTTCTGCCCATTGATTACCTCTTCTTGCTCTTGCGGCTGACGATCCACTTGTCGGTGCGCTTGTTGTTGCGGGTCTTGAAGCCGCGGGTCGGCTGGCCCCACGGGGTCACCGGGTGCCGGCCGCCGCTGGTCTTGCCCTCGCCGCCGCCGTGCGGATGATCCACCGGGTTCATCGAGACGCCCCGGTTGTGCGGGCGCTTGCCCAGCCAGCGCGTGCGTCCGGCCTTGCCGAGCGAGACATTCTCGTGATCGACGTTGCCCACCTGGCCGATGGTGGCCATGCACTCGACCTGCACGCGGCGAATCTCGCCGGAAGGCAGCTTGAGCAGCGCCATGCCGGCTTCGCGCGAGACCAGTTGCGCCTGCGAGCCGGCCGAACGCGCCATCTGCCCGCCCTTGCCGGGACGCAGCTCGATATTGTGAACCACGGTGCCGGCCGGAATATTCTTCAGGGGGAGTGCATTGCCGACGAGGATGTCGGCATCGGCGCCGCTCATGACTTTCTGCCCCACCTTCAGCCCGTCGGGCTGGAGGATGTAGCGCTTCTCGCCGTCCGCGTAATGGAGCAGGGCGATGCGCGCCGAGCGGTTGGGATCGTACTCGATAGCCGCGACCACCGCCGGAATGCCGGCCTTGTCGCGCTTGAAATCGACGATCCGGTACGCTTTCTTGGCGCCGCCGCCGATGAAACGCGAGGTCACGCGGCCCACCGAATTGCGCCCGCCGGTGCGCTGCTTGGTTTCCACCAGCGACTTCTCCGGCTTCTGCCGGGTGATATCGTCGCGCGAGACCACCGTCTGGAAGCGCCGCGTCGGAGTGGTTGGTCTGTATGTCTTAACTGGCATGTTAGCTCTCAGCTCTCAGCTTTCAGCTCTCAGCCGCCACCTTCAGCTTGTCTGGCTGAAAGCTGACGGCTGAAAGCTGATGGCTATATTTCCGCAAAGTCGGGCACCTTCTCCCCCGCCTTCAGTTTCACGTAGGCCTTTTTCCAGTCCGAGCGGTAGCCGCTGAAACGCCCCCGGCGCCGCATCTTGCCTTCGAAATTCGCGGTCCGAACTTCGGCGACCTTCACCTTAAAAAGCTTCTCGACGGCCGTCTTCACCTGGGTCTTGTTGGCTTCGCCGTGCACTTCGAAGCACAGCGTGCGATGTTCGTCTTTTACCGCGACGCCCTTTTCGGTCACGAGCGGGCGGCGGATGATCTCATGCAGGTTCATTTTGCGAGTGCCTCCGAGAACTTGCGCGCCGCGGCTTCGCTGATCAGCACGCTTGTGTGTCCCAGCAGGTGGTACGGGTTGACTTCGCGCGTGGCCAGCAGCGTCACGCCCTGCAGGTTGCGCAGGCCCAGCGTCAGGTTGCGATTCTCGCCGTTATCCACCACCAGCACCTTGCGTCCGGCTTGCAGCGCGGCCAGCGTGTTCATCGCGTTCTTGGTCTTGTGATCGGCGAAATCGAACGCCTGGACAACCTTCAGCTCGCCGTCGCGAACCTTGGCGGAAAGCGCCGAGCGCATCGCGCCCTTCAACATCTTCTTCGGCAGATCGTAGGCGTACGATCGCGGCACCGGACCGTGGACCGTGCCCCCGTGCCGCCAGATCGGGCTGCGCACCGAGCCCATGCGCGCCCGGCCCGTGCCCTTCTGCTTCCACAGCTTCTTGCCCGAGCCTGCCACTTCGCTGCGCGTCTTGGTCTTGTGCGTGCCGGCGTGCTTGCCGGCCTGGAACTGCCGCACGGCTTCGTACAGCAGGTTCTCGTTGACCTCGGCGCCGAAGACTTCGTCGGCCAGCTCCACTTCGCTGACCTTTTGATTATTCAAATCCACTACATCGAGTACTGGCATCGCCCTTACCTCTTCGACCTCCGCACCAGCACGTAGCCGCCGTTGGGCCCGGGCACCGCGCCTTTCACCACCAGCACGTTGTCCTCGGTGTCCACTTCGATCACTTCCAGGTTGCGGACGGTCACGCGCGCGTGGCCCATGTGGCCCGCCATCCGCATGCCGGGGAGCACGCGCGACGGGAAACTGGACGCGCCGATCGAGCCCGGTGCGCGGTGGAACATGGAGCCGTGGGTGTCCGCGCCGCCGCCGAAGTGGTGGCGCTTCACCAGGCCCGCGAATCCGCGTCCCTTGCTGACGCCGATCACGTCGACCTTGTCCTTGGGCTTGAACTGATCCACAAGGACCTTATCGCCGGTCTTGAAATCGTCGTCGCCCGGACCGAGCCGGAACTCGCGCAGGAACTTCGTCCCCTCGACGCCGGCCTTCTTCAGGTGGCCGGTGGTCGGCTTGTTGATGCGCTGCGGCTTGACGAACTCCACCAGGCCGAGCTGCACAGCGTCGTAACCGTCCGTGGTAGGCGTCTTGCGTTGCACCACCATGCACGGGCCGGCCTTGAGCAGGGTGACCGGCACCACCTGTCCATCGGGCCGGAACACCTGCGTCATTCCAATCTTTTTGCCAAGAATTCCTGGACTCATAATTAGCTCTCAGCTTTCAGCGATCAGCTCTCAGCTACCACCTTCAGCCACGCCGGCTGAAGGCTGACGGCTGAAAGCTGACGGCTATTTCCCGAACGCCTTGATCTCTACATCCACTCCCGCCGGCAGATCGAGCTTCATCAGCGCATCCACCGTCTGCTGGGTCGGCTCCAGAATATCCAGGAGCCGCTTGTGCGTCCGGATTTCAAACTGCTCGCGCGACTTCTTGTCCACGTGCGGCGAACGCAGCACCGTCGTGATGCTGCGCGACGTGGGCAGAGGAATCGGACCGGCCACCGTGGCGCCGGTCCGTTTCGCGGTGTCCACGATTTCCGTCGTCGACTGATCCAGCACGCGGTGATCGTATGCCTTCAGACGGATTCGAATTCGTTCGCGTAATGCCATGTGTGCCTACTTAATGATTTCGGTGACCGTGCCGGCGCCCACCGTGCGGCCGCCTTCGCGGATCGCAAACCGCAGGCCCTTGTCCATGGCGATCGGCGTGATCAGCTCCACCGTCAGGTTCACGTTGTCGCCGGGCATCACCATCTCCGTGCCTTCCGGCAACTGCGCCACTCCCGTCACGTCCGTCGTCCGGAAGTAAAACTGCGGCCGGTATCCC
>DATJYJ010000404.1:0-4088 GCA_035578025.1 Verrucomicrobiia bacterium
TTCCTTGTATCGCTCGGTTATCTAAAGGGCGACCCTATGGTCGCGACCCCTGCGGGCACTGCGGCCCTGCGCCGCGATGCCTTGTAGGTCACTCTTCGAACTTGAGTGCTCGCGTCTCCCGCTCCAGCCCCGTCGGAGTGACGAGTGGCTGGTACAACTCCGGGCGGCGCGCCTGGATCCACATCCGTCCGGTGCTGCGCGGCAGAAGGTCTGCATGAAGGTCGGCGATGACCATATCGTCGGCCGGTTCCCGCGACTCGTTCAGGATGCGGCCGAAAGGGTCGAGGATCATGGAATTGCCGGTGCGGATTTCATCATCGTCCACACCGATGCCATTCGCGAACACGAGAAACAAGCCGTTGTCGTGGGCGCGGCTGGGCAGCCAGCGCATGAGCCAGCCTCGCCCTTTGTCGCCGAGGATCTCGCGCCGGATGGCTTCCGGGTCCTGCGCGCGGTTGTCCCACAGGGGGCGATCGATCAGGCCCATGATGTGAGGATTGCGCGTGCGGCAGCCTCCGGTCTGGTGCGGGGCCAGCAGCACCTCGGCGCCCATGAGCGCCGTGATGCGGACGTTCTCAACCAGGTTGACGTCGTAGCAGATCAGCACGCCGGCGCGGAAACCGTGCGGCGTATCGAAAACAGTGAACTCCGTGCCGGACCGGACATGTTCGTGTTCGAAGGCCTGCAGTTTGCGGTGGCGGCGCATGCGGCCGTCGGGCATCGCAACTACGTATGTGTTGTAGAACCAGCCGTCCTCGCCGGCCTCGACCAATCCGGCACCGATGGTCATCTGATAGAGGCCGGCCAATTCCGCCAGGACAATCGACGAAGGCCCGGTGAAGACCGGCTCCGCAAGATCGCTCAGGTCGCTACGCGACAGATTGCGGAGAAACCAGTAGCCTGTGATGCAGCATTCCGGGAAGACGAGGAGTTGCACGTCGCGGCGTGCCGCCTGCGCCGCGAACTGGCGGATCTTTTCAAGGTTGGCCTGCTTGTCAGCCTGGACCGGCTCGAATTGCACGGCCGCGGCACGGATGTCGCGCATACGGATATGGTCGCACTTTGAGGGATGGCGACCACGTTACGGGCGCTCGGTAACCGGCCTGGCGGCAGGTCCCG
Organism: Verrucomicrobiia bacterium; assembly: GCA_035578025.1. GTDB lineage: Bacteria > Acidobacteriota > Terriglobia > Bryobacterales > Bryobacteraceae > Solibacter. The sequence continues at coordinate 1,120 of DATJYJ010000404.1, forward strand.
GCAATTCGGTCTTGCGGCCCCCGGCAGTTTCCCCGTCCAAAAGGGCCTGCAGGGCCGGGTACGCGTAGATGGTCGGGGCGTGATTTTGCATCAGACCGCCGGTATCGGCGGTTGGACCATAATTGCTGTACACTTCGCGGCCGAGCATCCGCAGCAGGGCCAATTGCTGTCCACGATGGTGGGAGGTGTGGGTCAGACGGCGCGTGAACACCCAGGCACGGGATCGCCGCACATCGAAAAATGCCGTCTCTGCTTCCCACCAGGCTTCGTCCTTGGTCCTAAGCACGGCGAGACGCTTACCACTGTCTTCGGCGTACCGCCGCATGAATTCCAGGCGGATCTCCTCTTTCGGCAGCGGAGGCGCGCCGACGTCGATATCGAGCATCGTCCGGAACCACAAGTCCTCGCTGACACACTGATGCACCATGTGCTCCTGGAGACTGCGGCCGCGCGGATCGGCGGAGTTAGGACGGACTGGAAGATCGTCATCCTGGAACACGCTCCAGGCGCTGACCACCTTAATGCGCTCGGTCTCATAAGTCTCGATCAGAAAGCCGTATTTCATCGCGGACCTCCCTGAAACCGAGACTACGCCCGACGAGCCCTACTCGGGTTTGGATTGCTTCTGCTTCTCCAACTCGTCGGCCAGGATGATGGCCTCAGCGAGGTCGCGCATGGGGCGGCGCAGGCGGCGGCTTTCGTTGCGCAGCTTGAGGTAGGAATCCTCTTCGGTGAGACCGTACTTCACCTGCATGATGCCTTTGGCGCGCTCCACCACTTTACGAGTCTCCAGCGCGCGCTTGGCTTCCAGCGCTTCGGACATCAGGCGGGCGTTTTCGATGGCAATCGCGGCCTGACCGGCCAGGGCCTTCACGAAGCCGATTTCGTCTTCGGCGAACTGGTGCACTTCGCGGGTGTAGATATTGATGGTGCCGATCACCTTGTCGCGGGTGAACATCGGAACCGAGAGCAACGACGCCAGGCCGGTCTTGCGCGCCAGCTCGGGATAGCGGTACTGCTTCTCTTCGAGCACGTTGGGAATCATGATGGGCGCGCGCTCGCGGACTACCCTGCCGATGAGCGAGTCTTCGATTTTGAGCGGCATGCGGTGCAGGTAGTCTTCGCTGGAGCAACGGGCGGCGGTGATCACCAGCTCCTGGCGGTCCTCATCCACCAGCATGACGGAGCAGACGGGCGCTTCCAGACGGTCGGCCACCATTTCGGCGATGGTCTGAAGGATACGGTCGAGGTAGTTTTTCTCGCTGATCCGTTCGGCGAGGCCGGCGATGGCTTCCAGGCGCTTGGTGGCGCGGTCGCCGCGCTCCGCCAGATGGGACTTGGCGATGGCACCTCCCATCTGTTCGCCCAGGAAACTCACCAGGGCAATTTCGTCCTGGGAATGCTGATGCTGCCTTTCGTGATGGATGTTGATGACGCCGATCAGTTCGCCCTCGCTCACCAGCGGCACCGACAAAAACGCCTGGTAGGTGTCCTCGGGCAGCTTTTGAAAGGCCTTGAAACGGGCGTCAGCGGCGGCGTTCGAAGAAAGCGCCACCACGCTCTTGTGCTGTGCTACCCAGCCAGTGACGCCTTCGCCTTTTTTCATGCGGATGTGGCCGATCTCGCGCTTGTGCGGAAGCTGCGAGGCGCGAAGGACGATCTCGTTGCGATTGCGGTCGAGGAGGTAGACCAGGCAGGCGTCGCAGCCGGTGACTTCGACCGCCAGCCCGATCAGCTCCATCAGCATTTTTTCCAAAGACAGGCCGGAGCTGACAATATTGCTGATCTGGTGCAGCAATTCGACCTGGCTTTTACTTTCCATGACAGGCACTTGATTCCCCGGTATTCAATTCCGAGTGTAAGAGGGTGTTTGAAATCGAGTCCAATCTAAAATTTCTATGCTCTGTATCAGGGCAGGGGCGCACACTGGTAAGATCGTGAATCGAAATGAAAATCGCGGTGGTAGGTCTAGGTTTCATGGGCAGCGTCCATGCTAAGGCGCTGGGCAGCCGCCTGGCGGCGGTTTATGACAGCGATGCGCGCAAGCTGACCGGCGATCTAAGCGCCGTCCAGGGCAACCTGGAGGGGGCGGGCGGACGGCTGGACTTCTCCGGAGTGAAGGCTTACCGCGACACGGCTTCCCTGCTGGCGGACGCGGATCTCGATGCCGTGGATCTCTGCGTGCCGACGGACCAGCACGAGCGCCTGACGGTCGAGGCCTTGCGCGCGGGCAAGCACGTGCTGGTGGAGAAGCCGATCGCTCTGGACGGAGAATCGGCGCGGCGAATGATCGCGGCCGCGGAGCAAAGCGGCCGCATCCTGATGGCCGCGCAGGTGCTGCGGTTCATGCCGGAGTACATCGCGCTGCGCGACGCCCTGCCGCGGATTGGAAGCGTGCGGAGCGCGACGTTTCATCGCCGGTGTGCCGCGCCTGGATGGGGCGGATGGCTGCTCGACCCGGCCCGAAGCGGCGGAGGCGCGTTCGATCTGCTGATCCATGACGTGGATCTGTGCCTGCACCTGTTCGGAGCGCCGGCCACGATATCGGCGACGGGAGTGGACGACGCGGTGGATGCGCAGTTGTTCTACAAGGATGGGAAGGTTGTGGTGGTGACGGGCGGATGGGAGAGAGCCGGCTCGTACCCGTTCCGCATGGAATACCGCGTGAGCGGCGAGGGCGGCGCGATCGAATACAGCTCGACGGGACGGCCGCCGACCCTATATGCGGCAGAGGCGGAGGCGCTGCCGCTTGCGTCCAAAACGGGGTATGAGGCGGAGATCGAATATTTCCTGGAGTGCTGCGCAACGGGCAAGCAGCCGGAACTGTGCCCGCCGCGGGAATCGGCGCAAGCCGTGGACCTGATGCGGCAGGTGCTGGAGGCACGAAGCCGGAACGGAGAGAAGATCGCATGCAACCTTTAGAACCGGGCGTGATGTTCTGGGCGGAGCGCGACGATATCGCGCAGGTA
>DATJYJ010000405.1:0-2123 GCA_035578025.1 Verrucomicrobiia bacterium
CCGCTCATGGCCGGCATGAGCGAGGTCGGCCGCCTCTTCAATAACAACGAGCTGATCGTCGCCGAAGTCCTGCAATCCGCCGAGGCCATGAAGGCCGCCGTCAGCCACCTCGAGCAGTTCATGGAAAAGAGTGAATCGTCCGCGCGCGGCAAGGTCATTCTCGCCACCGTCAAGGGTGACGTCCATGACATCGGCAAGAACCTGGTCGAGATCATCTTCGCCAACAACGGCTACACCGTGGTCAACCTCGGCATCAAGGTCCCTCCCGATGTGCTGATCCAGGCCTATCACGAGCACAAGCCCGACGCCATCGGCCTCAGCGGCCTGCTCGTCAAGAGTACGCACCAGATGGTGGTCACCGCCACTGACCTGAAAGCCGCCGGTATCTCGGTTCCCTTGCTGGTAGGCGGCGCCGCGCTCTCGGAGAAGTTCACGCGCACCAAAATCGCGCCCGCATACTCCGAAGCCGTGACTTACGCCAAGGACGCCATGACCGGCCTGGCCGTTCTGAATCGCCTCATGGACCCCGCCGATCGCGAGCGAGTGCTCGCCGAGTGGCGCGCCGTGGGGCAGGTTTCCGACCTGCCCGCCGCGGAGCGGCCTTCAATCGCTGCCCCTGCAGCCACCACCCGCAGCCGCAAAGTCCGCGTGGACATCCCCATCCCGCCCGCCCCCTACCTCGATCGCCGCGTCCGCGCCGTGCCCCATCTCGCCGAAGTCTGGAGCTACATCAACCCCTTCATGCTCTACGGCAAGAACCTCGGCTACAAGGGCAATTTCGAAAAAGAGCTCGCCGCCCACGAGCCCAAAGCTCTCGACCTCTTCCACAAGGTCGAAGAAGTCAAACAGGAAGCCGCCCGCTTCATGAAAGTCCGCGCAGTCTGGCGCTTCTTCGAGGCCGAGCGCGATGGCAACTCCATCCGCCTCTTCGAGCCCGGCGCCGTCGCCCCACTCCACACTTTCGCCTTCGGCCGCCAGCCGCGCGAGGATGGCCTCTGCCTCAGCGACTACATCCTGGAATCCGAGGAGGGTCGCCGCGATCACCTGGCGCTCTTCGTCGTCACCGCCGGCGAATGCATTCGCGAGCGCGCCGAAGAGTGGAAGCAGCAAGGCGAGTATTTCAAGTCGATCGCCATCCAGGCACTGGCTACCGAGACCGCCGAAGGCACCTCCGAGTGGCTTCATCGTCGCATTCGTGAAGACTGGGGCTTCCCCGATCCACCTTCCGCCACCATGCACGATCGCTTCACTTCCAGATATCGGGGCAAGCGTTACAGCTTCGGATATCCGGCGTGCCCGAACATGGCGGGCCAGGAGGGCATCTGGAAGCTGCTCCATCCCGAAGAAATCGGCGTGAAGCTCACCGAGAGCTACATGATGGAGCCCGAGGCCAGCGTCAGCGCCTTGGTCTTCCATCACCCCGACTGCGCCTACTTCACCGCGGATGGCGGCGATGCCTGACTGGAACCCGGCTCAATACCTCAAGTTCTCCGAAGAGCGTACCCGCCCGTGCCGCGACCTCGTCGCGCGCATTGAACTCGACGCTCCGCTCCGCATCATCGACCTGGGCTGCGGCCCCGGCAACAGCACCGAAGTTCTCGCCGCTCGCTGGCCCGCCGCCGATCTCACCGGCCTCGACAGCTCTCCCGACATGATCGCCAAGGCCAGTGCCGCGCACCCCACCTGGCACTGGCTGACCGCCGAAATCGAGCAATGGGCCGCTCACCCCGAGCGCAGCGCCCCATACGACCTCGTCTTCTCCAACGCCGCACTCCAATGGGTCCCGGACCACACCGCCGTCCTCCCGCGCCTCCTCTCCCGCGCATCCGTGTTCGCCTTCCAGATCCCCGGCAACTGGGACGGCCCCGCCCACCGCACCATGCGCGAGGTAGCTAAACGCTACCCGCTCGAAGGCCGCGTCCGCGAGTGGTTCTCGCACGACCCCGCCTTCTATTACGACACTCTCGCTCCGCACGCCGCCCGCATCGATCTCTGGGAGACCGAATACCTCCACATCATGGACGGCGCGGAAGCGATCGTCGACTGGTACAAAGGCACCGGCATGCGGCCCTTTCTGGAAGCCCTCGTCACCGAGGCGGAGCGCGCCCGCTTCGCCGCCGACT
>DATJYJ010000406.1:0-21533 GCA_035578025.1 Verrucomicrobiia bacterium
ACGCTGATGTAGCTGCTCAGCGGGGTGCCGGAGTAGACCTGTTCGAACAGGCCGAGTGTCGGGTGCAGAGCCTTCCAGTGGGGCGCGTAGTACACGTTCGCCTTGAACGCGTGCGGCCGGTCGGTGGGCAGCGGCCCGTTGATCACGTTGCCGTGAGCGTCGAACGACATGAACGGCTCGTCGAAGGCGCGGTCGGTATTGGCGCCGTTGCGGGCGCCGCCGCCGTCGCTGACATCGGTGGCGGTCAGGCCGGAGTAGTTGCCGTAGGTCCGGCTGTACGTGTAGGAGAACATGCCGAACCAGTCCTGCGAGAAGCGCTTGGTGAGACGCAACTCTACGCCATCGTAGTCGCGGACGGCTTTGGGGTTGGGCGGACACCCGGTGCAATTGGGCACCTTGGCGTTGACGCCGAAGCCGGGGTTGGTAATGTAGTAGACCTCGCCATCCGAAGTGATGACGCCGGTATCCTCGATGGTGCGGTCCAGGCGGCTGCGCGTATAAATCGGCTCGAAGACCATGTTGTGGCGGAGTTCCCAAGCGGCGCCGATGGTGATCACGTGCTGCTTCATCGGCTTCAAATTGGGATCGACGAGGCCGGTCTTGCCGAGGCTGCCGATCTGGTTGGGATCGTTGGCCGGCTCGCGGTAATCGTAGTTCTCGATGAAGCGGGCATTGGGGATGGTGCCGACGGCGGGCGTGTTTCCGCCGCCCAGCGGGCAGTAGTGGCCCTGGGAATCGCGCTTCGGGATGATCCCGGTGTAATCGGGCGAATCGAATGCGTAGACGCAATCATGCCAGTAGGCGCCGCCGAAGCTGCCCTGCGGCAGGTTGTACTTCATGATGTCGTAGAAGTAGCCGAAGCTGCCATACACCTTGAGCTTGCCGTTATGGAGCACGTCGTAGGCGGCACCCAGGCGCGGAGCGAGCTTGTCTCCCCATCCAAAGCTGATGCCATTGAACCCGGGCAGGGAGTTGTAGGACGGCAGGTTTTCCTTGTCCAGACGCAGGCCGACGTTCAGGGTCAGGTACTTGTTAATGCTCCATGCATCCTGTGCGTACATGGAGTGGTTCCAGCCGCCGACTTTGCCGCTGGCGGAGATGAGGTCGCGCACGTTGATGGTGCCCCAAAGGCCCTGGCAGGCGGTGCCGTCGGCGTTGCCGCCGGCCACGCCATATTTCTGCAGGTTGGCGGCCACGATCGCCTTGCAATTGGCTTGTCCGATCTGCGATTGGGGGACATACGGCACGTTGTAGGCGACGTAAATCTGGGCGGTATTGTAGACGCCCACCAGTTCGTCCGCGGTGCCGTGCATGAAGCCGTAGCCGAACTTGAAGTTGTGCACGCCTGCCCAGCCGCTCTTGAACAGAGCGACGTCCTGGTTGAAGCTGTAGCGTCTCCACCAGTCGTACGAAGTCGCCGAGTTCGCGCCGATATTGGCGTAGCCGGCGGAATTGACGAACTGCGAGGGCAACGGAGTACCGTCCAACGCCTTGGTGCTGGCGGGCGCAGGAGCGTTGCCAGTGGCGTACGGGTAGTTGGTGTCGGCGTAGAGGTAGCGGATGCCACTGGGGAGACCCCGGCTTTGCGGCGTGCCCGTGTACGCCCAGTACGCGAAGCGCGTGGTGGAGACGATGTTGGGCGTGATGGTGATATCGGCGCCGGTGTTGTACATGGTGTTGGGCGCAACATAGCCGATGCCGCCGTTGAAGTTGTCCGGGTTGGTGCTGGCAGAAGTGTTCAACAGCCCGTGAACGTCATCCGCGTTGGGAAGCGATGTGCCGGTGCCGCGCTGATAGTTGTACTGCCAGGCGCCGTACAGCCGGATCTTCTGGGTCGCCAGAAAATCCACGCGCGCGAGCGAGTAGTAGGTATTGATGGTGTCGTGGAAGGTGCGCGCGCCGACGTTGTTGTAGCTGAAATTCACCGTGCGGGCCAGATTGTTGAAATCCGGCGCGGCGGAGGCAAAGACCCACAGACGGTCCTTCAACAGGGCACCGCCAATCGTAAAGCCGGGGTCGATGATCCGGTTGTGGTCTTTCACCGGGTAGTAGTACTCGAGGGGCTGATCCAGCCGGGGATTGCCGAAATAGTTAGCGGCGTAGTTCGGGTTTCTCCTCTGAGTGGGAGCCGGCGCGGCATTGAAGCGATCGCCGTTGTAGTACATGAACACGCTGCCGTGCCATTCGTTGGAGCCGTGCTTCTGGATGACGTTGACAACGCCGCCCAGCGCGCCGCCGTACTGGGCTTCGAAACCGCTGGATTTGACCTGGACTTCCTGGATGAAATCCATGGGCACGTTGGCAGCGGAAGCTCCGTTGAGCATCGATGCCGTCTCCTGGCCTTCCACCAGGTAGGCGTTTTCGGAGTTGCTGGCCCCGTTAATCTGGTAGCCGCCCTGAAGCGGTTCGCTGCGGGCGCCCGGCGCGAACTGGATGACGCTCTGATAGGACAGGCTCTGCGTAGGCAGGTTCATCAGAGAGGCGTCGGTGATGTTGGTCTGGACTTTGCTCTGGGTGAGGTCCACCAGGGCAGTCTCGCTGGACACTTCCACGGTTTCGGTGGTCGCGCCGACTTCCAGCCGGAAGTCCACCGACGGCTGGTGTCCGACCGCGAGGTCGACATTGATCTTGGTGGTACGGAAGCCCGAGGCGGACACGGTAACCGTGTACTCGCCCGGGGGCAGGTTGAGGAACCGATAATTGCCACCCGAGTCGGTTTCGGCCTTCTTGTTGCCGATGAGCGCCGCGCTGGTGACTTCCACCGACGCTCTTGGAATGACTGCGCCGCTAGGATCCCTGACTGTTCCCTGGATGCCAGCCGTGGTTTCCTGGGCGAACAACGCCGGAGCCAGGAGGGCGGCCAGCAGGACGAAGAGGAGTGCCACTAACGGCCATCTCCCCGTAAACCCCTTATTCCGCGTTACTTTTTGACACATTGGCCAACTCCTTACCGAAGAAGGTAAATTTCTCCCCTTAACACCTAAAACTCTGATTAGTTTACCGCAATTAACGGGAGTTGTGTCCGAAATTTCACCAGTTTTTTTGGGAGCCGCACGTCCATTCCGTTGGGCAGCGAGCGATCAGTGCTCCTGCCAAACGGCGGGAGGGGTAATATACTCACTCAGAGAGGAATATCCGATTCTATGAAGCTCAGTCGCATCATCACGTCCGCTCTTCTGATTGCCGCTACGGCAGGCTTTCTCATCGGGCAGGCGAGCCCGCCCAAGGAGACCAGCGTCGAAATCGCGGGCAAGAAACTCTCCATCAAGTACTCCGCACCGTCCATGCGGGGCCGGCAGATCTTCGGTCCGGGCGGGGTGGTCAGCAAAGATCCCACGTACCCGGTTTGGCGCGCCGGCGCCAACAGCGCCACGGCATTTCACACCGACGCCGACCTGACGATCGGCAACCTGACGGTCCCGGCCGGGAACTATACGCTTTTCGTGGCCCTGGAAAACCCCTGGAAGCTGATCATCAACAAGGAAACCGGCCAGTGGGGCCTGAGCTACCACGCCGACAAGGACCTGGGCCGCGTGCCGATGAACGTCAGCAAGCCCGCGGCGCCGATCGAAACCTACAAAATGACGCTGGCGCCGGCGGGCGGAAACAAGGGGAAACTGACGCTGGAGTGGGAAAACGTGGTGGCCAGCGTCGATTTTACGGTGAAGTGACCGGCGTCGCAGCGGTTTTACGCGGATTAACCCCCGGTTGCGTGTAGCTGTCCTGATCTGGTATACAGGACCAACACCCTCACGTAAGGGGTGTATTGGTGAGCCGCCCAGGGTCTGGCGGTCAAAGGGGGATCAGGATGCAAATCAGGTTACAGCAACCGGTGCGCGGGGTGTTGGTCCGCGCGTCGCTTCTTTTCGTTTTCGGCGGGGCTGCGTTTGCGCAGGTCACGGCCACCGGCGCTCTGGCCGGGCGGGTGGTGGATAAATCGCAGGCGGTGGTGAGCAGCGCGGCGGTAAAACTCGCCGGCACCGGATCGGGATTGCAGCGCTCGACCGTATCCAGCGACGAGGGTTTGTTCCAGTTCGAACAACTGCCGGCGGGCAGCTACGAGGTCACCGTCGAAATGGCCGGATTCGCCAAGGTCAGCGTTCAGGCTGTGGAGGTCGCCGTGGGCAAGACCACCACGGTCAACGTGACGCTGGAGCCCGGCAAAGTCACCGACGTGGTGACGGTCGAAGGCCAATCGATTCCTCTGGTGGACATCACGCGCACCGATGTCAGCATGAGCATCACGCCGGCGCAGGTGCAGGAACTTCCGCTGAACGGGCGCGATTTTGCGAGTCTGGCCTTTCTGGCGCCGGGGGCCAAGCCGGTGAACTCGTACGATCCGACCAAGAACCGCGTCTCGGTTTTCGCGATCGACGGTTCGGCGGGGCGCAACGTCAACGTCACGGTCAACGGCATCGACAACAAGGACAACACGGTGGGCGGGCCGGTGATGCAACTGCCGCTGGAGGCTGTGCAGGAGTTCAATATCTCGACCCAGCGCTTCAGCGCCGCGAACGGGCGCAGCGAAGGGGCGGCGGTCAACGTGATCACCAAGAGCGGGACGAACACGCCGCACGGCTCGCTGTACTTGTTCGAGCGCGACACGGCGCTCACGGCGAACGACTATTTCTCCAAGCTGTCCAACAACCCGACGCCGCCAATCAGCCGGCAGCAGTACGGGGGAAGCGTGGGCTTGCCCATCATCAAGGACCGGACATTCGTGTTCTTCGCGCTGGAGCGGGCGCGCGAGGAGACCTCGATTGGCGTGACGGGGGCGGCGTACACCGAACTCAACCTGGTGAAGAGCCTGGGAGCCCAGCCATCAACAACAATCCCGACGCCTTACCGGGACCAGCGCTATACCGGCCGGCTCGACCACAAGATCAATTCGAGCAACAATTTCTTCGTCACCTACAATTCCCAGGGCAATCGCGGACTGAACGACCAGAGCGGGCAGACCAACGACCTCACGGCGGGCAATTTCACCACCAACCAGCTCATTCTGGCGAATGCAACGCTTTCGAGCGTGATCCGGCCGACGGTGGTCAACAGCCTGACCTTCGGCTACCAGTATTGGAACAACCTGATCGACTCCGACAACAAGGTGCCGCAGATCGCATTTCCCAACGGGATCTATTTCGGCACGAACACCAACGTCCCGCAGCAGAGCTTCCAGCGGAAGTGGCAGTTCAAGGAAGACCTGTCGGTGACCCGGGGCAAACACACGATGCAGATGGGAGTGGATTACGTGGACGAGCCGAAACTTGGCGGATTCTTCCAGACACCCTCTACGCTGAACATCAGTTTCCTGGATTTGCCGAGCGTGATTACCACCAACACGGCCAAGTATCCACAGGGCTTCTCGACGCCGGGGGCGATCGGATCGATGAGCGCGTCGTCGGGCAATCCCTACTTCCTGGACCAGAATGCCGGAATGCTCGGGTTCTACTTCCAGGACGATGTCAAGGTCTCGCGCAGGTTCACAGTGAACCTTGGCGCGCGCTGGGACGCCGATTTCAACCTGCAGGGCGGCAACGTGCAGGCCAAGAGCCGCACCTACCTGGCACTGAAGACGATCAACAGCCCGTGGGCGGGCAAGCTGCCGAAAAACGATCTGAACAATATCAGTCCCCGAATCGGCCTGGCATACGACCTGACGGGCAAAGGGAAACACGTGCTGCGCGCAGGCTGGGGCATCTACTACGGGCAGACGTTCCTGAACATCCCGTTGTTCATGGAGCAGCAGGCTAACGACACAGTCTTTACCCAGACGCTATCGCTTTCCAGCGCCGGCCCGACGGACACGACGGCTCCGCTGGTGCCGGGCACGAACAAGCACCTCAACGAATTCCGCTACGGCGTCGACCCGCTGCCGCCGATTCCTCCGGGCACACCGAATCTCACGCCGGGGTCGGTCGGGCGCCTGGTGGATCCGAATTACGCGAATCCTTACAATCACCAGTTCAATGCCGGCTACTCGTGGCAGATCGACAACCTGAACGTGATCGAGGCGGAGTACGTTCACGTGCTTGGGCTGAGGGAATCCAAGCGGCAGAACATCAACTACCAGGACCCGAACCAGGGCGGCGCGCGACCGTTCGACGCGGCGTTCACCGCGGCGGGCCTGCCCAAGCTGGCTCAGATTATCGTGGAGAGCTCGATCGGACGCTCGCGGTACGACGGATTGAACCTGAGCTACCGGCGACGTTTGAACCGGCGCTTCTCGATCAACACCAACTACGTGCTGTCGCGCTCCCTGGCATACGTTGGCGGGCCGGCGGCATTCGGCAACACGGCACCCATCCCGACGATTCTGTTCCCGTCCTACGACCTGGGACCGTCGCCGAACGACGAGACGCACCGCTGGGTCTTCTCGGGCATCCTGCAATTGCCGGGCGGCATTCAACTGGCGCCGATCATGCAGTTGGCGAGCGCGCGCCCGTATAGCGCCGTGCAAGGCATTACCTGGACCAGCGCCGGGAGCGGCAACGGAACTACGCGCGCGGTGATTCTGAACAGCGACCCGAACAACCTGCGCGCCACCAAGGACCTGACGGCGCAGCAGATTCGCGACGGAATTGCGGCCGGAACCATGCACGAGATCGGCTACGACACGCTGCGCGGGCAGACGTTCTTTCAATGGGACCTGCGCGCCAGCAAGTTTTTCAAGTTCGGCGAGCGGCACCGGCTGGAGTTCATCGCGCAGTTTTTCAACCTGACCAACCGCGCCAACTTCGGCGGGAACTACGTGACCAGCATCCGCTCCGACACGTTCGGCACGCCGAACGGCTATATCGCGCCCAGTGCCGTGCTGGTGCCCAAGAGCCTGGCGGCGGAGCTGGCCGTCCAGTACCGCTTCTAGGCCGGGGTTTCGAAGCCGATTTACCAGAGTTTACTTAGGTCATTCCCTGGTTTCCGAGTTGCGTCTCCCGTTTGTGATCTGGTATACGTGACTCCATTAACGCTTTAGGAAACCGAGGGGGTCCCCAAGTGCCTCGACCGATTTACCGTAATGGAGTATTGTTTCTAGCGGCAGCGCTGCTATGGACGCTGCCGTCCTTTGCGCAAACCTTAACAACCGGCGATGTGGGCGGCACCGTGACCGATTCCACGGGCGCGATCGTCCCTAACGCCACGGTCACACTCAAATCCACTGCAACCAACGATACTCGCAGCGCGGTCACCAACAGCTCGGGCGAGTACCGGTTCTCGCTGCTCAGCCCGGGCGAGTACACGTTGTCGGCGGCGACCGCCGGCATGAAATCGGGCACCACCAGGCTCAATATCCTGGTGGGGCAGAACCTGGAAATCAATATCCCGCTCAGCGTGCAGGGCACCCAGGAAGTGGTCCAGGTCATGGCGGAATCGCCGGTGCTGCAGACCGAGAATGCCAATCTGACTACGGCATTTACCACACAGCAGGTGGTGGACCTTCCCATGGCGGGCGGCGACCTGACGACGCTGGCCATGACCGTCCCGGGGGTTCGGGTCAACGTCAAGGGCGGCAGCGGCAACATGAACGCCAACGGGGTTCCGGGTTCGTCCATTCTGTTCACTCTAAACGGCGCGGACGTGATGGACCCCTACAACAACCTCAACAACTCGGGCGCCAGCAATAACCTGCTGGGGGCGAACGAGGTTGCCGAAGTGGCGGTGATTCTGAACGCCTTCAGCGCGCAATACGGCCGCATGGCGGGCGGGCAGGAGAACATCGTCGGCAAGAGCGGCACCAACGGATTTCACGGCAACGTCTATTACAACTTCAACAGCCAGTTGTTCAACGCACGCGATTACTTCGCCGCCGAGAACGGCAAGCTCAAGACCCGCTCCGATGCGCACCAATACGGCGCAGGCGGCGGGGGGCCGATCAAGAAGAACAAGCTGTTCTTTTTCGTGAACACCGAAGGCTTGCGCTACGTGCTGCCGGCGACTTCCACCATCACCATCCCGACGCCGCAGTTGCTGAATTACGCGCTGGCCCACGTGCCGGCCGCGGCTCTGCCCCTGTACCAGGACGCCGCCGGCCTGTATAAAGGCGCTCCCGGCGCGGCTTCGGCAACTCCCGTTCCGTTCAACGTGAACAAGGGCGGCTGCCAGACCAACGGCACCTTTGCCGGCACTCCCACCGGCACGGGCGGCACTTTCGGGGTGGACACGCCGTGCGCCATGACGTTCGTATCGAGCAACAACCAGCTCAACACGGAGAGCCTGTTCATCGCACGCGGCGATTACGTCATCAACGACAAGCAGAAGCTCAACGGGCGGTACGAATACGACTGGGGCGTGCAGGCCACCGGGACCAGTCCCATCAACCCGGCATTCAACTCGGTCAGCACGCAGCCCCAGCACGCCGGCCAGTTGAACCATTCGTGGGTGATCACGCCCACGCTGGTGAACAGCTTCATCGGTGCCGGAAGCTGGTACAGCGCGATTTTCGGCGTGGCCGATTTCTCGAAGGTGCAGGCGCTCATGCCGGAGCGCTTTACCTTCGGCGACGGCGGCAGCGCGTCGGGCGGATTCACGGGCGTGGGCAGCGGCGGCGGACAAGGCACGGCGGGCTTTCCCAACGGCCGCAACGTGGGACAGATGCAGTTGATCGACGATCTCTCGTGGACCAAGGGCAAGCACACGATCAAGACCGGGTTCAACTACCGGTTCAACAAGGTCACGGCCACCAACCTTTCGAGCGCGGCCTACGCGGGAACCTTCACATTTAACGACCTGACGGATTTTGCCACCGGCAAGATCAACAGCACAGGCAAGAACAGCTCCTTCGTGCAGTCGTTCCCGCTGCTCTATGCGGCCCACATCCGCGCCTACTCGCTGAACTTTTACGGGCAGGACGAGTGGAACGTCACGCGCAACCTGAAGCTCACCTACGGCATGCGCTTCGAGCGCGACGGCAACCCGGCCTGCCTGGACAACTGCTTCGCGCTCACCAACGTGCCGTTCGGGACCGCCGGCTACCAGGGCGGGGCCAACATCCCCTACAACCAGACCATCGTAACCGGCCTGCACAACGCCTACCAGCACCTGGAGGCCATCATTCCCGAACCGCGATTCAGCTTCGCCTGGACTCCGTTCGGCAACGGCAAGACGGTGATCCGCGGCGGCGTGGGATTGTTCGCCAACCTGTTCGCGGTGAGCGTCGCCAACAGCATCGACACGAACGCGCCCTCCGTATTCACGCCGACCGTGAACACCGGGATCGTGGGACAGCTCAACGACCCGACCACGGGTGTCTCGATCGCATATGCGTCGGCCAACGCGTTTCAGACGGGATTTTCCAAGGGCTACACGCTGGCGCAGCTTCAGGCCAGCCTGCCGGCGGGAGTGACCTTCGCCAAGCCCGGCTTCTACTCGCCGCCCTCCGACTTCGCCGCGCCGAAGATCCTGCAGTGGAACTTCGAGATCGAGCATCCCATCACTTTGCACGACGTGGTGTCGCTGACCTATACGGGGAACCACGGCTACGACGAAGCGCTCAGCAACGCGAACGCCAACGCGTTCATCGCATCGAACAGCGTCTACGCTTCGACCGGATTCGGCGGCTTGCCCGTGGGCACCGCGCCCGATCCGCGCTTCCTCACCGTCACACAGGTGCTGCTGAGCGGGAAGTCCAACTACGACGCCATGATTTTGCAGTACCGCCACTCCATGGGCCACGGTTTGCAGGGCCAGATCGGCTGGACGTGGAGCCATGCGCTGGGCAACGTCGCGGTGTACGACGGCAACAACATCCCCATGGGCTACGGTCCGCTCAGCTTCGACACGCGGCACATGATCTCCGCGGACCTGATCTGGAATTCGCCGAAGTTCTCGAACAAGGGCCTCGACTGGCTCGCGGGCAACTGGACGCTGGGGAGCAAGTGGTACGCCTACACCGGTTCACCGTTCAGCGTGACCAACAGCTCCATGGCGTCGCGGATCAACTCGGCCGGCGGGGTGGGCAACTCTTTTATCGCCGACATCGTGGACAACAGCGCGCTGGGCGTGCATTGCTCGGCATCCAACGTGGTGACCGCCAGCGGCACGGCAGCGGTTTCCTGCCTCACCGCTTCGCAGTTCACGACGACGGCCACGCAGAGGGATTACGGCAACACCGCGCCGAACATGTTCCGCGGCACGGGCTACTTCGATACCGACTTCCAGGTGACGAAAAACATCCCCATCCACGAGCGCGCGAAATTCGGCTTCGGGGTGCAGATCTACAACCTGTTCAACCACCCGAACTTCGCCAACCCGAGCGGCAGCGTGACCTCGGCGGCGCTGGGGACGATCAGCAGCACGGTAGTGCCGCCGACCAGCATCTACGGGTCGTTCCAGAGCGGGACGGTGTCGGGGAGGGTGATCGTGGTGGTGGGTAAGTTCAGCTTCTAGCGGCAGGGAAAACGGCCCGGCCAACGGGGCGCCTGGAGCACTGTGTTTGTGGATCACGGCGATTCGGAAACCGTGATCACCGTGGGATTGGCGAACACGTAGATCGGCTTGGGGTGCCGCGTGGCCACGTAGGCCAGCGCGAGATAGAGCAGCGGCAAGCCCACGGTCATGCTCCACCAGCCGGCCCGTCGCATAGTTACAATGTATCAACCTGTGAAGAGATATCCCTATCTCGACTGGCTGCGCGGACTGGCCATTCTCATCATGATCCAGTGCCACGCCTTCAATTCCTTCACCCGGTTGGATCTGCGCGAGGGCGGCTCCTACGTGCTGTCGCAGTTCGTGGGCGGAATGGCCGCGCCGCTGTTCCTCTTCATGGCAGGCATGACGACCGCGTTTCAGATGGACAGTCTGGCGAACCGCGAGCCGAGCGCCCGGGTGCGCTGGGTGGCCGCGCTCCGGCGCGGCGGGTACATTCTCGGCATCGCGTTTCTCTTCCGCTTCACCAACTGGCTGTTTAGCGTGCCGCGGGCAACGGTAAGCGAGATTACCAAGGTCGACATCCTCAACTGCATGGGAGTCGGGCTGATCGTGCTCGCCGCCGCCTCGATCTTCCCTTCGGCGGGAGAGCGTGTACGATTCGCTGCCGCCACGGGCATGCTCATCGCGGTTGCCTCACCAGTGATCGCCAATCTGGACTGGAGCTGGGCGCCACCGGTACTGCAGGATTACATCGCTCCGAGCCCGCGGGCCGGGAGATTTCCGTTCTTTCCCTGCGCAGCGTATCTGGCGTTCGGCATGGCCACCGGGACGATCGCCAAGCGGGCCGCCGCCGACCGGATCGACCGCCTCATGCAATGGAGCGTCCTGTTGGGCTTCGCGCTCGTCTTCACGGGCCAATACTTCGCTAACATCCCGTATTCGATTTACACGAAGTCAAGCTTCTGGACCGACAGTCCCGCCTTAATTCTGATCCGCACCGGCATCGCGCTGCTGCTGATGGCGGCCTCGTACCTGTGGACCGAATACTGTGCCGGCCCGGGCTGGAGCTGGATGCAGACGCTGGGCAAGAATTCGCTGATGGTCTACTGGGTGCATGTGATGATCGTCTACGGCGCGATCGTGCGTCCCATCAAGCGCCAGCTTTCCATCCCGCAGGCCCTGCTGGCGACAGCCTTGGTCACCGCGATGATGGTGGCGCTCTCCGTCGTGTGGCTATGGTGGAAAGGCCGCCGCCCGTCGCCGAGGCGCGTCAAAATCGCGGCGTGATGGCGCCATCGCCTCCGCGACGTACCTGCCCGGCGCCAGGATTCCGTTCGGGTCCAGCGTTTTCTTCAACCGGGCCAGTAAGTCGCCATAACTTCCGTTGCCCATGCCGTGCATGCCAGCGACACTCAGCCGGTATGAGTAATAACCCGCGCGCCCCAGAGCTTCCAGAAGCTCGCCATAGCAGTCCATAGCCCGCTCATCTTCCCCAGGCACATCGCGATCCCACCCCAACGACAGGATGCAGGAAAGCGTCCGGTCGGTCAGCACGGTCAGGGAAATCATCGGCTCGAACCGGTGCCGCAGGACGATTTCCGACGCCAGGGAGGTCGCCACCCGTGCGTGCATCCCGTCGTTCGGTAAGACTGGACTGCACCACAAGAGCCCGCAGCCGTCGCGATCCGGGTCCATCTCGGCCGGCGGCGGCATCGGTTTCCGCCAATAGGTACTGGCGAGGGCGCGGTCCGTCGGGATTCCCTTCATCAGCCCGTACACGGGGCGCAGCACCGCGAGGGTACGCTTCAGATTCCACCCGCTGAGCATTTGATACAGGCCGGCAAAGCGTTCGGCCAGTTCCAGCTTGCGGTCATCCAGAAACTGAAGGCGGCGCGCTTTCCCTTTCAGCGCCCGGCGCAGCAGCCGCCCTGCCTCCTTCACCTGCGCCCTGGTCCCGTACAGCGCGCCCGAGCCGTTCCACGCGCCGATGCGCATGTCCCGCCGCAGAGTCTGCATGACCGGCCCCGCCAGCGGCGTGGTCCCCCCCGCCGCCTGCCACGGATACTGCTCGACGGCCGACAGCACCTTGTAGTCGTTGGCAATGTGCGACGAGCTGCGGATGGTCCCGTTCATGCGCAGGGGCCGCAGCGCATCGATCAGCGCCGCGACGTCGTCCTCATCCGGGCACTGGAAGTAGTAGGCCTGGAAATACTCCGGGGCCGGCATGAGCCACAGCGTCATGCGCGTCACGACGCCGAAGTTGGATTGGGAGAACAGGCCGTCCAGGACCGGTCCCACTCCCCAGCGGTAGAGCGGCGCGGCGGCCGCGTTCGGGAACCGGCCGAAACCGGTCTCGATCACCTCACCGTCGGGAAGGACGACCTCGAGCCCGCAGGAATGCGCGAAGTGATCTCCGTAGGGCGTGTGGCCGAAGCCGCGCTCCACGGTATTGCCCACCAGGCTGGCCTGCGGGCTGGCTCCGGTGGAATCCATCCACAGCCCGGAGCCGCGGTCCGCGAGGAACGCCTGCAACTGCGCCTGGGTGACTCCGGGCTCGACCGTGATATAGCCCAGCTCCTCGCTGAAATCGAGGATGCGGTTCATACGGCTCAAGTCCAGCAGGACGCAGCCGTCGGCGGCCGGGACGCGCGAGCCGTAGCCCCAGTTACGGCCGCCGCTGATGGGATAGAGCGGACAGCGCAGGCGGTTGGCGATGCGCAGGCACTCCTGGACTTCCTGGCGGCTGCCCGGGCGGACGATCGCGGGGACGCGGTGGCCGGTGGGGAAGGTGCCCCGCCCGGCAGCACGAAGCTCGAACGGTGTGGTGACGACGTTGTCCTCGCCAACCGCCGAGGCAAAGTGGTGCAACATGTTTTTCACCAGCTCAGCACCGGCTCGGGGGCGTGAGCCAGTTCCAGGCGGGCCAGCACACTCTGCACCTTGGACTCGGAAGGTTCGCGGCAGATCGCCGGCGCAACTCGCAGCGCATCGGCGAGGTTGCCGACCCAATCCTCATATCTGGCAGCCGGGTACCGGGAATCAAACTGCAGCGCTTCCATGCGGCAGCCGTAGTGCGGATCGAAGTAAGACGGCAGCTCGACGCCATCGCCGACGAGCGGGTTCAGTCCGATGCGGCGCAGAATCGGCGCGGAATCGTGGCGGAACGTCGCCGTGGCCACTCCCCGGACGCCGCCCAGGAGACGGAGCAAACCGTAGGTGGCAAGGATGATGCGCAGCGGCTCGAAAGTCGCGCGCTGATTTTCCGCGACCGCCCAACCTCCTACCTCGCCGAAGCGCATCCCCATGCGGCGGGCTGTGTGCATTTCAACTTCTACGGCCCGGCGGAATCTGTGGCTCAGGGCCGACACGCGGGAAAAGGCCGCATTGCGGATCCATAGGTCGTCGAAGCCGCCGGCCCATGTCTCGTCCACGTACCGCAGACAGGCGCACACATTGTCATCGCGGTCGAGCGAAAGCACGTGCCAGCTTTTCTTGTCTACCGCGAGCCGGTGGCGGCCGTCCAGGGTGAGGTCGGAGCGACGCACCGCGCCGTCGCGGACGTAGACCGAACCGCGCAGCCGCTGCATTTCCGCCATCAGACGGTCATATCCGTCGGGGTCGATTTCGGGATTGCTGAAGGTGTCCGGAGCCTGGGTCTGGGCGGGAACGAGGACAACCAGACGAGTCCGCGTCCGCGAGCGCAAAGATACCATGGTTTTCTGCTCTTCTTTTCACGTATTTTTTTTCTGGGGAAGCAGAATTGGAGCGGAGAGCAAAGAGGAATCGGAGCGGAGGTCGTGGGTAAGCGCCTTGAGCGTAGCCTGCATGCTTCCAAACAAAAGTCTGGGCGTACTAGAACTTAAATTCTCCTCCGAAAATAGTTTACACAGTACCGTAGTCTGCACGGAGCTATCGTTGGAAATATAGCTAAAGTCGGCTGATTCTGCGCGAATTTGCCAACACGGACGTGCTGGAGAGCACCATCGCTCCGGCTGCGAGTATCGGATTGAGCATTCCTGCGATGGCCAATGAGATTCCCACCACGTTATAGACAAATGCCCAGAAGAGATTCTGGCGAACCACCGTGAACGTGTGCCGGGCCAGCTCCAGAGTTTCCAATACCGCAGCGAGCGACCGGTTCATGATCACCAGCGGCGCGGCCTGCATCGCAATATCGGCGCCGGAGCCCAGAGCGATGCCCAGGTCTGCCTGCGCCAGGCTGGGCGCATCATTGACTCCATCTCCGATCATGGCCACGACCGATCCGCTCTGCTGGAGTTCGCGAATCACCTCGACCTTTCGCTCAGGCAGCGCTTCGGCGATCCACTGGCCGGCGCCGATTTCTTCCGCAACTGCGCGGGTGGCTTCCTCAGAATCGCCGGAGAGGAGCAGGGTGCGAATCCCGGCCTGGTGCAGCCCCGCACAGAGTGCCGATGCTTCGGGGCGCACGCGGTCGCCGAGGACCATCGTGCCGTGGACTTCGGCATCCCAGCCGAAATAGACCGTCGTACGGCGCTCACTCTCCCCTGCCAGCCCCGTACGTTCCAGGGCCAGGGAGCGATTGCCAATGAAATAGTCTGTTTCTGCCACAATGCCGGAGATTCCGCGCCCGGCGTGTAGTCTGACGGTGTTGGCACGGGGCAGGTCGGGAACCTGCCCCACGATTGCTCGGGCGATGGGGTGCTCGGAGTAAGACTCTACTGCGGCCAACTCTGCGAGCCGGCTTGTGTCCCCGGTTATTTCCAGCAGTGTGAATTTGCCTTCGGTCACCGTCCCTGTTTTATCAAGGACCACTACGTCCACGCCGCGGATGGTCTCCAGAACGCGCGCATCGCTCACCAGGATGCCGCGGCGCGAGGCTGCCGCCACCGCGGAGGTCAGCGCCAGGGGAGTCGCAATGCCCAGCGCGCACGGGCATGCGATCACGATCACCGAGATGGCGTGCATCAGCGCTTCCGCCGGCTTGCCGGTACGCCACTGCCAGCCGCAAAACGTGATCACCGCGAGCGCCATCACGGCGGGGATGAATACGCGCGACACACGGTCCACCGCCCGTTCCATCCGGGTGCGGCGCGCCGACGCCTGCTCTACCGTGCGCACGATGCGGGCCAGGGTGGTGTCGGCTCCCACGCGCGTGGCACGCACTTCCAGCACTCCGCCGGCGTTGATGCTGCCGCCGACGACGAAGTCGCCCGGCGCCTTTGCCACGGGCGCGGCTTCGCCGGTGAGCACGGATTCGTCCGCGTGCGACCGGCCCTCCACCACCACGCCATCCGCTGGAATGCGCTCGCCGGCTTTCACGCGAAACACAGTCCCGGGCTCGAGTGCATCCACCGGGACAAAGCGCTCTTTGCCGTCCTGCACCAGCCGGGCTTTGCTTGGCATGAGGCGATAGAGAAGCGTGATGGCGCGCGCGGTCCTTTGCCGGGCATCGCGCTCGATGGCTTTCCCGGCCAGCACCAGCGCGACGATGGCGCACGCCGTATCGAAGTAGACGTGCGGATTGCCGCGAAAGGCCTGCACGGCGCTGTAGCCGTATGCCATCAGGATGCCGAGCGCCAGCAGGGTCTCCATGCGGAGGACACCCGCGCGCGCGCTGCCCCAGGCGATGCGCAGCACCGGCGCCGCGCACCAGAACACGCTCGGCGTGGCCAGCGCCATCAGCAGAAAGGGAATGAAGCGCGCGAAACCGCCGGTGATGCGCTCGAAGTAGCTGGCATACACCACCAGGCTGAACGTCATTACGTTCAGCCAGAGAAACGCGGCGATTCCGGTGCGCAGGAGCAGGTCTTTGCGCTCGGCATCGGACCGGCCGGTCTGCCCGGTATATTCGGTGGCACGGTATCCCAGCGGGGCCAGCCGCTCCGCGATCCTCTGCTTCGGGAGGTATTGCGGGCAATAGCGGACCTTCAGCAGGTCGGAGGCGAACACGACTTCCGCGGACGCCACGCCGCGGACGCGCGCGAGCGCATGCTCGATGAGCCAACCGCAGGAGGCGCACCACATGCCGGCGACGTGAAACACGGCCTCGCACGTTTCGGCATCGGGCGGCACGGGGGGCTCATCGCCGTTGGGATTGGAGATGAGGCCCAGCTTCAGGCTCTGGCGGAAGAGATCGGTGTCGCGGAAGTCCTGGCCCGAGGCCACTACGCCGCTTTCCAGGAGGATGGCGTAGACGTTCTGGCAACCGGGACAGCAGAATCCGGACGTATTCCGAGTGTCAAGTCCGCAAAGTGTGCAACTGGCCGGCACGCTGGCCTACCTCGATCATTTGCGGGTTCGCCTTCTTGGTCTCCACGTACGCGAAGATCAGGATCCCGATGAATATCGCCGATACCAGCACCAGGAACGGAATCAGCACCGGCACCCCTGGCTTGCTCTTCATTTACCCTCCCCTGGCGCCAGAAAGGTCATGGGGAATTCGGAAGCTTCCCGCCCCGGCACTGACGCCGTCGATATCGTAAAGTGTGTCACGAGTTCGCCGCCCTTGCCGCCGGGCCGCGAAATCTGGAATTCTCCACGCGCGGATTGTCCCGCGTCGACGCGCACGGGATTCGTGTCCATGGCCAGTGACGCTCCCGGCAACTGTTGAATCGAGAACACCACCGCTCCCGGCTTCCGGCCGCGATTGTCGATCTGAAAGCGGAAGCGGTTGTAGATGCGGCCGTCGGCGCCCACCTGGTACAGCGTCTCGCGGACCGGGTCGATGCGCACCAGCATCTCGTGGCGCATGGCGAGCGCCGCGAACAGCCCGCCCGCGTAGCACAGCAGCACGCCCAACACCACCACGCGCTTGGCATCGCGGAAACCGCCGAAGGTGTACCCGATGAGGTTGCGCTTGTTCAGGCGGGTCATGATGGATTCGCAGGCATCGATGCATTCGCCGCAATGCACGCACTCGATCTGGAACGGCGATTTGCGGATGTCGATCCCCATCGGACAGACGCGCACGCACTTTTTGCATTCGATGCAATCGTGGCTCGCGTCCTGATATTGCACGAGCAGCGTCTTGTCGTCGGCCAACAAGCCCTGCAAATAGCCATAGGGACACGCGGTGGTGCAGAACTTCTGTTTGAGAAAGGCGAAATCGAGAAACGTGAGCAGCGTGACCACGGCCCCGCAGATGCCGGCCGCAGTTGAAGTGCCGAACAGGGAAAGGCTGGGCGGCGCGAAGTAGGAAATGAAAATAAAGGCCAGCACCACGCTCGCCGCCGCCACCGCCGCCAGGAAGACCAGTTTCGGCCGCGGCACGCGCTTGCGCTTCAGCCAGTTCTCCAGGAATACGCTGGCCTCGCTGAAGATCATCTGCGGACAGAGATAGCCGCAGTAGATGCGTCCGAAGAACACGCTCATCAGCACGACCAGAAACATCAGGAACATGAGCGCGAAGAACACGATGGCGAATTCGTTGATCCACAGCTCATAGCCGGCGAAGTAGAACCGCTGCTTCGGGATATCGAAACGGATGACATTCAGAAACGGCAGAACCAGGAAGATGAGGAAACACACTACCTGCACCCGCCGCCGGATGCGATGCCAGTTCACCCCCACGCCGCGCAGCGGCGTAGCTGATGGCTGATGGCACATAGCTGTCAGCTCTTTAGCCATGGCATACCGGGACTGTCAGGCCGCGCCAGATGAGCACAACGCCTGCCGCCATCACACACACGGCGGCGAGCCGGGTGCTCCATCGTCCCAGACGCAGGCCCGCCAGCGACGAGGCGAACCCCAACGCCAGCAGCGCCGCCGACGTGCCGAGCCCGAAGGCCAGCATCGTCGCGGCGCCACCCAGCGCGCTCCCCGTTTCGACGGCTTTCAACAGCGCCGCGTAAATCAAACCGCAGGGCAGGAAGCCGAGCGTCAGTCCGAGCCGGAACTTGCCGCCCGGCGCAGTCAGCCGGCGTCCGACGCTCTTCCGGATGGTGACCAGTCCTTTGGAGGGCACAAAACCAATCATCGCCACCCCTGCGACGATCATGGCGGCCCCAACGAGCACTCGTGCCCCGGAAGCCAGGCCCGCCATCTGCCCCAGCATCCCGATTCCGCGGCCGGCGGCGCCGGCCACCGTGCCCAGCGCCGTATAGGTCAGGATGCGGCCCGCGTTGTACTGCAAATGTGCCCGCCCGGCCCGTGCGCGGTCCAGCGGCAGGCTGTACGCGAGCACGATCGGCCCGCACATTTGCAGACAATGCAGGCTTCCCACCAGCCCGAGAACGAAGACGAGGCTGAATTCAACCGGCGTCATGCGCAGGCCTTCACCGTGACGCACTCGCGGCTGAATTCAAATTCCTTCATGAGGATGGCGTTCGTCGGGCAGCGCGAGGCGCACATGGCGCAGCGGATGCAGGTGCTTTCGTCCTTCATCATCACGCCGCCCGCGCCGTCGAGGTCCTCCGGCAGGTACTTTTCGAATTCCGTGAACTGCTGCGCAGCCGCTTGGAGCGGCACCAGGCGAATCAGGCGCTCCGGGCAAACATCCACGCACCCGTTGCAGGCGACGCATTTCGCCGTATCGAAGACCGTATTGACGTTGCAGCGCAGGCACCGCGACGCCTGCCGCCGCGCCTCGCTCTCGCTGTAATCGACCTCGACGATCTCCAGCGATTGGGCGCGGCGCTCGCTCTCGATCGAGGGCGGATTCCGGCGCGGAATCATGTTCCATTCGTCCGCCATCCAGTAAGAAGCGGGCAGCCAGCGTTTGCGCACCACGACCTCGGTGCGGGTGCCGCGGAGGTAATCGTGCATGGTGCGCGCGGCGATCTGCGCCGAGGCGATGGCGTCGATGAACAGGCGCGCGCCGTGCGCGATGTCGCCGCAGGCGAACACGTCGGGGGCCGTGGTCTGGTAGGTCTGGCGGTTCACCTTGATCAGGCCGCGGTCGGATTCCACGCCGTCTTCCGGCGAGAGGAAAGACAAGTCCGACGTCTGGCCGATGGCGAAAATCACGTTGTCCGCCGGGATGTCGTCCACCACGCTCTCATCGAACGAAGGATTGAAGCGGCCGGCGGCGTCGAACACCGCGTTACACTTCACCGTGCGCAGCGCCAGCACCTTGCCGTCCTGGACCAGGATCTGGCGCGGACCGCGCTGGTTGTGCAGCCGGATGCCTTCTTCCGCGCCCTCGTGCACTTCGATCTCGTCCGCCGGCATTTCGTCGCGGCCTTCGAGGCACACCACGTGGACTTCTTTATCCGCGCTCAGGCGCAGGGCGGAGCGGGCGACATCGTAGGCTTCGTGTCCGGCGATCTCGTCTTCGCCGGGGCGCACCGCCGACCGCGCCACGTCGTAGGCCACGTTGCCGCCGCCGATCACGACGATGCGCTTGCCCAGCGCCAGCGGATTCCCGGAATTGAACGCGCGCAGGAAATCCATGCCGTCGATGACCGCCGGATGATCGGCGCCCGGCAGCGGCAGCTTGCGCCCCTTTGGCAGTCCGATGCCGAGGAAGATTGCCTTGAACCCGTCACGTCGCAGGCTGGCGATCGAGAAATCGCGGCCGAGCCGCTGGTTGCACTTGAGCTCTACGCCCAGGGAGAGAATGGCTTGAATCTCGTGGTGCACCAGGTCACGCGGCAGCCGGAAGACCGGCACGCCTGCCGTCAGCATCCCGCCCGGCTCGTTCTCGGCTTCGAACACCGTGACCTTGTAGCCGATCTGCACCAGGTCGTGCGCCACCGTCAGCCCGGAGACGCCGGCGCCCACCACCGCGACGCGCTCGTAATCGCCGCGGTTGGGCGGCAGCATGGCGGCGTTGTTGGCGGCGCGGTACGAGATGTAGTCGCCGGTCTCGGGACCGAACTGACCGGTGACAAACCGCTTCAGGGCACGGATGGAGACCGGCGCGTCCAGCGAGCCGCGGCGGCAATTGGTCTCGCACGGCGCGCCGCACACCCGTCCGCAGATGGACGCGAAGGGATTGTGCGCGCGTGCGATCCGGTAGGCGCGCCCGTAGTCGCCGTCGGCGATGGCGTTCACGTACCCGCAGGCGTCGGTGTGGACCGGGCACGCGTGCCGGCACTTGACCATCTCCATCCAGTAGTCGGTCGCGTCGGGGACGCGCACTCCGCACAGTTCAGTCATGAGGCTTGCCGAACGAAAACGCCACTACGATGATTCCGAACACGACGATCATGGCCGCCACGGCGTACATCAGGGTGGCCGAGGTTTCGGTGGCGGCGTTGAAAGCGCGAACGAGCTGGCCGCGGTCGGGGTGGTCCACCTCGCCGTTCATGAAGATGAACAGGTAGCCCAGGCATCCGGCCGCGATGACGATGAAGGCCAGTTTCAGGAAGCCGGGAACGTCGGTGCCGGCGCGCTCGGTGATCCAGCCGTCGGCATATTCTTTGATTTTGGGTTTATTTTCTTCCATCGGGAACCTCACTACCCTCTTCATCGAAAACCTGATATTTGACGTCTTCGCCCTGATCGTTCCAGTACCCGTCCTTCCACGAACGCACCAGAAAGAAGAGGCACAACCCGGCGGAGATTGCGAAGAAGAAGTAGGCGAAATAGACGCTCGGGTAAGTGTAGTCGGTCATTTTTCGTAGTCCTTATCCGGGCGCCAGTCCTTGGCCCGGCCCAGTGTCTGGAGATACGCCACCATGGCTTTGAAATCGTCCTCGTTGTTGGCGATCCACGGGAAGGGCGGCATGACCGACCCGGGCACGAGGTCGCGCGGATTGCGGAAATGAGTCCGGTGCCACTGCGTATCGTACTTGCCGCCGACGCGCGAGAGGTCCGGGCCGGTGCGCTTGGTGCCGAACATGTGCGGATTGTCGTAGACGAATTCGTCGGGGGTCGAGACCGGCGACCGCACGCCACGCCATCCGCTGCGGATGGTGTCGGCCACGAGGGTGCGAGTCTGCTGGGTGTGGCAGTACCAGCAGCCTTCCTTGACGTAGATGGCTCGTCCCTTGAGCTCGATTTCGGTGTAGGGACGCAGCCCAGGGGCTGGCCGCGACCAGCTCTTATCGATTAGCGGCGGCACGACGGTGGTGAGAAGTCCACCGATGAAGAACAGCACCAATGCCAGCACCACGGCCCATGCCGCGCTGTTATCAGCTTTCCTGAACATTTGCGCTCCTCCCGGCCACCGTGGCCATGATGTTGTACGCGAACGCCACGATCCCGCAGAAGATCATCACGCCGCTGAAGAACCGCACCAGCCAGAC
>DATJYJ010000407.1:0-39893 GCA_035578025.1 Verrucomicrobiia bacterium
CAAAGGACGGCGTGAACGGCTGTGCCCTTTGCTGCCCCAATCGGCTCAACTCCTTCGTAAGTTCCTGGCCACCAACGGTCGCCGCGTCGATGGCGAAGAGCCAGTGTTCCAGAACGGGCGAGGAGTCCGGTTGGGGCGACACGGCGCGCGATACATTCTGCTGAAGTACTTGCGGCAAGCCGCCAGTTCGATGCCTAGCCTGGGGCGCCCCGCAATCAGCCCGCACACATTGAGGCACACCAAGGGTATGCACCTTCTCCAGTCCGGCGTTCCGCTCGTGATGGTGAAGGATTTTCTCGGCCACGTGGACATGAAATCCACTGAAGTCTACGTGCAGGCCGATCTCAATGAGCTGTCAGGGTCCCCTTCAAGTCAGCCAAATCCCATTTGGTTTGACAGGTCGCCGGAATCGTTCTATACAATCTCATGGCCCATTTTCGGGCACAGGGATCTGGAGATTATTCATATGTCTGAGAATTCAGTAGCAATCCTCAATACAGATATTGGCCGGCGACTCCTCAAGGTTGGGGAAGCCGCCCGCCTCCTCGGTTTGAAGGTGGACACGGTCTACAAGAAGGCCCGTCTACGCGAAGTGCCCTCAGTCAGAGTCGGCCGTGCACTCCGGTTCGATGTCAGGGCACTGGAGCGCTTCGTTGAACAACACAGCTTCAAAACCGTCGAGTGAAGGGGAAAGCGGTGTCCATAGATAAGAAGGCCGATGGCGTGTACAAGGTCCGTTGGTGGGAAGGCGGCAGGCAGAAATCGCTCATCATCCACGGATCATTCGAACTCGCCAAGAAGATCGAGCGCAAGAAGCTATCTACGCGCGATGAGAATCGCCACCTCGATATCAAGCGCGAGGTGAACTACCGCATGTCGGACCTGATTGATCGGTATTGGCAAGTGTACGGCAGCAAGAAAAAGTCCCATTCGCGCGAAAAGAGCGTCTTGGCAGGGATCCGCGCGGCTCTCGGACAGCGCTTCCTCCGCGAAGTGGACGGGACGGCGATCACGAGCTGGTTCGAGAACCTGACGACGAAGAAGCGGCTTTCCGCAGGCACTGCCGTAAGGCACTTCAATGTCATGCATCACATGTTGGAGAAGGCAGCGACAATCTGGTCGAAGGATACGGGGATTGATCGCAACCCAGCCGACCAGGTGGAAGTGAAGCGGCCGAATGATGAACGCGACCGCTACCTTTCGAAGCCGGAACTCCGTCGCCTGATGAATGTCCTTGACGAGAAACTGTAACGGAAGGGTCTGCGGACCATCAATCGGACTTTCTATCGATTGCGCTTGCTCGTGTTGACAGCTCTCACAACGGGAATGCGCATCAGTGAGATCTTCGCCCTGTACTGGAGCGACATCCTATATGAGGAGGCTCTGATCGCGGTCCGCTCGAAGTTGAAAGGCGGGCGATTTCGATACGTACCTCTGACCCCGGAACTCGCCTCAGAGTTCCGGCGCTGCCCGGAGGTTCTTGGGGAAGAACGGATTTTCCCTGCCAAGCGAGCAGCCAAAGGCGACCGGCAACGAGTCGAGGGCAGCTTCGACACTCTGTTGCGGGCTGCCAAGATAAAGGATTTCCGCTTCCATGATCTCCGGCATACCTTTGCCAGTTGGTACATGATGAACGGCGGAGATCTCTACGAGCTGGCCAAAATCCTCGGCCATTCGAACATCAAAATGACAGAACGGTACGCAAAACTGGCGCGCCAGCATATTGCCAAAACGGGCAACACGGCGCGCGAGATGTGGAACCTGCTCCGGACCGGAGACGGACAGCCTGGGACTGACACGCGTTAATGTGTCCTGTCCGATGTGTCCCTATTGTGTCCTGCGGCCAAAAACGAGAAAATCTGAAATCGCTAAGTTGTTTGAAATGTGGTGGCCAGGGACGGAATCGAACCGCCGACGCCAGCCTTTTCAGGGCTGCGCTCTACCAGCTGAGCTACCTGGCCGGGGAAGTTTCAGTGTACCAACCCGCCTGCAATCCCCGCAACGTCAGTACAGGATCCGCGTGCGGATCGTCCCCGGCACCGCATCCAGCTTGCGCTTCAACTGCATCTCATCCACCCCCTCGCCCGCCTCTACGTCCAGCACTACGTACCCGATCCGCGCGTCCGTATTCAAATACTGCGCTGCGATATTGATCTGCTCGCCCGAAAAAACGCCGTTGATCGCGCTCAGCACGCCCGGCTGATTGCGATGGATGTGCAGCAGCCGGTGCTTGCCCGGATGCTCCGGCAGGCTCACCTCGGGAAAATTGACTGCGCCCACGGTCGATCCGTTGTTGCTGTACTTGATGAGCTTGCCCGCCACTTCAATCCCGATGTTCTGCTGGGCCTCGGCCGTGCTCCCGCCGATGTGCGGGGTCAGCAGCACGTTGTCCAGCCCGCGCAACGGGCTCTCGAACGTTTGGCCCGCGCTCTTCGGCTCCACCGGGAAGACGTCGATCGCCGCCCCGCTCAAGCGGCCCGCCCGCAGCGCTTCGGCCAGCGAGTCGATATCCACCACCGTTCCGCGCGACGCGTTGATCAGCTTCGCGCCCGGCTTCATGGCCGCGATCTGCGGCGCGCCCATCATCCCCTGCGTCTCCGGCGTCTCGGGCACGTGCAGCGTCACCACGTCGGCCGACGCCAGCAGCGCGTCCAGCGACGCCACCGCCTTGGCATTTCCCAACGCCAGCTTGGCCTCGATGTCGCGATAGAGCACCTGCATCCCGAACGCCTCGGCCAGCAGCCCAACCTGCGTGCCGATGTGCCCGTATCCCACGATGCCCAGCGTCTTGCCCCTCACCTCGTGAGAGCCCGCGGCGGTCTTCACCCACTCGCCGCGATGGGCCGCGGCGTTGCGCTGCGGAATCCCGCGCATCAACAGCACGATCTCCGCCAGCACCAGTTCCGCCACGCTTCGCGTATTGGAAAAAGGTGCGTTGAATACCGGGATGCCGCGCCCCTCCGCCGCCGCCAGATCCACCTGGTTCGTGCCGATGCAGAAACACCCGACCCCGATCAGCCTCGGCGCTTCGTCGAAAAACCCCGCCTCGAGCTGCGTCGCCGAGCGGATGCCGACAAAGTACGCGTCCCTCGCAGCATCGCGGAGTCTCGCGCCCGCCAGCGCGCCCGCGTGCTGCTCGATATTGGTGTAGCCATCCGCGCGGAACGATTCCACCGCCGAAGCGTGAATCCCTTCCAGCAGGACGATCTTGATTTTCTGCTTGTCGAGCGACGTCCTCATCGCGGCGCGGCCAGCGTCTCCAGCACTTCGCCGGTCGCCTTCTCCACGTCCGCGTGCAGGCTGTTGCCGTGCGCGTCCATGGTGACGATCGCCGCGAAGCCCTTCACGCGGATGTGCCACATCGCTTCCGGAATGCCGAACTCCATCAGGCTCACGCCCAGCACCTTCTCCACCGTGCGGGCGTAATATTGCGCCGCACCGCCGATGCCGTTCAGGTACACGGCGCCGAACTCCTTCAGCGCGTCGAGCGTCTTCTTCCCCATGCCGCCCTTGCCGATCACGGCGCGCACGCCGTAGCGCTTGATTACGTCCCCCTGGTACGGCTCTTCTCGGATACTCGTGGTCGGGCCCGCGGCCTTCACGCGCCACTCGCCGCCTTCCTGGAGCATCACCGGACCGCAGTGATACAGAACCGCGCCGTTCAGATCCACCGGCGGCGGGTTCTTCATCAGGTAGGCGTGGACGTTGTCGCGCCCGGTGAACATCTCGCCGGTGATCAGCACCACGTCTCCCACCTTGAGCGCGCGCATCTGCGCCTCGGTGAGCGGCGGCGTCAGCACCACCTCGCGTCCGGTCAGCGGGAAGCCCTCGCCGCGCGCCAGTTTCTCCACCTTGCGCGCTGGATCACGATACAGCCATTTGGTGATCGCGCCTGTCGCGGCGTCCAGCCGCACTCCCAGGCGCCGGAACGCCCAGCAGTCGTACGCCACACTGACGAAGAAGCTGGCCGGCAGGCGGTTGGCGGCGCAGATCTTGCACCCGATCAGGCTCGCTTTGCCCCCGAATCCCATGGCGCCCACGCCCAGCCGGTTGGCCTCTTCCATGATCTCGGCTTCCAGTTTGGCCAGCAGGGGATTCGGATTCACATCGTCCAGTGTGCGGAATAGCTGGTTCTTGGCGAGGTCGTAGCCGTGCGCGCGGTCGCTGCCGATGCAGACCCCGATCACTCCCGGCGAGCACCCCTGCCCCTGTGCCTGCCACACTGCGTGCAGGATGCACTTCTTCACGCCGTCCAGGTTGCGGTCGGCGCGGCCCAGGTGATCCAGGTTGGACGGCACCGAGTACTGGATGTTCTTGTTCTCGCAGCCGCCGCCCTTCAGGATCAGCTTGACCTCGATTTCATCCTCTTCCCACTGCTCGAAGTGCACCACCGGCGTCTCTTCGCCCAGGTTGTTGCCGCTGTTTTTGCCGGTGATCGAATCCACGGAGTTCGGCCGCAGCTTGCCCAGCCGGGTAGCCTCTGCCACCGCCTCCAGAATCGCCCGCTTGATCTTGATTTGGTTCACACCCACAGGCGTGTGCACCACGAACGTCGGCATGCCCGTGTCCTGGCAGATCGGGCCTTCATCCTGCTGCGCCATATCGATGTTGGAGAGGATAATATCGAGGGCTTGCGAGGACTGCGTCCCCGGCGTCTCCCGGCCGGCCGTCAGCGACATGGCCGCGCGCACGTCCGGCGGAAGATTGGTGGAAGTCTGGGTGATCAATTCGAGCAGACTGCTGGCAAGAAATTCCATAAATCGGTCCCGATACGCTTATTGTAACCGCACCCTCACATCCGCCAGCATGCCCGGCTTGATCGCCGGATTTGCGCTCCCGAACTCCACCACCACTTTTCCATCCCTGATTTCCTTCACCCTTCCTTCCATGGCGCCGCTCTGCACATCCAGCACCAGCACCAGCGCCGGCATTCCCGGGATGAACCTTCCCACGTCCGAGGCCTTTGGCTCGAGTTCCACTTCCAGCGCGTAAAGGTCGGTCGCGATTTGAAAGAAGTCGGGGCCCAGGCCATCGGCCGGCTTCCCCACCTCGCCCTTGCGGCTGACCACGTAACCATCCACGGGTGAATGCACTTCGGCCGCAGAAAGCTGAGCCTGCGCCTCATCCAATTCACTGGTCTTTGCATCCACCAGTTTGCGCGCGGCCTCCAGGTCGTTCAGGGTGGCCTGCAGGCGTTCGCGGCCGGTGCGCGCCGCGGCCTGCATGATTTCGTAGTCCTTCTGTGCGGCCTCGAAATCGGCCGCCGCCTTTTCGTACGTTAGCCGCGGCGTGGCGCCTTCGTTGAAAAGCAACTGCTGCCGCGAGTAGGTCTTCTGCGCGCGATCCAGCGCCATGCGCGCGCGCAGCGCGTCGGCCTCCGACCGCGAGCCTTCCATCCTCGCCGCATTCACCGCGGTTTCCGCGTTGGTGACCTGCTCGCGCGCGCGCTCCAGCGCCATTGCCGCGCCCTCGCGCGTCGATTCCAGCCCTTCCGATCCGACGCGGGCCAGCACCTGCCCCTGGTAGACGTCCTGCCCCGGCTCCACCAGAAACGCTTCGATGAACCCGGACACGTTCGGCGCCACGCCTACCATGTGCTGCGGGCGGATCCTGCCCTGGAGCGTGATCTCCTGCGGCGCCTCCGCCGGTGCTTCCGCGGCTGCCTTGCGATCCGCAGGCGGCGCCGGCTTGCGGCGGGCCATGAGCAGTGCAACCACTCCGGCGGCCAGCGCCACGGTGATCGCGACATACATCCAGCGCCCGCGCATCAGTTCGAGTTTAGCGTGGAGCAATCTGCTGTACGATGAGAGACGAATGGCGAAAAAAGCCGCCAAGAGAAAGCCGTCAAAACCGAAAGCTCCTGCCCGCAATCGTTCCGCGCCCGCCATCCAACCTCTGGATCTTTCATCCCTTCCCCCGGAGGCTGTCACCACCATCGAAAAGTGGATCTGTCTTGCGTGTGTGCTCGATGTCTTCACGCGCCTGATGGGGCTCGCGCCCAAGACCGCGCACCTCGAGATCAAGCGCTATACGCCGCCTATCGCCGAGTTGTCCGCATCCACGCTGACCAGGCCGTATTTCCTCAAATCGTCTCCCAAAGATCCCTGTCCCTATTGCAATTCCGCCGCGAAGTGGCACGCGCGGATGGTGGTCTACCGCATCGAAGGGGGCAAGGCGGCCGATCCCGCGCGCCGCGAGCTAGTCAAATCGCTGCCCACGGCTCACGGCGAGTTTCTTGTGATCGAAGAGAAAGCCACCCGCCAGGCGGCATTTTTCGAATGGCTCGAGAAGATCGGCGCCGGCCTCGATCTGGAAGATCCGCGGTGGCTGCGGGATATCTCCGTTCACTATCTGGGCCGCAAGGAACCGAAAGTCGATTGGAACGCGCAGTTTGAAGGCGTTCACGGAATTCGCCGGTCGCGCCGTCTGGAAACCGGATGGGAGGTGGATGCCGGTCGCCTGTACCTGGCGCCGATGCTCTTCGACGAGCTGATCCTGGTCCACTACCTGGTGAGCCGGTCGCACAAGGCTGGCGGGCTCACCCTGGAAGGCCGCTACACCCTGCCCGAGCTGTTCACGCGCCTGCGCAGCTCCGGGTTCCTGCAATTTATGGAAGTGAGCGCCGGCAATCCGGCCGATGCGCTCGAGCAGCTTGTCGAAAAGCTGAGCGGCGGGGAGGCGTCCATCAAGTTCTACTACGTGGTGGACCGCCGCGATTTCCTGGACAAGCTGAAAGCTCTGCGTCTGGAGAAGGTGCCGCGCCCCAGGAAATCCGCTGCCGCCGTGGGGAGGACGATCGCAGTTCGTCCTCCGCCCTCCAGATAAGATGAAGATGTGAGAAAACTCCTGCTGGCGCTCCTCCTGTCCGCCATCGCCGGCATCATCCTCTGGGGCGTGCTGCGGAAGAGCGAACCGCCGGCAGTGAGCTTCGTCCCGGTGAAGCGCCAGACGCTGATCAGCACTCTGGCCACCAACGGCAAGGTCGAGCCCTCCGAATGGCAGCCCGTGCGCGCGGAAACAGGCGGGATCGTGACCGGAGTCGCGGTCGAAGACGGCCAGGCTGTGGCGAAGAACTCCATGATCTGCACGATCTCTGATCCGTCGCTGCGAGCGGAGGTGGACGCCGCCGAGGCCAAGGTCGCCGAAGCTCGCGCCAATCTGGCCGCGCTCACCGGCGGCGGCAAGCCCGCTGAATTGACGGACATCGAAAACAGCATCGCGCGGGCGCAGTTGGATCTCGCACAGCAGCGCAAGACGCAGGAGTCCCTCGACCGCCTGGTCGCGAAGCAGGCCGCCACACGGCAGGAGGCCGACAACGCCCGGGAGAAGGTCCGCCAAACCGAGCTAGAAATTGCGGGTCTTGAGAAGCGCCGCCGCTCGCTGGTGGCGCAGCCCGATGTCGAAGCCGCCAGGGCCCGCCTCAAAGACGCCGAATCCGCTCTCGCCCACGCCACCGAGCGCAGCGCTCTGGCACAGGTGCGGGCGCCCATGGCCGGCACTGTCTACGGCCGGGAGGTGCGCTCCGGATCGTACGTCAATCCCGGCGATCTGATCGCCAATATCGGGCGCCTCGAACAGCTTCGCGTC
The DNA here is from genome assembly GCA_035578025.1 of Verrucomicrobiia bacterium. Lineage (GTDB taxonomy): Bacteria > Acidobacteriota > Terriglobia > Bryobacterales > Bryobacteraceae > Solibacter. Next base: position 7,588 of record DATJYJ010000407.1, read on the forward strand.
AAAGTCTACGTCGATGAACCGGAGCTCGGGCGCGTCGCGGAGGGCCTGACCGTGACCATAACCTGGGACGCTCTTCCTGGCCGGCAATGGCACGGCCGCGTACAAAAGAAGCCGGTCAGCATCCAGGCGCTCGGATCGCGCCAGGTTGGCGAGGTCATCTGCCTGATCGATAACGACGGCCGCGCCCTCATCCCCGGAACGAATGTCAACGCCGAGATCCGGACGGCCGTGGCTGACAACGCGCTGGTGATCCCCAAGGAGGCGCTGAGGCACGACGCCCAAGGTGACTACGTCCTGGTGTTGAGGGGCAACACCGTTGAGCGGCGGCCCGTCAGGCAGGGCATCGCCAGCATCACGCTGGTGCAGATTGCAGACGGACTCTCCGACGGTGACTCCGTCGCGTTGCCCGGCGACGTCCCGCTCAAGTCCGGCGACAGCGTCACGCCACGGTAGCGCACACGAGGGCACGAACACGTGCGTTAGAATGACAACTTAATGTCTGCAACCGGAACACCGCCCGTTGCCGGGGGCGAGTCGAAATACAAGTGGTACCGCGAGCTCACGGGTTACCACTGGTTCGTGATCGGTGTCGCCAGCATGGGCTGGATGTTCGACACGATGGCGCAGCAGTTGTTCAACCTGGCGCGCCGGCCCGCCATGGCCCAGTTGCTCGGACCCGGGACCTCCAGCGCGGAAATCTCCTACCAGGCATCGCTTGCCACTACCATCTTTCTCATCGGATGGGGCATCGGCGGAATCCTGGGCGGCATTCTCGGAGACCGCATCGGGCGCGCCAAGACCATGATGATCACCATCCTTTCGTACACGATCTTCACGGGCCTGAGTTTCTTCTCCACCAGCGTGCTGGACTTCAATATCTACCGGTTCCTTTGCGGCTTCGGCGTAGGCGGACAATTCGCGGTGGGCGTGGCGATCGTGGCCGAAGTCGTGCCGGCCCGTCCACGGCCCTACGCCTTGGGCCTGGTGCAGGCGTGTTCGGCGATCGGCAACATGCTGGCCGCGGTGACCGGAATCCTGCTCGGGCAGATGGAGCAGTCGGGGTCGATTGCGGGCGCGTGGCGCTACATGTTTCTCGCGGGCGCCCTGCCCGCGCCACTGGCGCTGGTGGTCTTCAAGAAGCTGAAGGAGCCCGAATCCTGGCTCAAGGCCCGCGCCGAACAAAAGAAGCTCGGCTCCTTCGGAGATCTGTTCTCCGACCCGCGCTGGCGGCGCAATTCGATCGTCGGCATGTTGTTGGCAAGCGCGGGCGTAGTCGGTCTCTGGGGCATCGGTTTCTTCAGCTACGATTTGCAGCGCACCGTACTCGAGCCGCAATTCCGGGCGCAGGGCCTCAGCGGGGCGCTACTGGCAGGAAAAATCACCACCTGGAACGGCATCACGTCGCTGTTCCAGAACCTGGGTGCCTTCTTCGGCGTTTACGCGTTCACTTATCTTACGCATTACACCGGCCGCAAGAAGGCGTTCGCCGTCAGCTTCGTTGCCGCCATGGGTATGACGGCGTACACCTTCTGGAATCTTCGTGCCTTGAGCGATGTCTTTTGGATGATCCCTCTGATGGGCTTTGCCCAGCTCTCGCTGTTCGGCGGATACGCGATATATCTCCCGGAACTCTTTCCGACGCGCCTGCGAAGCACCGGCACCAGTTTCTGTTACAACGTCGGACGGCTCGCCGCCGCCGCCGGTCCGCTCACTCTCGGGTTACTTACGAGCCGTGTATATCACGGTCCCGACGCGATGCGTTACGCCGGCGTAACGATGTGCGCCGTCTTTCTCATCGGCTTGGCGGCCCTGCCTTTTGCGCCTGAAACCAAGGGGCAGCCGCTCCCGGACTAATACGGGCTAGTACTGCAGACCGCGCTGGCGCACCACGCGAAGAGTCGCCCAATATCTCTCTTCAACCCCGCTGTCCTCGCTCGCTAATGGTACGCTTGCGCGCAGGGCACTCATAATCGGTGTAGCCACCGGCACATCAGCCTCCGGACACCGGTGCACTGTAACACCATTGCCTCTTGAAATCCATAAAATCGCCTATAACATATAACCTAAGACTCAAGCCGCAGACACAGAGGAAAGCCGAGCTACATGAGCCTCCCGATATACCTGGCGCTGACGAACCACGACGGCGGAATAACATTGCCGCGCAAGCCTACGCAGGACTGTGGGCGCCGGCAAGTCATCTATGGTCCGCATGAAGTGTGTAATCACTTGTACATGGTGCGGTCCGGACGCGTGCTGATTTGTGATTATTTTGGCGACTCGGGGTCGATTGTGACCCGAATCGTCGGTCCGAACGGCCTCTTCGGCGAGGCTTGCCTGATTGCCGCGTCCGGCCCTGGTGAGTCCGCGGTGGTGCTCGACCAGGCTCGAGTGATGTGCTGGAGCCGGACCGAAGTCGAGCAGGAGATTGCGCGCGACCCGCGCCTGGGCATGGCTCTAATGGGCCATTTCGTTCGCCGCTGCACGGAGTTGAATGCCCGTCTCGAAGGACTCGCCTTCCGCAAGACGCCGGAGCGGGTCATGCTGGGCCTGCTCCAGCTCGCGGAGAGCCTGGGCACTCCGGCGGGGGGCGGCCTGCATCTTCGTCTCGCACCCCTCACGCACCAGACGATTGCGGAGTATGTCGGCACCTCGCGCGAGATTGTCACTTCGCACATGAGCGAATTCCGCCGCGCGGGCATGCTCCAGTACTCCCGCAAGCACATCGACGTCAACGTTGTGCTCATGCGCGAAACCTTGCGCCGCCAGGGAATCGAGCTCAGCCCGGCCGAGGTTCCGATGGCCCGCACGGCGTTCCAGTGAAGTGCGGCCGCTTGGATTTACAATAAGCGATGTGCCGATTTTGATTTCCCGCCGATCCCTGCTCACCGCGGCTCCGTTTGTCGTCCGCGGCCTGATCTCCGCTCCTCGCTCCAGCACCCTGCGCCTCGCCGCGTTTGGCGCCGATGGAATGGCCTTCCTGACGCTTGACCCGATCGCCTCCCATCCCAAGGTGAAGCTCGCCTGCGTGGCCGAGGTCGATTCGGCCAAGCTCGACAAGGTCAAGCGCAAATACCCCGAGGCCCGCATTTATCAGGACTGGCGCGAAATGGTTTCCAAGGAGCGCCGCAACGTGGACATTGCCTGCATCGGCACGCCTGATCACATGCACGCGCCGCAAGGCATGAGCTCACTGCACGCGGGATGGCACGTCTACCAGCAGAAGCCCCTTGCTCACGATTTGCACGAGATCCGCCAGCTCACCCTCACCGCGCGCAAGAAGAAACTCGTCACCCAGATGGGTATCCAGGTCCACTCGCGCGTCGAGTACCGAACCGTGGCGGCGGTCATCCGGTCCGGCGCCATCGGCAAGATCAAGGAGGTCCACTCCTGGAGCGAGAAGAAGTGGGGCGACATGGACCCGCTGCCCGCCGCGGCCGATGCCCCGCCGGCGTCGCTCAACTGGGACTACTGGCTGGGTGTCGCTTCTCCACGCCCGTACATCAAAGAGGTCTATCATCCGGTCAACTGGCGCAAGCGGCTGGATTTCGGCACGGCCACCTTCGGCGACATGGGCTGCCACATCTTCGACCCCGTGTTCGATTCGCTCGGCCTCACCGCGCCGGTCTCCGTGCGCAGCGAAGGCCCGGCGCCGAACCGCGAAAGCTGGGCCATCAACTCGATCATCCATTACGTTTTCCCCGGTACTCCATACACCGAGGGCAAGACCATCAACGTGTCCTGGTACGACGGCGATGAACGGCCGCCGCGCGAAGTTCAGGCCCTGCTGGGCGCCCGTGCCATCCCGGGCCAGGGATCGATTTTCATGGGCACCAAAGGCGTGGTCCTGCTGCCGCACATCGGCATGCCCGTGCTTCTGCCGGAGGACCAGTTCAAGGGCTTCGAGCTGCCCAAGGCAGAATCCACCAACCACTACCACCAGTTCGTGGAAGCCGTGCTCGGCAATGCGAAGGCCAGCGTGCCTTTCGATTATGCCGGCCCGCTTACGGAGGCCGTGCTGCTCGGGCCGCTGGCCACACGGTTCCCCAAGACGACGCTCCAGTGGAACAGCGCCAAGCTGAAGTTTCGCAATTCGCCGGAAGCCACCGCTTTCGTGCGGCACGCCTACCGCCCCGGCTGGGTCCTGTAGGGCAGAGCGGCCAGACTGAGCGGTTCCTATGGACATCGTCACCGGCAACGTAGGTTGGATCGAAGTCATCTGCGGCCCCATGTTTTCGGGCAAGAGCGAGGAGCTGATCCGGCGCCTGCGCCGCGCCATGATCGCCCGCAAGCGCGTCGAAGTGTTCAAGCCGACGATCGACAAGCGCTACTCCGACGACGAGATCGTTTCCCACGGCGATCTGCGCATGAACTCGCAGGTGGTGGCTCACGCGGGCGAGATCATGGAACGCATCGACTGGCGCAGCGAGGTGATCGGCGTCGACGAGGCCAACTTCATGGGCCCGCAACTGGTCGAAGTAGCCCAGCGGCTTGCCGACAGCGGCAAGCAGGTGATCATCGCCGGCCTCGACACGGACTACCTTGGCCGCCCGTTCGCGCCGATCCCGGATCTGCTGGCCCATGCCGAATCGATCACCAAGACGCTGGCCATCTGCGTGCGCTGCGGCAATCCCGCCAAGCATACCCAGCGGCTGAGAGGATCGGACGAACTGATCGTGGTGGGCGCCGCCGATATGTACGAGGCGCGCTGCCGGCGCTGCTTCGAGCCCGGGATCCCAAAGCAGACCGAACTCGATTTTGTGAAGGCGAAGGTCCGCCCGGCGCCTACCAGTTGAACCGGAAGCCGAGTTGCAACAGACGTTGATCCCGCGACGAGGTCGGGGCCAGCGTTGCCGGCGTCAGAATATTGCCCGCCGTGTCGACGCTGGCGGTGGAGTTCAGGCCGATCACGTTCAGGCGGTTGGTGATGTTGGTGCTCTCCACGATGAACTCGGCGCTGGTGCGCTCCTTGATCGGGAACAGCCGCGAGTAGCGCGCGTTCATCTCGAACTGGCCCGGCGCGCGGATGGTGTCGCGGCCGATGAACAGCGGGCGCTGGTAGGCCGATCCGGTGGCGTTGTCTCCGTTCAGCACGCGGTTGCTGCCCATGTTGAAGACGTCGCCGGTCGCGGCGACGATCGTGAATGCCAGCCGGTTGTGGTTCGCCAGCGCATTCACGGTCTTGTTCGAGGCGTGGAACTCGGGCATGAGTACGCTGGTCATGTTGAAGACGTGGCGCTTGTCGGTGAGCGAATCGCCGCGCTCGCGGCGGAGATTGGTCGGGTCGGCGGGGAGGAAGGCGCCGGCGTCGATATTGTTCTGCTCGGGCGCGTTGTCGATGGCGTGCGACCAGGTGTAGGTGGCATAGAATTCCACGCCTCTCGAGGTCGTCTTGCGCAGCGTCAGGTTGGCTCCGTTGTAGGTCGAGTGGCCCACGGACTCGGCGGCGAGCACGTTGCCGAATTGCGGATAGACGCGCGCCGTCGCGCTGAAGATGGGACGTCCGTCGGCGAGGAAGCTTCCGCCGGGCACCACGTTCAGGCTCAGGTAGACGGGCAGGCGATTGCCGGCGGTGTATAGATAGGATCCGGTCAGCGACATGGTGGGGGTCAGCTCGCGCGTGATGGAGAAGTTGGCGTTGATGGAGTAGAGGTTCGCGAAGTCCGGCGCCACGGTGTTCACATCCAGCGGCACGGTTGCGCCCGCAGGGATGCCGTTGAAGATCGCCGGGAACGCGGGCGCGAAGGAAGCCGTCGACGCAATCGACAGGGTGAAATACTGGGGATTGCCGTTGACGGCCAGCATGCGCCGGTATTGATCGGTCTGCGGGGAATCATAGAAGATGCCCGAGCTGGCGCGGATCACGGTCTTCTGATCCTTGCCCAGGCCCCAGGCGAGGCCGAGGCGAGGACCGAAGTTGTTCTTGTCGGTGTTGACGTTCTGCGAGTAGGGGAAGAGCGCGCTCTTGTTCGCGCTGGGCGGCTGGTAGACGTCGTAGCGCACGCCGAATGTCACAGTCAGATTGCGCAGCGGCTTCCAGGTATCCTGCGCGAAGAAGTTGGAGAAGAGCGAGTTGTAGGAGATCGACGAATTGCCGACCACCTGCTGGAAATTGGTGTAGCCCTTGGGCGCGGCGCCGCTCACGGCCGCCTGGTAGGCGGCGATGGTCGCGAACGTGTACTGGGCGAAGGTGGGCTGCACCTGGGTATCGCGCACGGCATGGGTTCCGCCGCCGAACTTGAAGGAGTGCGAGCCGCGGAGGTAGCTGAAGTTGTCCGCGATCTCCGGCGTGGTCTCTTCGTAGACGAAGCCGGCCTGCGTCGGCCCGCCGAAATTCGCGATCCCGCTGACCACGATCGCGGGCTGCGGTCCGGAGCCGGAGAAGATGTCCTGGTGCTGCCCGCGATAGGCCACCTGGCCGCGCAGCTCGTTGACCATGGTGGGGCTGATGGTGGAGATCAACTGCACCGCGCCCACGTGCGAGCGATCCACGAAGTTGTAGGACTGCGACGTCAGGAACAGGCCGCCGATGGTGGAGTTGTTGTAGGGCGAATCGTTGGCGTGGTGCATGTAGCGCACGCTGACCCGATTCTTCCGGTTGATCTGCCAATCGGCCTTGCCCATGTAGAACCAGACGCTCTGCCGGAAGGGAATGGGATTGGCGTAGTCGGCGGGCAGGCCCAGCGCCGCGATGTTCGCCGCGCTCACCGTGACCACGCCCGGCAGGTCGCGTTTGACGTGCTCGAACGCGCCGAAGTAGAACAGTTTGTCCTTGACGAGCGCGCCGCCGCCATCCACGGCGTAGGCATCCACGTTGACGTCGGGAACGATGGCGTTGGCGGCCAGCAGCTTGGGCTTGGCGCTCATGTCGGTGCGGCGGAAGAAGTACGAGGCGTCACCGTGCATCTGGTTGGTTCCGCTCTTGGTGACGGTGTTGAAGACGGTTCCGACAGTGTTGCCGAACTCGGGCGCGAAGCCGTTGGAGACCTGCTGCACTTCGGCCACGTAGAGATCGGAGATAGGAATGAGACGGATGCCGGCGCGGTCGCTCTCGGTGTTGTTGCTGCCGTCGATCTGATAGTTGATGCGGCCGTTGAAGCCGTTGGCGTTGAGCTTGCGCGGAACGCCGAACTCGGTGTTGGCGCGCCCGCTGACGTTGGGCTGGAACAGGATAAAGTTGTACGGATTGCGCGAGACCAGAGGCAGGTTGCGGGTCATGTTCGAATCGAGGGTGCTGCCCAGGTCGATCCGGCCCGGCTCGGTAATGGCACCGGCGGCCGACACCTCCACGGTGGTCGCGGTTCCCGCCAAGGTGAGCGGCACGTCCACGGTCGCAATTTGGCCGGCCGAGAGCACAATCCCGGTGCGTTTGGCACCGGCGAATCCCGACGCCTGCACCTCCAGCTCATATGTGCCGAGCGGGAGGACGGTGAGGCGGTAGAGCCCCGTGTCCGATGTCTTCGCCGACTGCTTGAATCCGGTCGCGACATTGGCCGCGTTGACCGTGGCGCCGGCCACCGCGGCACCCGATGGATCGGAGACTGTCCCCGTAATTTCCCCGTTGGCCGCGGCGGCCTGGCCGAAGCCGTTTGCCGCCAGCGCCATGCCAAGAGACACGACTGCCAGAGCAACTTCACACGTTTGTCGCATTTCTAACCTCTCTCAGTTCAAAGACGGATATCCTATGTGGATGTTAGGGCTTCCGGGTTGGTTGCAGCTCATCGACCCTGCGTAATTCCGGAAACAGCCAAACCCATAGTGCGACCACAAGGATGGTACCAATCCCTCCCAACGCCGCCGCGGGCACGGTCCCGAACCACTGCGCCGTCAGCCCCGACTCGAACTGACCCACCTCGTTGGATGTACTGATAAACACCATGTTGACCGCACTCACTCTTCCCCGCATCTCGTCCGGCGTGGAAAGCTGCACCAGGGTGTGGCGCAGGATCACGCTGACCATGTCGCACGCACCCACGAGCACCAACGCCACGATGCTCAACACCACACATCTCGACAACGCGAAGACGACGGTGAACACGCCGAATCCGCACACGCACCCGAGCATCGCGGCTCCCGCGCGCCGGCGCATGGGGCGGTGCGCGAGCACGATGGCCATGGTCACCGCGCCGACGCTGGGCGCACCGCGGAGGATGCCCAATCCCATCGCGCCCACGTCCAGGATGTCGCGCGCATAGACCGGCAAGAGCGCGACAGCTCCACCGAGCAGCACGGCGAAGAGATCCAGCGACACCGCGCCGAGGACGATCTTCGCCCGCCACAGATACCTCAGCCCCTCGAGGACGGCCCGCCGGGAGCGCGGGGCGGGAGCATTCGCCCGTCCGATGCGGACGATCGAAATCAGCGCCGCCGCGGCGAGGCAGCATCCACACGCGGCGACGTAGACGGGCACCGGGCTTCCGGTCCAGCCATAGACCGCGCCGCCAGTGGCGGGACCGAGCACCATGGCGCCCTGGAAGACGCTCGAAGCCCAGGCCACGGCGTTGGGGAAATCCTCCGTGGGCACGGTCAACGGGACCAGCGCCTGCGCGGCGGGAGTGGTGAAGGCACGCACCACGCCCTGCATCACCAGCACGGCGTAGATGGGCCACACCGCGCTCACCCCGTGCCAACTCAACGCCGCGAGCGTCGCAGACACGACTGCGAACGCCGAGAAGCAGCATTGCAGGATGCGCTCCCTGGGAAAGCGGTCGGCGGTTTGCCCCGCGATCAGGAACAGCAGAACGCCCGGCAGGAATTGCGCCAAGCCCACCAGGCCGAGGTCGAGCGGCCGGTGCGTGATGGCGTAGATCTGCCAGCCTACGGCGACCGCCTGCATCTCTCCGGCCGCCTGCGCCAGGAAGCGCCCGCCCAGGAACCGGCGAAAATTCGCGTGCCGAAATGCGGCGCGCCCCTGGCCTGGCACCGCCGCCCGCGTTTCGCGCACCTACTGATTGTAATGCGGCTGGTCGCTGCGGAACGGGCTGGCCGGGAGACCGGCCTGGTTGACCAGGTTACACACCGGATCGTCGGCCCAGGCGTAGCGAACGGCGACGGGCTCGGCGACTTGCGGACTCGAGACGACAAGCGTCGCGCCCTCGATTTTCGCCTGGGCCTCGACGTAGTTTCCGTCGCGGCCGGCCACTTCGAATCCGGCGATGGCTCCGCCGCCGCGCGCCTGCATGCCGTCGGTATGGGTCATGTAGACGCGCATCGCACCGCCTTCCTGCGCCGCCGTCTGGAACATGGGTCCGGAGTACTCGACGGGCTGGCGATATGTCAGCGCGCGGGCCGCGAGCGCGAGGCGCAGACCGACATCCTGCTTGTTCTTGGGATGGATGTCGCGCGATTCGCCGATATCGATGATCACGGCCATGGCGGTGTTGGCGAGACGCAGGGTCTCGGTCTGCGATTCGCGCAGCACCGGCCAGAACTGGTTGCTTTTGTAGTTGGCGAGCTGCACAAAGTAGAAGGGGAAATCGCCTTCACCCCAGCGGTTCCGCCAATCCTGAATCATGGCGCCGAACAGGCGGCGGTACTTCCACGCGTGCGCTTCGGTGGCGTTGGATTCGCCCTGATACCAGATGACGCCGCGGATGCCGTAGGGTGTGAGCGGCGCGATCATTCCGTTGTAGAGGCCGGCGGGTGTGTTCTGGTGGCCGGGGCCCGGGGGCGGGGCAGGGCGGTTGGGCGGCATTTTGGCATTGGCGCGAGCTTCGGCCGCAGCTTTGTTCCATGCGTCGAGCGCCGCGTCGTATTTCACCTTGCGCGCCGGATAGTCGGCCAGGACTTTGTCCCACTCGTCGAGGACGTACTTCAGGGACGCGTCGCTCTCCAGCGCGGGCCGCGAGGTCCAGGACTGCGCCGGCGTTCCGCCCCAGTCGCTCTCGATCAGCCCCATGGGCACGTGCAGGTTCTGTTGGAGGTGACGTCCGAAGAAATACTCGACCGCGGAGAAGCTCTTCACAGCCTCGGGGGAGCAGACCTGCCAGGTTCCCACGACGTCATCCGCGGGCTGATCCGCGACTGCGCGCTTCACCTGGAAGAGGTGGATCATAGGATAGCTCGCCTGGGCGATTTCGTCATCGTGGTTGTTGGCGGTCTGGAGCCGAAACTCCATGTTGGACTGGCCGGAGCCGACCCAGACCTCGCCCACCAGGACGTCTTTGATGGAGATGGTGTTGGAGCCGGCGATGGTCATTTCCAGGGGGCCGGCGGTGACGAGCGGCTTGAGCCACGCCGTCCATTTGCCATCGGCGCCGGCTTTGGCAGAGACGCTCTGCCCTTGCAGGTCCACACGCACGGCTTCGCCGGGATCGGCGGTACCCCAGATGCGCACCGGGATCCCCTGCTGAAGCACCATGTGGTCCGAGATCAGGGCCGGCACTTTCACGGCTGCATGCAGCGCGCAGGCCGCCGCGGTCAAGACGATGCATGTGGCGAGTCTTCGCATAAGCTCCTCCAAAACGAAAATCGGATTCTAACAGGATGCTGAAAACACTTATTAAGCCACGGATGGACACAGATAAACACGGATAAGATCTTTCTAACCTGCCGCAGTCAACTCCTCCAGCCAGACGTTGGCGCCGCCGGGCGAGCGGACGAACTCGACGAGGTGGGCGCCATCGAATTCGAGGCGCAGAAAACCATTGGGCGCGAAGCGGGTGGCGAAGTCGGGTATGTAGAGGTTGTTGGTGTCGTAGATCCACGCGCCGGGGATGGGCACGGTCTCGCCGGCGTCGTTCTGCCCGTCTTTGGGCGGCAACTGGCGCCATTGCGATCCGTGACTTGGTGAGAAAGGCGCGTTGGAAAGGTCGGGGCGCGCCTGGGGGAAGGCAGCGTGTCCCATGCAGCGGCCGTAGAAGCCGTACCTGGGGTGGCGGTCATAGAGGAGACAGCGATGCTCGTGGCCCCAATACCAGGCGTAGATCTTGTCTGCGAGGCCGTACTTTTCCATTTGCGAGAGCAGGTTGCCGCCCTTGTTGGTATCGAGCTGGGTGAACGGCTGGTGGTGCGAGAAGAGCACCACTTTGCGCGGGCCCGCCGCCTGAACGATGCCGCAGAGCCACTGCATCTGGGGGTCGTCGAGGACGCCTTCCTGGCCGCCGAAGGCCTGGTGAAGCGCGGTGTCGAGGCCGATGAGTACCCAGTTGTCATTTTGCATGGCGAAGCAGTTGGACTTCTGATTGAACCGGGGCAGCATCTTATCGACGTAGCTGTGGCCGCCGTTGTACATTTCGTGGTTGCCATTGAGGGTGCGGTTGACGGGTGCCTTCTGTTCGGGCCAGAAGTTGAAGAAGCGGTCGTCGACCTCCTCGGGAGTGGCGGAGTAGTAGACGTCGCCGAGGTGGAGCATCATGCTGTACGTCTCGGCGCTGCCGGCGATGGTGTCGCGACAGACGGGGGCACCGTAGAGGCCGGTGCCGAAATCGCCGAGGACGCCGATGGAGAAGCTGTTGGCGATGGGCTCGGCAACGGGATCGGGAGGCTGCGGGACGGCGGGGACGATGTCGGCGATCCAGGTGAAGAAGCTGGCGGCCCAGTCGGGCCAATCGGCGTCGGAGAATCTCACCTCGAGGCCTTCCAGGACGATGCCCGCGATTTTGAGCAAGAAATGATCGATGCGGTTGGCGATGGTGGCCCGCTGCACGACGTGGGACTGGAGCAGGGAGGCGGTGAGGTTATGCGGCGTGTGGAGGATCTGCGGGTGGATCTCGACGTTCTGCCATTGGTCGAGGCCGGCCTGGAGGTCGGCCATGGCGGCGGCGGCTTTGGCGGGGTCGCCGATGACTTTGGCGGCGATGTCCTGGGTCTTGGCGAGCAGGGCGTCCTGGCTGCCGAAGGGCTTGACGAGGTTGGTGTAGCTGACGAGGGTGTTGTGGACCGGCATCAGAGTGATTCTATACGAGGCGGGAGGGCGGCGGTTGGGCTCGGGTTCTAGGTTCGTCCGGTGTCGAGAAACGCAGCAACGGTGTTGAAAACAAGAGGGTAATTGGGTTCGATTGGTAATTCGTAGTTGTCGGGTTCGGCGAGGAGCGGATGGGAGCGGCGCGGCGGCGGCGGGTTGGAAAGGGTGGTGGCGCATAAAGGCTCTCCTGACTGCGACGCTAGCACGGGGGTGGAGGGGGAGAGTCGCGAGATTCGGATAAGTGGAGCGGAATCAGCGAAAAATAAAGACGGGGTTCGAGCGAAAACGATTCTTTGGTATTCCATCTGGCGTCGTCGTCGCGGTAGACGGTGCTCCACAGGGCCGCGGGGACAAAATCAGGTCTGGCTGCTCGCACCAGGAGCGCCCGCTCCGGCGCACATCGGCGGCGGAGGAAGCGCTGCGAACGGCCAAGGCCTTCAAGGAACCAGCGGAGCGCAAACGCGATGGAACCGCTTTTGGTAATGCTCGCCGAGCGGCACGCCGAAGATGACGGATTTCGCCGCGTTGCACAGTTGCGCCCGCTCCGCGGCGCGTCCGGATTTGCCTGCCGCCTCGGCAGCGCCCAATCGGGACTCGACCAGGTATGGGCTATTGGGGTCGAGCCTGGCGCCGCGCTGACGAATCAGGCTGTCGAACAATGCGAGCGCCGGAGCGGTTGCGCCCATGGCGAGGTCAGCTTCCGCCTCGACCTGCGAAAAAGTCTCCTCAAAGTGCGCAAGCGAGGCGCGGCCGGGGTGTGCGGCGATCTGGGCACGGGCCGCCGACGCGATGCTCAGCGCCGCCTGCGGGTTCCCGTTGGCGAGCTCCACCGCCGCGCGATCGCGGCGCTCCCGTAGCGACAAGAAAGTAAGAGCGTCGGATGTTGCGCGCCCTTTCAGGAGCGCTGCCGCTTCCAGAGGCTTGCCGAGTGCCAGGAGCAGTTTCACGCGATCGCTCGACGAGGCTTGCGATTTGGTCTTCTCGCGGATTTCGGCCGCCGCGTCGAGGTCTTTTTCCGCCTGCGCATAGTGGCCCAGATCGATCTCGTAGCGGCCTGCCTCTTCGAGCATCTGGGCCAGATACGCGGTGCCGGGGCGATTCTTGCGCCGGTTCGCAATCGCCAGGCGCAGCAGGTCGATCCCTTCCCGGAGCCTTCCATAACGAGCGAGCGCGGAGCCGTATTGCTCCTGCATCGTGGGCACATGGAATGGATCCTCCGGTCCTCTCAATTTGAGCGAGACGCGGTAAGCTTCCTCCATGAGTCGCAGCCCTTCGCGGTCGCGGCCGAAATCCGCGAGGAAGCTGCCCAGCCGGATCTCGGTTTGAATGGTGTCGACGTGTTCGGCCCCGTTGAGCGACCTGGCGAGCTGGTAGGCGTCGCGGTAGCTTTGCTCGGCGGCCTGGGTATCGAGCAAAACGCGATACGCCTCAGCCTGGGAAACGTAGAGCTTCAGCAGCATGCTGCTCCAGCCGATTTGCCTGGAAACCGCGATGGCCTGGCCGAAAAGCGGGAGCGATTCGCGGTCCCGGTCCAGCCTGGAGAGGATGCTCGCAAGTTGAAGCAGCGCCTCCACGCGGTCTTCCGGCTTGGATTTTCTGCTCAATTCCACGGCTTGCCGCGCGGAATCCAGTCCCTTTTCCCAGTTCGTACTGGCATATTCTTCGGCCAGCGCAGTCAGCATCTTGGCGCGGAGCGGAGCGTACGAATCGCCGGCGCGGTCCAGAATCTTCTTTGCTTCCAGAAGAACTTGCGGGCGCTCCCTGGCGAAGCTTGAAGACTGCATGTTGCGCGCGAGGCGCACCAGGACCTCCGCCACCTCGGGGGACTCATTTCCGTACAGCGAGCGGGTGAGCTTCAGACGCTCCCGGGTCAACTGGACCGCGGTGTCGTCGATGCCAAGATCGATGTACATGTCAGAGATGGTGGAGAGAACCTCCAGCCTGGCTTCCGGCGCATCGTCCAGGCTACGCTCGAGCTTTGCCGCGCCAATATCGAGCAACTGGCGGGCTGTGGTCTCGCGGGCCCTGGCGGGATCGGGCTGATCGGAGCTGTTGGCGTGGAAAATATCGATCACGAAGTTCTCGACCGCCTGCGCCGTGCGGGCCGATTTCCGGGCTTCGCGGGCCTGCCACAGCGCGACGCCGAGGCCTACGGCCAGCGCCAGGAACACCGCGGCCGCCGCGGAAACGGAGAGGCGGTTGCGAACCAGGAATTTTCTTGCGCGGTATCCCAGCGATTCGGGCTGCGCGGAGACGGGTTCGCCATTGAGGAATCGATGCAGGTCCTGCGCCAGGGCATCCGCCGTCGGATAGCGGCCGGCCGGATCGGTCTGAAGGGCTTTGAGGACGATGGCGTCGAGATCGCCCTGGAGCGCCTTCCAATAAGGTTTCGATTGCTGCCTGGCGGCGTCGCTCGGGCGGGGCAGGTCGAGCGAGAGGATCGCTTTTTCATGCGCGGCGTCTCGAAGTGTGTACGGCCGCTTGCCGGCGAGTAATTCGAAGAGCACAACGCCGAGGGAATAGATGTCGGCGGAGGTACTGACCGCCTGGCCCAGAATCTGTTCCGGGGCGGCGTAGTCCAGGGTCAGGGCGCGTTCGCCCGCCAAGGTCAAATCGGGCGCGTCTTCCAGTCTTTCCGGACCAAGCAGTTTTGCGATGCCGAAGTCCAGCAGCTTGATCTCGCCGGATCGGGTGGCCAGGATATTGCTCGGCTTCAAATCGCGATGAATCACCAGCCGGCTGTGGGCGTATTGCACGGCCGAGAGCACCTGAAAGAAAAGATGGAGGCGGCCGCTTAAACCCAAGCCCAGGGAGTCGCAGTGCTGTGTGAGCGGGGTTCCGTCCACGTATTCGAGGGCGATGTACGGGCGGCCGGCTTCCGTCACTCCCGCGTCGTAGATCTGGGCGATGTTCGGGTGAGTGAACGACGCAAGGATGTCCCGCTCGAGGCGGAACCGTTCGAGGAAGCGCTTCCGGCCGGCGGAATGCGGCAACTTCAGGGCGACCTGCCTGGTCAACGCGCCGTCGGCACGTTCGGCGAGCCAGACCGAAGCCATGCCGCCGAATCCCAATTCGCGCAAGGTACGGTAAGGACCGATCCGTTCGAGCGCCGGCGCCGGATTCGGGCCCAGTTTCGGCAAGGTCCGGATCAGCAGATCATTTTCCGGGTCGCGATTCCGCCGGAGCATCGCGGCCAGGGCTTGCTTCAATCGCGGATCGAGATCAGGCAGGGATTCGAGCCATTGCTCCTGCTTGTCCGGCGGAAGGTCCATGCCTTCGTCAAGGTAGCGGGCCAGAAGCGCCCATTCCGAGGCTGAGAAATTCATCAGGTATTGTTTTGTTGCAGCGCAACCGAAAGCAAAAGCCGCGCCTTTTGCCAGTCGCGCCGCACGGTGCGATCCGTGACGCCCAAGGCCGCGGCGATTTCCCGCTCCTCCAGGCCGGCGAAGTAACGCATCTCCACGACCTGTGCCAGCCGCGCATCCGCCTTGGCCAATTCGTCCAGGGCGTCGTTGACGCGCAGGATGTCGTCTTCCCGCGCACGCGAGTGCGCAACCTGGATTTCCTGCAAGTCCATTTTGACCCCGCCGCCGCCCCGGCGGTCGGCGTGGCGCTTGCGGACCAGATCGACGATCACGCTCCTCATGGCGTGCGAGGCGTAGGCCAGGAAGCGAGGACGGTCGAAATCGGGCACCTGATTCGCGTCCACGACGCGGAAATAGGACTCGTGGACCAGCGATGTCGTATCCAGGAGGGTAATCGGCTCGCAGGCGCGCAGCCGGTGGTGAGCCATCAGCCTGAGCTCTTCATACAACTGGGAAAACAACTGGTCTGCCGGGCGCGACTCTCGATTGTGCACTTGGTTATGTCCGGTTTGGTTTGCAAATTACGTTTTTGGTTATGCAGTCAGAGCCAATTCCGTAAGCGTAGCATGCGCCGGACCGTCCATGGCGGCGGTACCGCGCCCTTACCGGAAGGCCATCGGAGGAGAATACATGCGCATTTGCGCCGCGACCATTGGTTTCCTGGCCGCCGCACTGGCAGCGGAGGCAGCATCCATCACCATCACCAATCCCTCGTTTGAAACCGCCACGCTGCCCTATCAAGCGGGCAACGGGTCTTACAACCAGTTGCTTCTCGCGGCGATTCCGCTGGCGCGCCGTGTGAAGGGAAAAAACAGCCGGAGGAGCTCATGAAAGGGTTACTGCTTCTAGCCGCGACAGTCCTATTGGCCAAAGCCGACGTAATCGCGGACCAGTCCGCGCTCAATGGCAATTCTTTCGACATTACCGATTACCGGTTGGCTGACGATTTCACGCCGTCGGCCGCGGCGTACCTCGGGCAGGTTCAATTCTGGTACCAGGCGCAACAACAGACAGATCTTGCCTCGGTGGCTTACGCCATCTACGCCGACAATGGTGGGGCGCTGGGCGCCATGCTTGATTCGGGCACGGTGACGGGTCCCGCGACCGGCTACGACAGCGCATCGGGTCTGTTCTTTGCCGATTTCGCGGTCTCGCCTCTGCTGGTGAGCGCCGGCAAGACATACTGGCTGGAACTGCACGCCGGGTCGTCGCTCACCGATGCCAGCGGCTTCACCGTTTCCTGGGCGGCTACCGACGACAACGCCACCGGCATCGCGCTGCAGAATCTCGGGCTCTCAGCGCCCGACACCGCAGTCGGCGTATCCGGCTTCGACGAGTATTCTTTTGTGTTGAGCGGAACCGAGGTGCCGGAGCCACGCGCGGCGACATTGCTGGCGACAGGCGTTCTGATTGTTGCCGCTGCGAAGCTGTTTCGTTGTGCGCAAACAAGCGAATGCACAATCCGACGGAGGAACATATGAAGTTTAGAACGATCAGCCGGATGGCTGCCGCATTTCTGGTAAGCGCGCCCGCTGCGTTCAGCTACGGCACCACCTACGTGTCCAGGAATGGCGCCGATTCCGCCTCGTGCGGCATTAATGTCGCGCCTTGCTACTCGCTCGCCGCGGCCTTGACCAACACGGACGCGGGCGGCACGGTGAAGGTGCTTGACGGGAACGCGGTTGCGCCGTTGGGAATTGTCGTAAGCCGGGCGGTGACTATCGATGGCTCAGGGCTTGCGGTGATCGAGAACATTTTTTCGCCGGGCGCGCCGGCGATCCAGGTGGCGGCCAACGTTACGCTCCGCAACCTGGTGATTCAGGTCACTTCTGGCGACGGTATCCTTATTTCCGCCAACAATGTGGAGGTTCATATCGAGAATGTCCAGATCGCAGGCACGCCGGGCAGTTTCAGCAACGGAATCCACGCCACCGGAGCGGGCGTGAATCTCACCGTGGACAGTTCCACGATCGTGGACGCAGCGTACGGAATCAACCTGACCGGTGCGAACGGCGCCTTCGCGGCGAGCGGCCTGAGGCTGCTGGGCTCGACCACCGCCGCGGTGTCGATGTCGGCGGGCTCGGGAACTCTCCGGGACGCGTTTTTGCGCGGAACTGGTCCGGGCGCGGCCAGCATCGGTTTGCATCTGGCCGGGGGCGCGGTCCTGGCCCTGGAGCACTGCGAATTGACCGCCAACGGCACAGGCGCAGTGATAGACGGCAGCGCGACGACTCTGCGACTGAACAACTGCACCATCTCGGGCAACGGCACCGGCCTCTCCGGGGTGAACTCCGGCCAGATCATTTCTCTACGGACGAACATGATCGGCGGCAATGGCTCCGACGGGACGCCGGCGCTGAGCACGTCGCTAAAGTGAAGGTTACGGAGCGGCGCACAGCTCGCCTGGAGGAGCCGGCGAACGGGCATCCGATCTTCCGGACGAACAAGCGTTGGAGGCGGTGAAAATGCGGCGAAGCGGGAACTCGACGGACGTTCCCCCGCCGGAATGTGTCACTCACCCGCCGGGAGATGCGGTTTGCCAGGAACCCGATGTCTCCACGAGGGAAAAGGAGTGAGGTAGTGGTACAACTGGTGCGCCAGTACCCGGCCCAGGGCACGCCGGCGCCCTCGTCGAGGTTTTGACCGCCCAGCGGCCAGTTGTTATTTCGATGATGCCCGTTCCGGACATTTCGGGCAGCAGGCTTCCGGCGAACCTTATTAACGGAGGGTAAACGGCTCTCCCACGCTCACTTCCCCCCACGGTGCGTGCCGTTTGCCTTCGAAAAACTGTTGTTCGCCGGAAAGTGAATGTCCGGGGGAGGATTTGGGGTGGATGATGTAGTTTAAAGTAGGACTATCAGGCCTTATGCTCCCCTGGACGAAAAGGAGCACTGCTTGGTGCTGACGCGACGAGACTTGCTGGCCGGCGCCGGAATGCTGGGAGGGGGTGCCCTGCTGCCCGGCGGACTGGCAGGGGCGCCCGTGGCCGCGGACTGGCCTCAGTTCCGGGGACCGCAGCGGGACAACATTTCGAAGGAGACCGGACTGGCGCGCAAGTGGCCCGCCGGTGGACCCAAGGTGCTGTGGTCCGTACCGGTGGAGCAGGGATACGCCGGGGCGGCGATCGCCGGCGGCCGAGTCTACCACCACGACTACGATTCGGCCAAGAACGAGTGGTGCGCGAACTGCCGCAACCTGGCCGACGGCAAACTGGTGTGGCAATTCCGGGAGCAGCGGGAGATCCGGCCGAACCACGCGATCACCCGAACGGTCCCGGCGGTGGATGCCCGTTTCGTTTTCTCCCTGGACCCCAAGGCGGTGCTCCACTGCCTGGACGTCAAGACCGGCAAACAGGTCTGGCGCAAGAGCCTGGTCACCGACTTCAAGGCGACGATCCCGTCCTGGTACAACGGGCAGTGCCCGCTCATGGAGACGGACCGCATCATCGTGGCGACGGGCGGTGCGGCAATCCTGGTTGCGCTGGACAAGGCCACGGGTAACCCCATCTGGCAGACTCCCAATCCGGGCGGACTGATGATGTCTCACGCATCGGTGATGCCGGCGATGTTGGGCGGCGTCAAGCAGTATCTGTACGGGACGCTGAAAGGTCCGCTGGGCGTCAATGCGGCCGACGGCAAGCTGCTATGGGAGTACCCGCGAAAGTTCAACGTGGCGCTTGCCCCGTCTCCAATCGCGGTGGACGGCGAACGCGTCTTCATGACCGGATCCTATGACGCAGGCTGCGTGATGATCCGGGTGAAACAGGCCGGCGGCGCGTGGAAGCCGGAGCCGATTTTCGATTTCCAGAACAACGAATGGAATTCGGAGGTGCACACGCCGATCGTGCACAAAGGCATGCTGTTTGCCGTCGGCAAGAAGAAGCGCGGCCTGTTCACCTGCCTCGGCCCGGACGGCAAGGAGGTCTGGACCAGCGCGGGCAAGGCCAGCTTCGGTCTCGGCAGTTTCTTCGTGGCCGACGGCATGTTCTTCGTCATGGACGGGGACAGCGGAAAACTGCACCTAGTGGAAGCGTCCACCACGGGCTACAACGAACTGGCCTCCGCGCAAGTGCTGGCCGGACAGGAAGTGTGGGGCCCCATGGCGCTCTCCGGCGGCAGGGTGGTGCTGCGCGACCTGACCAAGATGATCTGCGTGGATGTCCGGGGGTGAGGCGAAGGCGATGAAGTACCAGCAGTCACTGGTAATCGGCGGCAAGGGCAGCGAGCCCCATCAGTTCGCGCAATCGCTCACCGGGCTGGCCCTGGACCGTCGCGGGCTGCTTCACGCCGCCGGGGATGCGGAGATCAAAGTCTACGATCCTTCCGGCAGACTCATGAGCAAGTGGCGGACCGAGCGACCGGCATTGTCGATCGCAGTGGCTTCCACGGGCCATGTCTACTGCGGGGAAGAAGAGCAGATCGAGATCTTCGACCCGGCAGCGAAAACGGCCCGCGTATGGAAGGATCCCAAGATGCTGGGCCGCGTTACGGCAATCGGGTTTGCCGGGAACTACGTGCTGGCGGGCGATGCCGCGGGGCGCGCCATCCGCCGGCTCGACTCGGCCGGCAGGACCGTGAACACCATCGGCACGGACAACAACGTCGGCGGTCTGTTGATTCCCAACGGCACGGTGAGTTTCGGGGTGGATGGCGAGGGCGTGATCCACGCCGCCAACCCCGGCAAGCATCGCGTGGAGCGCTACTCGGGAGAAGGCGAACTGCTCGGCCACTTCGGCAGGTTCCACTTCCAGGATCCAGCCGGATTCACCGGCTGCTGCAACCCGACGAGCGTGGCTATCGGCGACGGTATCTACGTCACGGAGAAGGCCCCACCCCGCCTCAAGGTTTACGGGAAGGACGGGCAGTTCGGGGGCGTGATCGCGGCCGAGTGTTTCGACCCGAACTCGAAGAACATCCCGGTGCTGGCCGGTGCGCGGGGAAGGGTCTACGCGGCCGATCCCGTCAAACTCCACATCCTCGTCTTCGAACCGGAGGCCGTATGAACCAGAACGTGACCCGAAGGGCGGCGGTAGCGGCGCTTGCAGGCGGCGCCGGGTTCCTGGCCCACAAGGCCCACGGACAGGTAGTGTGGCAGGTGAACGCCTCCAAGTGCATCAACAGCCGCCTGGGCGAAACCACTGTTGAAGCCTGCAACCTATGCACCTCGAGTTGCGTGGTGGGCCTGTCGGCCGTCCGCGCGGTGAACGAGCACTCCAAGTGCGGCCGGTGCAACATCTGCCCGGCGTACTTCAACATCACCAGCGCGGTGGACGAGAAGGGCATGCCGAGCGAGAAGTTGTGCCCGCGCGACGCCATCACGCGCAAGCCCATCGGCAAGCAGGATCCCGAGGACCCTTCCAACAACTTCTACGAGTACACGATCGACGAGGAGAAGTGCGACGGCTGCGGGCGCTGCGTGATGAAGTGCAAGGAACCGCTCGGGCTGGGCTCCATCACCCTGCGGGTGCGCTACGACAAGTGCGTGTTGTGCAACCGCTGCGCCATCTCCACCGCCTGCCCCAAGGACGCGCTCGAACAGATTCCACTGCCGGCAGCGCTGGAACCCGGGCTGGCGCGCCGGACCGAATGACATGGGTGTCCGGTTCCATCTGGCGGCGGTCGCGCTTCTTCTGTTGCTGCCCGGGGAGGTGCTCGCACAGGCGATCCAGTACACACGCCCCGTCGAAACGGCTCCGCAGGAGCGGACCATCGGCGGCGGATACAAGACTCCGGCGGCACAGAAACCCCTGCCGCGCCAATACTGGCTGCAGGTTCTCGATGTCGTGCTGCTGGCAGGGGCGATGGCCGTTTCTGCGTGGATCGTTCTGAAGAAGCGCAACCGGAGATGGCTGATGGGGCTTGCCATCTTCTCGCTGGTCTACTTCGGCTTCTATCGGGAGGGCTGCGTGTGCCCCATTGGCTCGATCCAGAACGTCGCGGTCGCGCTGACGGACCCGAAGTACTCGATCCCGCTGGTGGTGATCGCGACCTTCTTCCTGCCGCTGTTCGCAGCCTTGTTCTTCGGGCGCGCTTTTTGCGGCGGTGTCTGCGCGCTGGGCGCGATGCAGGAAGTGGTGGTGCTCAAACCGGTGCAGGTGCCGCGCAGGCTGGACCGCGTCCTGGGACTGGTGAAGTACGCCTACCTGGCGCTGGCGATTGTGCTGGCCATCCGGCCGGCGATCGCGAGGGATTTCGTGATCTGCCGCTTCGACCCCTTCGTCGGGTTCTTCCGCAAGACCGGCGAACCCCACATGCTCCTGATCGGCGGCGTGTTCCTTGTGGCCGGCATGTTCATTGGGCGGCCTTACTGCCGCTGGTTCTGCCCTTACGGCGCGCTGCTCAACTGGTGTTCGCGGATCGCCAGACGCGGCGTCAGCATTACGCCGCATCGCGAACTGGATTGCGGGCTGTGCAACGAGGCCTGCCCCTACGGGGCCATCGAGAAGATGCGCGCCATCCGCAAGGACTGCCTCTATTGCGCCCGCTGCTACGCCTCTTGTCCCAATGAAGGCGAGCGGGCCAAGGCCAAGCAGGAACTGGTGACGATCGGGGGAAGCGCGCGGTGAGAACTGGTATCGTGCGCATCTCGGGAGCCGTGATCGCGGCCTTGACTCTGCTGCTGCTGGCGGACTGGGCGGTCGCCAGCGCACGCAAGCCGAAGGACGACAAGCTCATCAAAGACATTCAGGAGAAGGTGAAGACCGACGCCTCGCTCGCTGCGAAACTCGCGGCCGAGCAGAAGCGTGTGACCACTTACCGCAAGGCCCGCAGGAAGCGCGACGATTGGGCGGCGAACGCGCTGATCGGCGCCGCGATCGTGTTCCTGGTGTACGCGCGGCGCGGCCAGAAACTGCGGGTTCCGCCGGCTCCGCGGCGGTTCACCCGCGACTCGAGCGGAGAGGGCATGGAAGCACGACGCTGCCGGTGCGCGGCCGGCGCCGCGTCCGAAGCGATCGACCTCGCGTTTGTGGATCAGGCCGTGGCGAGCCTCGGTAAGAGCCGCGAAATGGCGATTCCTCTGCTGCAGGCGATCCAGACCCACTATCGGTACCTCCCCGACGAGGCGCTGCGCCGGTTATGCGAGATCACGGAGATCTCGCCCGCGCAGATCGCCGGGACCTCGTCGTTTTACGGGCAGTTCCGCCGCTCGCCCGTAGGCGAGCACATCGTCAGGGTCTGCCACGGCACCGCCTGTCATGTGGCGGGGGCGCGGCAGATCACCGATGAACTACGGCGGTACCTGGAAATTCCCGAAGGACAGGATACGGATTCGGCACGTCAGTTCACGATCGAAGAGGTCGCTTGTCTCGGCTGCTGCAGCCTTGCTCCCGTCCTGATGGTGGACGAGCGCACCGCCGGGCGCCTGACGCCCAACACGGCGCCGCAGGCGCTGCAGGCGTGCGAGAAGGAGCCGGCATGAACGGCGCGGCAAAGGTCGAGATCCGCATCGGCCTTGGCTCGTGTGGGATCGCGAGCGGCGGCGAGGCGGTCAAGGGCGCGATTCTCGAAGCGGCACGCAACGCGGCTCCCGGGGCGGTGATCAAGACGGTCGGTTGCAACGGCCTGTGTCACCGCGAGCCGATGGTGGAGGTGGTCAACGGCGACGGTTCCCGCCTGTACGGCAACCTGACGCCGGAGTCGGCGCGCGCCGTGGCGGAGCACCATCTGCCACCGGGCAGCCTGGTCAGGCGGCTCCGAAGGATGGCCGGGAAGAAGCCGGAAGCCGCGGCCAGCGCGTTCGACGGCACGCCTTATCTCGGCAGGCAAAAGCGGATCGTGCTCGAGAACTGCGGCGTAATCGACCCACTGAACATCGACGACTATCTGGCATGCGGCGGCTACCGGGAGTTGCGCGCCTGCCGCGAAAGCAAGAGCCCGGCCGAAGTGATCGCGGCCGTTTCCGCCTCTGGCCTACGCGGCCGTGGCGGGGCGGGCTTTCTCACCGGCCGCAAATGGGAGATCGGACGCGGCCAGCCGGGCGAAGTCAAGTACGTCATCTGCAACGGCGACGAAGGCGACCCGGGCGCGTTCATGGACCGCGCGGTTCTGGAGAGCGACCCGCACCGCGTCCTGGAAGGGCTGGCCATCGCCGCCTATGCCATCGGCGCGAGAGAAGGCTTCCTCTATATCCGCGCCGAGTACCCGCTGGCGGTGAAGAACGTGCGCGCCGCCATCGCCGCGGCAGTGGAGCGCGGGTTGCTCGGCGATCTTCGGCTGGAAGTGCGCGAAGGCGCGGGCGCGTTCGTCTGCGGCGAAGAAACGGCACTGATCCAGTCGCTGGAGGGAGGGCGCGGCATGCCGAGACTGCGACCGCCCTACCCGGTCGAGCGCGGGTTTCGCGGCCACCCCACCGTCATCAACAACGTCGAGACGCTGGCGTGCATTCCCTGGATCCTGCGGCATGGACCCGCGGCCTTCTGCGCCTTGGGGACGGCGACCAGCAAGGGCACGAAGGTGTTCGCACTCGCCGGCAAGATCAAGCGCGGCGGACTGATCGAGGTGCCGATGGGGATCACGATTCGCGAGGTGGTGGAGGAGATCGGCGGCGGGATCAAGAACGGGCGCAAGTTCAAGGCGGTCCAACTGGGCGGGCCGTCCGGCGGCTGCATTCCGGCCGCCCTCGCCGATACCCCGGTAGACTACGATGCCCTGGCGCGCACCGGGGTCATCATGGGGTCGGGCGGCATGGTCGTGCTCGACGACCGCGATTGCATGGTGGACATCGCGCGCTTCTTCCTGCGCTTCACGCAGGCAGAATCGTGCGGCAAGTGTACCTTCTGCCGGATCGGCACCAAGCGCATGCTGGAGATCCTGGAGCGCCTGTGCGAAGGCAAAGGGCAACCGGACGACCTGGAAAGGCTGGAAGAACTCGGCTCCTTCGTGAGCCGCGGCAGCCTGTGCGGTCTGGGTCAGACGGCGCCCAACCCGGTGCTGACCACACTGCGTCATTTCCGCGAGGAATACGAAGCACACCTCGACGAGCACCGCTGCCCGGCAGGACGATGCACGGCACTCATCCGCTACAGCATTAACGAGAACTGCATCGGCTGCACGCTGTGCGCGCAGGCCTGCCCCACCGGCGCCATCACATACAAGCCCCACGAGCAACATTCGATCGACGATAGCCTCTGCACCCGGTGCGACATGTGCCGCCAGGCGTGCCAGGACGACGCGGTGGAGGTGCTCTCGTGATCCGGCTCACCATCGATGGGTGCCCGATCGCGGTAGAAGCGGGCACGACTATTCTGGGCGCCGCGGAATGGTTGGGGATTCGCATCCCGACCATGTGCCACGTGAAGGGCATCGAGCCCGCCGCCTCGTGTTTCGTCTGTGCGGTGCAGATCGAGGGAAGCCGGACACTTTCGCCGGCCTGCGCGATGCCGGTAGCGGAAGGCATGGTGGTCCATACCCAGAGCGAGGACGTACGCAAGGCGCGGCGGATGGCGCTGGAGCTGCTGCTCTCCGATCACGCCGGCGAATGCGATGCGCCGTGCGCCGCCGGCTGTCCGGCGGGCCTGGACATCCCCGGATTCATGTACGGCATCGCCACCGGCGACACGGGCCGCGCCATGGAGGTAATCGCGAGGCGCCTGGCGCTGGCCGGATCGCTGGGGCGGGTCTGCCCGCGGCTGTGCGAGCAGAACTGCCGCCGCTCGGAACTGGATCAGGGGCTCACCATCGGCGCACTGCACCGCTACGTTGCCGACCTCGACCTCGACGGGCCGAAGCCGTTCCTGGCGCCTTCGAGCGCACCCAGCGGGAAGAAGGTCGCCATCATCGGCGCCGGTCCGGCGGGGCTCGCCGCCGCCTACTACCTGCAGCAGAGGGGCCATGCCTGCACGCTCTTCGATGCTCACGAGCAGCCGGGCGGCATGTTGCGCTACGGCATTCCCGAGTATCGCCTGCCCAGGGAGGCGCTGGACGCGGAGATCGCGGCCGTCCGGCAATTGGGCGCGGAGTTCCGCATGAACGCGCGCTGGGGCTCGGACTTCACTTTGGCGGAGTTGCGCGCTCGACACCAGGCCGTGTTCGTCGCCATCGGGGCACAGCAAGCGCAGGGTCTGCGGTGTCCGGGCGAGGAACTGGCGCTGCCCGGAATCGGGTTCCTGGAACAGGTGGAGACCGGGAATGCGCCTGCGATCGGCGACGACGCGATCGTCGTAGGCGGCGGCAACACCGCCATTGACTGCGCCCGGAGCGCGATCCGCCTCGGCGCCCGCGTTCGTGTCTTTTACCGGCGTACGCGACAGGAGATGCCGTGTCTGATGGAAGAAGTCGAGAGCGCGGAAGCCGAGGGCGTTCACATCGAGTACCTGGTGGCGCCAGTACGGCTGGAGCGGAGCGCGAGGGGTCTGACCCTGATCTGCCGGCGCATGGTTCTGGGGGAACCGGATGCGTCCGGACGGCGCAGCCCCATACCGATGGAGGGGTCCGATTTTGCCGTGCCGTGCTCCGCGGTGATGGCGGCCATCGGACAATCGGTGGAGCGGTCGCTGGCGGAGAGCGAAGGTCTCAGGGTCACCCGATGGGGCATCGCCGCCGATCTGCACACGATGGCGACCAGCCTCCCCGGAGTATTCGCCGGCGGCGACGCAGTGCTCGGCGCGGACCTGGCCGTACGCGCAGTCGCCGCGGGGAGAATGGCCGCAGCTTCCATTCATCAGTACCTCTCGGACGAACCGGTCACCGGCGAGCCGGTCAACGCCGCAGTCGCGATGCGCCCGATCGACGACAGCGAGCGAGCCGCCATCTTCCGCGGAATCGAAAAGGCTCCGCGCGCGCGGCTGCCGGAACTTCCGCTGGAACGGCGTCTCACCACCTTCGAGGAAGTGGAAGGCCGGCTGTCTGCCGCGGATGCCGTGCGCGAGGCGCGCCGCTGTATGACGTGCGGCTGCCGCAAGGCGAACTGCTGTACCATCCGTTCCCTCGCGACCGAGTACGGAGCGGACGCAGGCCGCTTCGCCGGCGCTCGCCGCCGTTTCTCGGAAGACGACTCGCACCCGGAGATTGTCTACGAGCCGGGCAAATGTATCAGCTGCGACGCCTGCGTGCGCATCGCCGCCGCCGCGGGGGAAGAATTCGGCATGACCATGATCGGCCGGGGATTCGACGTCAGGGTCGCTCCTCCTTTCGGTAAGCCGCTGTCCGAAGCTCTGACCGTGGCCGCCCGGCGCTGCGCCGAGTCGTGCCCGACCGGAGCGCTTTCCTTGCGCACGCAGAGAGCATGTCATCTCCAACCGGATCGAGTCGCCATATGAAATTACGCGCGTTACTGTGCACTCTGGTTTTTTTCCCTCCCGCCCCGGCCCAATCGCTGGAAGGCCTTGTCGCGGGCGTGGTGAAGGACGCCGGCGGGAAGCCGCTCAGCGGGGTCGCGGTGCTGCTGGTGCAGAGCGAGACGCACCGCCACAGGAACACGGTTACGGGTCGTGCGGGCGAGTCGTGTTTTGAAAGGGCGTGGTGGGTATGACGAAACTGATCCTGACCGGGGGATTTCTCGGCTCGGGCAAGACCACTCTCCTGAAGCAGGTCGCCCGGCGGATGTCGGAAAGGAGAAGGAGTGTCGGCACGATCGTCAACGACCAGGCGCCCGGTTTGGCGGACACAGCCATTCTCTCGGGCTGCAGTTGCGGGGTAAAGGAAGTCGCCGGAAGCTGTTTCTGCTGCGACTTCCACGCCTTTGAAGCGGCGGTTCAGTCCCTGATCGACCGCGGCGCCGACATCATCCTGGCGGAGCCCGTTGGCAGTTGCACGGATCTTGCGGCAACGATTCTTCAACCGCTGAAGGATCGCCGCCCCGATATCGATGTCGCGCCGTTTACTGTCCTGGTCAGTCCGGATCACGTGCGCGAGGCACTGGGCGAGAGCGAATCGGAACTACACCCCAACGCGCTCTACATCCTGAGGCTGCAAATGGCCGAATCCGACCGCCTGCTGTTGAACAAAATTGACCTGCTGGATGCGACGGAGCGAGCGGCGTTGACGGTGCTGTTGCGCGAGGCGTTCCCAAACCGCCCGATCGGTGAACTATCGGCGGCGACCGGAGAGGGAATCGACGCGTGGATGGCCGATGTGCTGGCCGGGGGCGAAGCGGGTTCGCATGTAGTGGATGTGGACTACGACCGCTACGCCGAGGGCGAAGCGGTACTGGGTTGGCTGAACGCCGTTATCCACCTAGAAGCGGTGGAAGCGGACGCCGATTTTCTGCGGCCCGCGATCGCGCTGATTACCGCCCTGCACGGCAGCCTGCGTGAGAGCAGGACCGAGGTGGGCCACGTGAAAATTGTCGTCACCGCCGGCGAGGAGCAAAGAACCGCGAACCTGACCAACGTCGATGGCGCAGTGATCGTTCCCGACCAGTCCGCGCTCCACGGCGGCAGAGGCACGCTGATTCTCAATGCGCGGGTGCAAGCCGCCGCGGAGTTCCTGGAAGCCATCGTGCGGGAAGCCATGTCGCGGCTCTCCGGACCGTCGGTTCGGGCGCTGACCACGGAATTCCGCTGCCTCACTCCCGGCCGGCCTCAGCCGACCTATCGGTATCCGACCGCGGGCACTCGGGGCGGTGCCGACAGGCCGCAATGAAGGTACGCTTCGCTGAACTCGCTCCGCCGACCGCCTGCTCCCCATGGCCAGCGACTTCCGATCATTGCGCAGGAGTACGATGGACTTCCGATGCGCCTCGCCGGCGCGTGCCGCGGAAGCGGGTGAATCGGCGCGCGAGTTCCCGTGCGATATCCGCATGCTGTCCCGGACTTTCGCTGAACGTGTAAAGCGCGCCCGGTTATCGCTTCCTGTATTGTGCGTCTGTGACTTGTTCCATCCAATCGACGACCTTGCCGTCAAGCCTTTCCTGAATCGCGATGTGCGTCATGCTGGTCGTAGGTGTAGCCCCATGCCAGTGCTTCTCGCCGGGGGAAAACCACACCACGTCGCCGGGGCGAATCTCCTCGACCGGTCCGCTTTCGCGCTGGGCCCAGCCACAGCCGGCTGTCACGATGAGAGTTTGTCCAAGCGGATGCGTATGCCAGGCGGTGCGCGCACCCGGTTCGAACGTCACGCTAGCGCCTGAGACAAGCGCGGGATCGGGCGCCTGAAAAAGAGCGTCGATCCGCACCGTACCGGTAAACCAGTCCGACGGTCCCTTTGCCGACGCCTGCGAGCCAACTCGTTTGATCTCCATATCAACCTTATCCCTTCTCGTACCGGACCCAGATCATGTCGCCTTCGCGACGCTCCACCGATTTCAGCCTGAGGGGGAACGCCCTGCCCGTGGCGAGGCCGACCCCATCGAACACCGTGGGAATGCCATGGCGGCCATCCATTCCAGGTGCGATCAGGAGGCCGAGCTCATCAACGAACGCGGTCCCAGTCTTCGCGGCTGCTGTCGGCGGTCGGGGAGATGCTCGCCATGACGCCCGCGTTGTTGAAAGCGGCGTCGAGCCAGCCGAACCCGGCAACGGTGCGCTCCACCATCGCCTCCACTTGCGCGTCATCGCTGACGTCACAACGGACCGCAATAGCCTTGTGACCGGCGGCGGCCAATCGGCCGGCCGCGGCCTTCACGCCTATTTCCTTGTAGTCCGCGAGCACAACGGCGGCGCCCGCCTCCGCAAAGGCGTTTGCCGTAGCCAGTCCCATGCCTGCTGCGGCCCCGGCCGCGGCAATCTGTTTCAGCTCGTCTTGCGGAGCATACGCTCATGTTTTCTTCCTGCCATTCGGGGTCAGGCTCGCAGCAACGCCTTGATCGCCCGACGCTCATCCATCGCTTTGTAAGCCTCTGCGACCTGATCTAACGGGAGCACCAGGTCAAATACCTTCCCAGGGTTGATTTTTCCGCTCAGCACCAGATCGATCAGCTTGGGTAAGTAGCGGCGCACCGGAGCCGGGCCGCCGTGGAGGTGAACGTGACTGAAGAAAAGCTGGCCTCCGTCCAGGCTCACCTGATGAGGAACGCCCACGAAAGACACAGACCCGCCGGGACGCGCACAGCGGATCGCCTGCATCATCGACTCCTGGGTGCCGACACACTCCAGGACGGAATCGGCGCCGACTCCTTTGGTCAGATCCTTGATCCGCTCCACTCCCTCCTCACCACGTTCGGTCACGATATCGGTGGCGCCGAACTCTCGCGCGAGCTTCTGCCGTGACTGGTGGCGGCTCATCGCGACGATCCGTGCGGCTCCCATCTGCCCGGCCGAGAGGACGCCGAGCAGCCCGACCGCGCCGTCGCCGACGACTACCACGGTCGTCCCCGGCTTGACATTGGCGGCATCGGCGGCGAACCAACCGGTGCCCAGCACGTCTGAAGTCGTCAGCAGACTCGGCACAAGGTAGTCGGACGGCAAGTCCGGCGTCGGCACGAGTGTCCCATCCGCATGAGGCACGCGCAGCAACGGCGCCTGTGCCCCTGTCATGAACTCACGATGAATGCACGACGACTGGTAACCATACTGACAATGGGGACACGTGTTATCCGAGGTGGCGAAGGAGCCGATCACGAATTGTCCGGGCTTGAGAGACTTGACGGCACTACCGGTCTCTTCGACGAAGCCGCAGTACTCGTGGCCCATCGGCGTAGGGCCGTTGATCGGCTGCAAGCCCCGGTACGGCCAAAGGTCCGATCCGCAGACGCAGGTTGCCGGCAGCCGGATCAGCGCATCGGTCGGCCCGAGGATTCCCGGGTCCGGAACTTCCTCGAAACGCACATCACGTGGACCATAAAGAACTGTTCCTTGCATCGTTTTCTCCTTGAAGCACGTGGCCGTCCCACATGCGGCGTTCGAGAGGCCGCCTCTCAATTTCAAGATACGGGCGAGAAGGTCTCGCGCGCTTTCCCGATCCTGCCGTTTTTTTGCCTGATCCTGTTTAACGGACGGGTTTTGTGCACATGGGGCGATCTCGCGAGCTAATCTGTAAGACGAGAAGGCAGGACGCGGAAATGGCAACGCAGGCACAACATCAGGAAGATCGGGGAGGCGACCTGGCAGAGATGCGGAAGTCGCTGGCTCGCCGAATTGCGGCGCATGCGAGGTCGGAAGGAGAACATCCGACAGCGGTTGACGGGCTGGACCTTTTCCGCCACAGCGTGCCCAGCGCCTGCCGCTGGACGACCTGCGAGACAAGCCTTTCGGTGTTCGTGCAGGGGCGGAAGCTGATCCACCTTGGAGGGACGGACTATTTGTGCGACGGATCGTCGTTCCTGGTGTCGTCCATCGACGTGCCGATTCGGAGTCAGATTCTGGAAGCTTCGGAAGGGGTGCCCTTCCTCTCGTTTCGTTTCAGACTGGACATGCCGGCGGTACAGGAGGTTCTGGGCAGGGAAGATCTGCCCGAACCGCAAGGATCTCCGCGGCGAGGGGGACTGGCGGTCGGGGAAACGACGGCCGGGCTGCTGAGTGTTTCCATCCGGCTGCTCGATCTTCTGGACACCCCTGAGGACATTCCGTTCCTCGGTCCACTGATCCAGCGGGAAATCGCGTACCGCATTCTGAGGAGCCCGCAGGGAGAGCGCCTCCGGGCGATCGCGACCAGAGGCGATTTGAGCAACCGAACCGCGAGAGCAATCGCCTGGCTGAGGTCCAACTACACCAAGCCGCTTCACATGGAGGAACTCGCCGGCGTAGCGCGGATGGGCGTCTCGACGCTCCACCACCAATTCCGCGCGTTGACCGCGATGAGCCCGCTGCAATACCAGAAGCAGCTACGGCTGCAGGCAGCGCGGCAGCGCATGCTGGCGGACGGCATGGATGCGACGCGCGCGGCGTACGAAGTCGGCTACGAAAGCGTAAGCCAGTTCAGCCGCGAGTACAGCCGCTTTTTCGGGCAGCCTCCCATGCGGGATGTCAAAGCCATGCGGGAAGGCAATGCTGAGGCGATTGGAGCGGCTTAAGCCGCGTGCTGCGCCCGGGCTCGAGACCGGCGGTAACCCAACGCCGAAACCAAGGAGGAAAATCGTGACCACGAATGGCGACAACGCCCTCCGCGCCGCCGGCTCCGAGGCCGCGCGCCGATAAAGCGCCTTAGCCCAGGCTAGCCTGTACTCCGGGGACGAGAAAATAGAGACGGCTCATGTGGCGGCCGAGGACAGGAAGCTCGGCGACGGCCTTCGTCGTCATCACGTCCGAGACTTCGGAGCGCTCGGTCTTGAGAATGGCTGCCTCGGCCGTCGCACTGACGGTTTCGTCGACGCTGCCGACGCTCAGTTGGGCGTTGACTTGGGCGACCGAGTCGACCTCGACTGTGACGGGCTGCTTGAGATAGGCACTGAATCCGGAGGCCTCGACGCGGACCGAGTAGCTGCCGACGATCAGGTGCGGCTGGCTGTAGTTCCCGGAATCGTTGGTAGTGGTGTTGTACGTGACCCCTTTGCCGAGGTCGGTGATGTTGACTTTGGCGTTCGGAACGGCGGCGCCACTGGCGTCCGTCACGTTTCCCGGGATACTGCCACATACGGCTTGGCCGAACAAGGCCATGGGCGCGCACAGAAGCGCGAGGCCAAAAATAGCACGCACAGTGCCTTTCGCATGCGCGAATCCCCCTCTCCTTAGTTGTCACGGTGCTAAATAGCTTATTGCCTGGTCTGAATTCTGGGGACCACTATAGACTACCTGAAAGCCATCCTCGAATTGGGCGGCGCAGCAAACGGGCGCGTGACAACGAACGCTTTGGCCGAAAGGCTGAGTATTCGCACTCCTTCTGTGACCGGCATGCTCCAGAAACTGGCGGCACAGCGCCCCGCGCTGGTTCACTATCAGAAGCATCACGGTGTCCGTTTGACAGCCGCTGGTGAAAGACGGGCTTTGGTAAGTCGTGAGGCATCATCGCCTGCTTGAGCTGTTCCTTCATGACGTGCTGAAGTACTCCTGGGACGAAGTTCACGAAGAAGCGGAAAGACTCGAGCACTTCATCTCGGAGCGCTTTGAAGATCGCATTGCCGCGATTCTAGGTGATCCGGAAATAGATCCGCACGGGCACGTCATCCCTCCGAAACATCAGGCGGGCCTCCGCCGAGCTGAGGTTCCCTTGACACGCTGGCCGCTT
>DATJYJ010000408.1:0-9121 GCA_035578025.1 Verrucomicrobiia bacterium
CACCTCGCCGCCGCCGTCCGCCGCCTCACCCGCATCCACGCGCGCTCCGTCGAGCAGCCGATCAATCTCGACGATGACGACGACGTCTTCAACTACCCGTTCCTCTATGCCGTCGAAGTCGGCCACTGGGAGCTGACCGACTCCCAGATCAACAAGTTCCGCGAGTACCTGCTGCGCGGCGGCTTCTTCATGTGCGACGACTTCCACGGCACCAACGAGTGGGAAGTTTTCGTGTACACCATGCAGAAGGTCTTCCCCGAGCGCAAGATCGTCGACATCCCCGATGGCGACCCCATCTTCCACACCGTCTTCGACCTCGACGAGCGCTACCAGGTGCCGGGCATGCAGTTCGTCCAAACCCACCGGATTTACGAGAAGGACGGTAAGGTCCCGCGCTGGCGCGGCATCTACGACGACAACGGCCGCGTGATGGCCGCCATCTGCCACAACATGGACCTCGGCGATTCCTGGGAAAACGCCGACGATCCCGTGTACCCGGAGAAGTTCTCAGCCTTGGGCGTCCGTATCGGGATCAACTACATCATCTACGCGATGACCCACTAGGTCGTCGCCTCGCGGACTACACTACGCGTTGACCGCGTGTCCTCACACAAGCCACCGCTGCAATCACCGTAAGCAGCAGCACGCCTGCCGCTGGCTCCGGGACCGTGCCGCTCGTTGTGTTGGTGGTGATTGAAAGCGTCGAAAAATCCAGGCCTGCGCCGTTGAAGGGCGTGGAACCTAAAGTGCCAAGGCCGTTCTGCAACGAGAGCGCGAGCCCCGGCGTGCCGGCAGCCAAGGCTGCAAACGTCGAACCTGGCAATGTAATCGTGTAGATGTCATATTCGCCGGTAGCTCCTCCATGGCCTTCGAAGGCTGTATTCAGGGTCGCGGTCAAGTTGACTCCACCCACAGTAAAGTTCGCGACCTGGTTGCCTGCGCCCTGAGCGTCGGTATCCCACATCCCCAACATCAGGGTTGCCGATGCGATCGTCCCTCCGATCGCTGCGTAATTATATGCCCAGGTTGCCGAAAAGTTCGGCCCACTGATATCCGAGCCAATCACGCCATTGAAAGGCGCCGCATTGCCGGCCACGGCGGCATTGTAAGTTGTTTCTCCGACGTTCTGGCCATCCGTAAAACTGGGAGTCGCACTGCCCAGCGTGAACGTAAAGATGTCGGCGTGAAGCACTCCCGGCGAACATGCGAACGCTAAGCATGTCAGGGGAAGAACGTAAGATCTGACGCGAATCATCGATCCCTCCGAGTAAAGGCGTACCGGGTCTGTCAGGACGATAGCACATCCGGGTGATAGAGTAACGAGTCATTCCACTCGCGACCAGCAATTTTGTACTAGTACCCGACCGAGTTATTTCCGACAGGCTGTCCGGATCTGTACCTTCGGATCGCTAACTTGCCGTGCGGCACACAAAACGCGCCCGCGCTACATCAGCGGACCCGGCTGCCTCAGGTACCGGCCGATCAGCGCGTCGGCGGTGCGCAGCGTTTGGGCAAGAATGGTCAGCGTCGGGTTGCCGGACGGATTCTGCGGAAACGACGACCCGCCGAGCACAAACAGGTTCGGCATCTGCCAGTGTTGCAGCCAGGGATTCAGCACGGAGGTCGCGGGACTGGCGCCCATGATAGTTCCGCCCTGGATGTGCGTGCTCTTGTAACTCATGACGTCGTACGCGGAAAGCGGCGGTGCCGACACCTCGCGCGCACCCGCGGCACGGGCCACCTCGGACATCTTCGCCGCCACGTGCCGAATCAGGTTGCGATCGTTGTCGTTCCAACTGATGGTCAGCCGGAGCAGAGGGTCGCCATGGCCGTCGCGGTAAGTGGGGTCGAGATCCATGTAGTTCGTGGTGTAGGCAAGATGCTCGCCGCTGATGCCGAGGTTCGCGGTACGTTCGAAGGCGTCGATCGCGGCCTTCTTCCATTCCGTTCCCCATGTGGCCTTGACGGAAGGGGGAACGATGCCAAAACTGCGGATTGGGGGGTAGCCGATGGCCATCGCGTTCACGGCTGCGCCGCGAAGGAAATCGAGCGACGTGTGATCGAAGCAGTCGCCGTCCAGATCCCGGATGGTCACACCGCAGGCGCCCGCGCCCATGAAACGGTTCAGCGGCCGATCGAAGAAGAGCACGAATCCCCGGGAATTGACCTGGTGGGTGAGGTTGCGTCCCACCTGTCCCCGGCCCGTCGCCGGGTCGTAAGGCTCCCCGATCTTCGACAGCAACAGCAGGCGGGTATTGTTCAACGTCCACGAGGCCAGCACCACGATGTCCGCGGGCTGGAAAACCTCCTCCCCGCCCGCATCGCGATACAGCACTCCGGTCGCTTTGCCGTCCTGATGCGGCACGCGGCGGACATCGGCCCCGGTGCGGATGGTCACGCCCTTCTGGCGTGCGATCACCGGCAGCAGCGTGTTCGTCGGTTGCGCCTTGGCGCCCACCATGCACCCGAACCGCTCGCAAAAGCCGCAGTACTGGCAGGCAGGGCGTACGATGCCGTCCGGATTCCGGTACGCCGTGCTCAGGTTCGCAGAAGGCGTCGGTGCCGGATGGTAGCCCAGAGACCGCGCGGCGCCGTCAATGAGCGAAGGGAAGTACGCCAGCTTCATCGGGGGCGTGGGATACTCGGCGGAGCGCGGGCCTTCGAAGGGGCTAACACCGGCCTTTCCGGACACGCCCAACAGTTTTTCGGCGCGCGTGTAGAATGGCTCCAGCTCGCTATAAGTTATGCCCCAGTCCTGAATGGCATGGTTGGCAGGCAGGCGTTTCGCGCCATAGCGCTCGACGGTGCGGGTGTGAATCTCGAAGCAGTCCGGCAGGAAGCGCGGCGTCAGGCCGGTCCAGTGCTCGCCGGCTCCGCCGGTGCCGGTTCCCGGGAGGAACGACCCGAACTGGCGAATCGGCAACGCTCGCTCCTTCACCGTGGGGCGGAACGTCACCGTCTCCCGCGACGCATCCTGCATCATGCGGAGCCGCAGGGAATAGTCCACCTCGTCCATGCCCTCGGCATAATCCGAGGTCTTGTGCGGGCCGCCGCGCTCCAGCACCACCACCGACAGCGCGGTCCTCGCGCCCAGTTCCTTGGCCATCAGCAGGCCGGTCCATCCGCCCCCCACGATGACGGCATCCGCGCGCGGGAGCGTCTTCACTCCGCATCCTCCCACGGCTTCACAGGATGGCCCACGACTTCGGAGAGGCTGCGCGGTTTGGGCCGGTAGGGTTTCCCGTAGTGCCGGTCGATGTCGTTGGTCCAGCTCATGTACGGCCCGGGATAGCCGATGAGCTGCCAGCCGATCAGGTCCGCATTGCCGCCGTGCATGGGGTCGCAGAACATGCCCTCGACGGTGTGCTCGCGCAGCAGCCGGAAGAAAAGCGTCGTCTCGATCGCCAGCAGCTTACGGTCCTGGTCCGCCGCAGGCAGCGAGTCGAAGTCCTGCCCCAGCAGCGCCAGCCCTTCGCGATAAATCTCGCGCGGCGTGGCCTTCCCCTGGTAGCCTTGCTCGGGAAGTCCATCTTCGAAGGGCGGCTGCACGTAGCGGTAGCGGTCGCGGCCGTAGGGACCCGCCAGTTGCCTGTCGATGTAGACGATCACGCCGGCTTCGGAAGCGCCAGGACCGGACGAGTCGCTGGGAAAGATCCGTGCGGCGGCCGCGGCCACAATCAGCGCCCCGCGTTCGTCGAAGAATCGCAAGGGCATGCGGATCTTGCGTCCTGGCTGTGCGTGGAGCCGCACCGGCGTGCGGTCGAGGGTGTACACCAGGGTCCCTCCCATTGCCGTGGCGGAGATGGTAAGAAAGCGGCGCCGCCGCATGCAGGGCAGTATATCCCACGAGAGCCGGGCACGCGCCTCTCTACCCCTGGCTGCGACTGAGAATTTTCTCCGCCGCCGCGCGCCCCAGCCGGATGCAGTCGGGTATTCCGATCCCCTCGTAGGCGTTTCCCGCGACATACAGCCCCGGCAACGCGGCCACCCGCGCTTCAATTTCCTTCAGCCGCAAAGGATGGCCCACCGTGTACTGCGCCATCGACTTCGGCCACCGGAAAATGCGCGTGAACCGCGGACGCGCCGTCACCCCGGCGATCTCGCGCAGCTCGTCGATCGCCGCCCGGGTCACCGCCTCGTCCGGTTCGCCCAGAATCCCTGCGTCGTCCATGCCGCCCAGGAAACACCGCGCCACCACTTTGCCTTCAGGCACGCGATGCGAGAACTTGGTGCCCACCCACGTGCAGGCTACCAGGCGCCGGCGTTCCTTCTTCGGCACCAGGAACCCGAAGCCCACCGGCAGGCGCTCGAAATCCGCCGCGTCGTAGCCGAGCGCCACCGTCATCGACGAGCTGTACGGCACCGCCCCCAGCAACTCGCCCAGGCGCGCATCCACACCCGTGACGAGCGGTCCGGCGTTGTGCGCTTCGCAGGCCATCACCAGATTCTCCGCCTCCATCCAGCCGTCCGCCAGCCGAACCCGATAGCCCGCGCCGGCGCGCTCAATCGACTCGGCACGCCCCTCGACGACTTCCGTCTTGCCTGCAATGGACGCCTGTACCGCCGCCACCATCTGCCCCAGGCCGCCTTTCAACGTCCGGAACAGCGGCGACGGCTTGCGGCCCTTCGGCGCCTGCGCGCGCATGGCCAGCACGCCGCGCGTCAAACTGCCGTACTTCGCCGCCAGCTCCACGAAGCGCGGCAGCACAGCCGTCACGCTGAGCTGCCGCGGATCTCCGCCGTAAATTCCGCTGAGCAGCGGCTCGGCCAGGTAATCCACCGCCTCCTGCCCGTAGTGCTCACGGACGAAATCCGCCACCGATTCGTCCTCGGCCCGCACCTTGGGAGCGCGCAGCAGTTCCATTCCCATTCGCGCTTTGGTCCCCAGGCTGACCAGGCCCGTAGTCAGCAGCGGCAGGATCTTGGTCGGCACCATCATCATCAGGCCGTCGGGCAGCGGCACCAGACGGCCGTTCTTCTTCACGAAGGTGACCCGCAAATGGTCGTTGGAGCCGATGACGTCGGCCGCCAGTCCCAGTTCGCGGATCAGCTCCAGCGCGGCGGGCTTGATCGAGAGGAAACTGTCCGGTCCGGCCTCGATGGTGCAGCCGTCTACGTGCTCGGTCTGGATCACTCCGCCCAGCCGCGGGCGCGCTTCGATGATGGTTGAAGGAACGCCGGCTTTCGCGAGGTAGTATGCCGTGGAGAGGCCGCTGATTCCGCCGCCGATGATTACCGTCCGACTCACGGCCGGAATTCGCGGACCATCTCCACCACGGCCTTCACGTTCTCCACCGGCGTTTCCGGCAGGATTCCGTGTCCGAGGTTGAAAATGTGGCCGGGACGCGTGCCGGTGCGCTTGAGCAGTTCGTGCACCTTGGTGCGCAGCTCGTGCTGCGGCGCGAACAGCGCCACCGGGTCCAGGTTGCCCTGGATCGCGGAGCGGTAGCTGATGTCCATCCACGCCTGGTCGATATTGATGCGCCAGTCCACGCCCATCACATCGCCGCCCGCCGCGTGCAGTTCGCGAAAAAAGCCGCTGGCGCCCGTACCGAAGTGGATCACCGGCGCGCCCGTCGAGCGGATACGCTCGATCAGCGCGCGCGAATACGGCGCCGCAAAGCGCACGTAGTCGTCGCTCCCCAGCGCGCCCACCCAGCTGTCGAACACCTGAATGGCGCGCGCACCCGCGGCCACCTGCAGGTGCGCGAACGGCGCCAGCACGTCCACGATCTTGCCCATCAGCCGCCGCCACAAGGTCTCGTCGCTGTACATCAGCTTCTTGGTACGAATAAAATTGCGCGACGCTCCGCCTTCGATCATGTAGCTCGCCATCGTAAACGGCGCGCCCACAAAGCCGATCACCGGCACCTTGCCGGCCAGCGCGCGTACCGCCATCGCGATCGCCTCGCCGACGTAGCCAAGTTCGTCCGTGTTGGTGGTGGCCAGTGAATCCACGTCGTCGGAGCTGCGCACCGGATTGCCGATCACCGGGCCTTCGCCTTTTTCGTACCGCAGCTTCAGGCCCATCGGTTCTACCGGCAGCAGCAGATCCGCGAAGATGATGGCCGCGTCTACATCCAGGGCCTCGACCGGCTGCAGCGTGACGGTGCTCGCCAGGTCGGGGCGCTTGCACATCTCGAGGATCCCGTGTCTTTCACGGATCTGGCGATACTGCTTCATGTATCGCCCCGCCTGCCGCATGAACCACACCGGGCGCACATCGGTCGGACGTCGCCGGCAGGCGTCTAGAAAACGGCTTGTCATTGGAGCCACGCGCATGGCTTGTTCATCCTGTCTTGCTTCTCCGGCCGGTCTTCGCAAAAAAACACCTGAAAATCCTTCGGCCGATGTTTCACCGCCCACTGGCGGCCGTTCACAAAGTACGGCTTGGCCCACGCCTCGCTGTCGATCGTGCGCGGCGCGACCACCGAAACCGACACGCTCCCCTGCGCCGGATAGCCGGTGCGCGGATCCATGATGTGGGCATAGATCCGGCCCTCGGCGCGAAAGAACTTCTCGTAGCTGCCCGAGGTAGACATTGACATGTCCTTCAGCCGGACTTCCGCTAAAGTCTTACTCGAATCCCACGGGTCTTTGATCTTGACCGCCCAGCCGTCAGGCTCATCGGGCGGCGCCCCGATTCCATAGATGCTGCTGCCCGATCCCGCCACCAGGGCCGATCGCACACCCGCTTTTCTCAATACCTCCACCATCCGGTCCACGGCATATCCCTTGCCGATTCCGCCCGGGTCGATTTCCACTCCCGGCCGGTCGAACCACACGGTCTGGGCGGCGGCATCCAGATGCATGTGCCGGTAGCCCACCTTCGTGAGCGCCGCCTGTATCTCGGGCTTGTGGGGCAAGTGGCCGGAGCCCTTGTAAAACCCCCAAACCTTCATCAGCGGACCCACCGTGATGTCGAACGCGCCTTCGCTCTCCCGGCTGTACTCCTCGCAATCCTCCAACAGCCGGAACAACTCCGGCGAAACCTTTACCGGCTTCTCCGCGGCATTCCGATTTACCTGGCTCCACTCGCTGTCCGCCTTGTAATTCGAAAGTAGTTCGTCCAGCCGCCGGACCTCATCCAGGGCTGCATCGGCAGCCGCCTCCATCCGGATCCGGTCGTCGCCATACAGGGCGACGGTAAAGGTCGAGCCCATGGCGTCGGCGCTCTTCTCCAGGCGCAACGTCTCCGCCGGACACGCCAGTGCCGCCAACAAAAACAAAACTAGCATATTCTGTTTCACTTTAGGGCTGGTTTTCCTCCCGCGCGCGAGATTTTTTCGCTCGCCGCAGCAGGAATTCCACACGGCTCTCCACGTCCGGGTTTTTGTCACGCTCGAAATGCAGTTCTGGAACGTGTCGGAGCTGCAGCCGCCCCGCAAGCTCCCGGCGGAGGTATCCGCTGGCATGTGTTAGCGCCGCAAGTGCCTGATTCTGAGCGTGTTCGTCGCCGCCGACGGCAACTTTCACGCTCGCGTGCCGGCCGTCGTGCGAAACGTGCACGTCGGTCACCTCCACCCCCGCCAGCCGCGGATCGTCGAGTTCGAAGCCGATGAGCTCGGAAAGCTCCTCGCGGACCGCCTCCGCCACGCGTAATGTCCTGCGCTCGTCCATGCGTTTGTAGGGTAGGCCTCCCGGCCTGCCCACTCACTCCATCCACTCCACCGCCGTCTCCGCCAGCGCCCCGCCCAGGATCGCCGCCGCCTCGTCCTCCACGCTCTGCAGCACTTTCTCGGCGTAAACCCGGTCGCCGGAGACCGTGACCGCGGCCACAGTGGCCCTCTGCCATGTCTCCTGGTTGGCGATCTCGGCGACAGCCACGTTGAACTTGCGGCGCAGGCGATCTTTCAGCCCCTGCACCACGTGACGCTTTTCCTTGAGCGAGTGCGCTTCTTCCAGCCGCAGTTCGAGAGTCAGAACTCCGATGGCCGCCATACAAAAAGGGGGTCGGGGGTGAGGGGCCAGGGGTCGGGGCGAAGCGGCCTCTGACTTTCGCCCGTGCGAGTCATCACGGCCCGGCCAGACGGTGTCGGTGCACGGAGCAGGAGACCGCTGCGTTTTCCCCGACCCCTGACCCCGCTTTTCAAGCAAAGACCTCGGTGGCAACCCGCTCCGTCACGAACGCCTCGATGATGTCGTTCTGCTTGATGTCGCCGAAGTTCTCCAGCGTGATGCCGCATTCCATGCCGCTCTTGACTTCGCTGACATCGTCTTTGAAGCGCCGGAGCGAGGAAACCTTGCCGGTGTGTACCACCACGTTGTCGCGCAGCAGGCGCACTTCGCTGTCGCGGGTGATGACGCCGTCCAGCACCTGGCAGCCGGCCACGTTGCCGACCTTGCTGATGCGGAACGTCTCCCGCACCTCCGCCTTGCCCTTGTAGACTTCCTTGAACACGGGCTCCAGCAGGCCAGTCATGGCGCGCTTGATCTCGTCGGTCAGGTTGTAGATGATCGTGTGCAGCCGGATATCCACCTTTTCCTGCTCGGCGAGCGCGCTGGCGTTGCGCTCCGGACGCACGTTGAACCCGATGATGATCGCGTTCGAGGCCGACGCCAGAAGCACGTCGCTCTCGTTGATCGCCCCCACCCCGGAATGGATCACGCGGATCTTGACCTTGTCGTTGGACAGCTTCTGCAAGGTCTCGGTAAGCACCTCGGCCGAACCGCCCACGTCGGTCTTGATAATGATGGGCAGCTCCTTCACGTCGCCGGCCTGCATCTGCTTGTGCAGTTGCTCCAGCGTGAGCCGTGAGCTCTTGGCCAGCGCCGCTTCCTTGGCCTTCTGATCGCGGAAATTCACGATCTGCTTCGCCTTGGCGGTGTCGGTCACCACCTGGAAATCGTCGCCGGCTTCGGGCAGCGATTCCAGTCCGAGCACCTCGACCGGAGTCGCCGGCTCGGCCTTGCGAACC
The DNA here is from genome assembly GCA_035578025.1 of Verrucomicrobiia bacterium. GTDB lineage: Bacteria > Acidobacteriota > Terriglobia > Bryobacterales > Bryobacteraceae > Solibacter. The sequence continues at coordinate 8,919 of DATJYJ010000408.1, forward strand.
TGCGCGCCGCGGTCGTTGAGCATGGCGCGCACCTTGCCGAATACCGCGCCGCAGATGAAGAAATCGCCTACGGAGAGCGTTCCGTTGCGCACCAGCACGGTGGCCACGGGTCCGCGGCCCCGGTCCAACTGCGCTTCGATGACCGTTCCCGTGCCCGGGCGGCCGGGGTTGGCCTTGAGGTCCTGCATGTCGGCCACCAGCAG
>DATJYJ010000409.1:0-9322 GCA_035578025.1 Verrucomicrobiia bacterium
TGCCACGGAAGCCGGTATCTGGATGTTTACCTGGTAAACACCGATGAGGCGGGGAGGAACGATTCGGCCCGCCGGAATCGCGGTCTCGCGGGAGATCGAGGTTACTTCAAGGTTACGATCCAACCCTTGAGAAACGGGTAAGGCTTGTATCCGACTCCGGCCATCAGGCGGCCGTCAGGGCTGATGTAAGACGTCTTGATCAGCCCATCCCACCCCAGATGGTCGGTGACACCGTTCATCGTCAGGTAATCGCTCACGGACACCATCCCCGTCGCTGGAGTCCAGATCGACGCGGTCTTATTGTCCACACCTCCCGAATTTCCGCCCACCACGGAACCGTCATCGCTGACGCCATACGGCTCCGAAATGTAGTTCGGCCCGAGGAGGGTCGGCACCGCTCCCAAGTTCTCGAAGCGCCCGTCCCACGCCGTCCACAGATAAGAGGAAGCCCCTTTTCGCGGGTCACTCGCATCCAGCGGATGGAACTGGCCGGCGATGATGGAGCCCACATCGTTGGTGACCCACGCTTCCCCGGCCCAGCCGAACGCATGCAGCAGCCGCTCCTTGCCGTCCCACCAGATTGCGCCGCGCCGCCCGTTCATCGAGGCGCCCCCGGGACCTGCCGGGCTGAATCCCGGCTTGGAGTCCCAGCCGATTATGTTCCTGCCGTCCGCCGAGACAGCGTACGCCGTGCTGTCGGAATCAGGGCCTTCGTCGAACGTCCCCAGGTTCACCATGCCGGTCGCCGCCTCCCAGCGGAATGCGACAACTTTAGTCGTCGATACGTACGCGCCGCCCACAATGACGGAGCCGTCCGCCGAAACGGCATTCGCGAAGCTGACGGTATGTGCCCCCCCGCTGGGGACCGCTTCGGGAAACGGCGTCAGGGTTCTCCAGTTCCGTCCGCCCTGCCAGATCGCGGCATGATTGTTGCGCGTCGAATCCGGCACCGTACCCACAATGGTGCTTCCGTCGCGCGAAATGGATATTCCGTTGAATATCCCTTTCACACCGATCAACTCCACGCCGCCTGCGGCGGTCCAGCGGAACGCATCCGCGCCGGCGTTGTAGTTTCCGACCGCCACGCTGCCGTCGGCAGACATGCTGGTGATCAGGCAGCCCTCGGCGAATTCCTTGAAACTAACCTGGGCCCGTGCCTGATCACACGTCAAACTCAACAATAAAGCGGCGGCTCCTGCCAATAGTCCATACCGTTCGCGCATATCATCTCTCCTCGGCCTGCATCGGCAAAGTGATGCAACACAGTAAGACCGGGTTGCTCCACTCGCCGGTGTTCGTGTGGAGATGCCCAAACCTCATCCGGGACTCTTTTTTTGCTACCCGGCGCGCTACAGTCTGTTGTTGTCCAGATGACATTCGAATGAAGACGGCTCTCACCGGGACCTTCGACTTGCCGCAAGCTTCCTCCGGCCTCGTCTGCGAGCGGAGCGCGGGCGAGCGAGCAAGGTCGGCGCTGGTTTGACGCTGCTGGCGGGCACCGGACTGCCTATCAGACGCTTCGGGTACGGGGCGGCGTTGTCAACTTCAGCCGTCAGCGGCGACTCCGAGGAACCAAGCGCGGAAGACTTTTCCCGGCGCCCCGCCCCTACGAGGAGCGGAATACTCGCTGGGGAAGGCGCCCTTTCTCAGGCTGGACCGAGACGGAACCTTTATTGATTCTCCAGAGTATTCTTGATCGCAGCCAACGATTTCTGAAGAGAGGATGCCGACCTGTCCACCGCGGCCTTGCGAACGATTGAACCCTTGAAACCGGTCAGGCCGGCCTGCTCCGATCCCATCACCATAATGAGATAAAAGCCGGGCTGTTTTGGATCGTCGCTACGGATACAGTAAGTGATATCCAGGGCCGTCTCAAAGTAATGGCTGGAATAGAGTTGCTTCTCAGCGATTGTGTAGGCCGGCTCCTGTGGACTGTTCCCCTGCATGGTCACAACCTGCAGCACGCGCAGAGTCGGCTTAAGACCAAATTTCACCTTCGCCCAATAGAACATGTTCTCCACATTGGCGGGCTTGGCATTGGGGTAAGCCAGAAGATAGGTGTAATAATCCGGCAGCTCCTTGGGCAAAGCTTTGGCGTAGCTGAGCATGTACTTGAATTGCTCCGCCACTTCCGTGGGATTCTTCTTGTCGTTATATTCGCCGAGGACCTGGTTCCCGCCCTTCCGGTAAGCGAGCAGACGCTCGATTACCCGCTCCTGCACAAAGTCGTCCACCTTGTGACCCGCGTCCGGTGCGGACAAATCAACGGACTTGTGAAGTGCTTCGATGCCTCCTGCGGGCATCTGGATCTGACAGTTTGCAGGCTTGCAGTCCTTCAACGCCTTGATGTCTTCGCTGTCGAATGAGAAGCCCTTCAAGTCGGAAACTCGCGGCGGATCGCTGAATTTCCCCACTGCCAGGAATCCAGAGACCTTGGCCATACGGCCAAAATCATAGGCCAGTTTGACATAGCTTTCCGGAGTCGCCTTCACGAAGACCACGCCGGACACGAAAACCTCATCCGGAATACGCGACTTCATCTTCGCCGAGACCGCCTGCCCGCCCCGGATCGCTGCGACCTGGTCCTGACTGAGCCCGACAGACTGCAGAAAGTAGCGATTCAATTCAGAATTCGGCTGGGCCCTTCCGCGCACCGCGGCGCCAACAGCCAGGACGAGCACAGCGACTCGCATCACATTTCGACTCATTACAACCCACCGCTCGTATGCCTTGGTCATCCCGACGTTCGCCAGCCAAAGAAACGGGCTCAGTTCTTCTCGAACGCGAACACGCGGTTCCAATCGCTCTTCATGCTGACCACCGTCCAGCCGCGCTTGGGCGCTTCATCCAGGCCGCGGTCCAGTTTTCCGACGGATGACTTGCGGTCGTAGGCGAACTCGCGCGCCGCGTCGTCGTGGTGAACCAGAAGGCCGAAACGCGGCCCCGCGCCCGCCGTGACCCACTGGAGCATCGCAAAATCGCCATCCGAGTTTCCGAATGCGGCGATGGGACGCCGCCCGATGTGACTCTGGATTCCTACCGGCTTGCCTTCGCGATCGTCGATGAAGTCCAGCTTGTCCTGTCTGATCAGCACAGGCTTGCCGTCTCGAACTTCGAATTTCGTCACGATGCTGCTACCCACTACCTGTTCGGGAGGAATACCGTAGGACTTCTCGCTGTAAGCGCGGACAAACTCGATCCCGCCCCCGGAGACGATGTAAGTCTTGAATCCGTTCGCACGCAGGAAGTCCAGCAGCTCCAGCATGGGTTGGTACACCAGGTCGGTGTAGGGCCGGTTGAATTTCGGATGCCGGGCCGTGGCAAGCCAGTCCTTCGCGATCCGGTCGAATTCCTCCGTGGAGATACCTGCGTGTACGGCCATGCTCATCTCCATGATTCCGGCATCTCCGGCCGCGGTCAGGGTCTTCATGTCGTTTTCGAGCAGGGCCTGGAACGGCTGCTTCGTCTTCCACTCAGGGTGCTTGGGCGCCTGCGCGCGGACCTGGTCAAAGACGAACTGCACCTGGTTGTAGAGCGGCTGTTCGCACCAGAGCGTTCCGTCGTTGTCGAAGACGGCGATTCTCTCCGCCACCGGCACGAAGTCGGGTCCGCCTACGGTGGTCACGCGCTGCACGAAACTGAGGATCGACTTTTTGGCCGCTCCATCCTTCCAGGAGGCCATGGGGGCCGCCGGGCTCTTCCAGAGCTCCTTCGCGGCCACGCCGAAGTTCCCCAACTGGTAGATGGCCACGTCTTTCGCCTTGAATGAAAACGTTTCGAACGGCTCGGCCTTCAGTTTCTTGCTGAAGGCTTCCGTGGCGACTCCCACCGTGATGTGCGGCATGTAGTTCGCACCGGTCGACTTTGGCACGAAGGCTGCGACATAAGCGACAATGTTGGCGCCGGGCGGCGTATCGACGAAGGCGGCCGCCGTTCCACCGCTCACCGAGAAGGGCGCCACCGCATCCACAACCTTCTGTTCCAGTCGCATCAGTTGGGGCGTACGTTCGATGAGTATGGCGTGGAGGGGCATTCCGTCCCACATTTCCGCCGCCAGGGACTTCGCCGTCAGTTGCATTTCGCCGAGAGGTTCCGTGGAGAGGACTTTGGTAATCGCGGTGGTCACCGCGTCGAAGTCCTTCTCGCGCACGAAGCGCTGCACCAGCGTGACGTGCGGCGCGTGCGTGGCGTCCAGCGAATAGCCTTTGGGATAGTCGGCGCGCAGCCTCGCGTTGATCGCGTTGGCGTGCGCCACCCCGTTCTGGTCCGGTTGCAGAAGCACATCGATGGCGATGAGCCTGTCGCCGGAAGCCGTTGCAGCTTGCTGTTGCCCTGCCGCCGGCAACGCGGCGGCTATGCAAAGCAGAAGACCTAATGCTACGCGTCTGGTTTGCATTTTCATAAGTGCCCCCTGTAGAACTGCGACACTAAGACTTCTTTTTCTCCGGCCATTGCCACCTAATGCCCATGAACAACTGAAAACTCGGTTGTCCAGCGCCTTTGTGGTAGACCGTGAATTGCGGCTCGACGAATGCGTTGATCAGGTGGTCGCCGGCCTTGGAGACTTTGCCGAACCCGGCTCCGAAGGGAATCAGATACCGGTTGTTCTCGAAGTCGAACACCATGACACCACTCGACCTGACGTAGAAGCCGCTGCCGAGACTGTAAGTGCCAAAGGGCTGTAGGGTTGACACCTGGGTCTTTTTCCGGTCTTCGTTGCCGGCAAATGAGTGCTGCCAGGTCGCGAGCATGCCCATGAGGGACCCGCCGCCGAGCGGGAAGATCCCCACCAGGGCGGCGCCTCCCTGCCACTTGCCTGAACCGAGGGCAGTGTTGGTGGCCGACGGGGCGACCAAAAGAGGACCGACGGCCCATTCATTCTTCGAGCCATCCGGCGTGATCCTGATCGCGTCAAACATAGAGATATCGCCCAGCCCCGATTTGTATTGCCCAGCCGCCACGGGCGTGGTCTGAATTGGGACGGTAGCCCGGATGATCTGGCGCCCGGAGACAATCACCCCACGCAGATCCAGGGTGTTAGCATTTACGCCCGAAGCTCCGTAGAGGGTTGGAGCGTAGAAGTTCTCGAAATTGATAGCGGTCACGTCAGCCAGTGGATTGTTTACCCTCGCCACGTCCGCCGCGGATACTCCTCCACCTCCCGGCGGTGGCGCGGCGGGCGGCTTGGGGGGTTCCTGGGCGGCCAGGACGGCGGCCGCTGAAAGCGTACAGATCGCCGCCAAACATCTATGCGACGTCGTCGTTCGTTTCATTTCGTCTCCTGTTGAGCGGGAAGTTTCCCTGCTGCGCCGATTTCGGATGCAGTTTGGCTTTTCGGGTCTCATGTTTTTTTCGAAGCTGCTCCGATGCCGCGCCGACCTCCTTTCCATCACCGCCTGCCTTCTTGTGGAGGGGCGGGCTGGTGATTGCCGGCCGATCGCCGATAAACACAATCACCGCCTTCAACCCGTCGCCGGGGCGCACAAGGGCAAAACGAAGGCGTGCGTAGCAGAAACAAATGCCGTCATCAACCGGGGTGACGACACTTCCGCAGCGACAAGAGAAAGACGTGATCCAGGGGCTCACTCTGCCGTATAAGGCGCTGCAAAAAGAATGCAACTCAGCGACCGAACCCACATCGTTGCGCCCGAGTTGAACTCTGCGGCCTGCAAGGAACTATGCACCTCAGATGGTAATAAGAGGTAATCATGACAAACTCCCGGAAACTCCTGATCGCTGCGTCGGTGCTCGTCGCGTTACCGCTACTCGCGCTTGCCGCCCTGCCTTTCCTTCTGAACGGCAACAGTTTTCGGCCCGCCTTGCAGGCGCGGATGGAGCATTGGCTCCATCGTCCGGTGACTGTCGGGGGCGTTCGGGTAAAGACTTTCCCGCTTACTCTGCGGATTTCGGATTTGCGGATCGGCCAGCCGGCGGGCATCGATTCCGAGCTGCCGTTCGTCGACGCCAAAGAAGTCACTGTCGCCGTCGACCTGTGGCCGCTGCTTCGAAAGGACGTCGTCATCAATGCGATCCGGCTGAAGTCGCCCCGGATTGAACTCGTGCGCGGCCCGACGGGCGCGTGGAACTGCGAGACCGGCACGCAAACAGCAAGTTCGGGCACGTTGGCACTGGACCGCTTCACCATCGAAGACGGTCAGATCGCCTTGGAAGATCAAAAGGCCGGCAAGCCGCGTGATGTATACGAACACATCGATCTCGATGTCAAAGGTCTTGGACCGGAGCGTCGTGGGTCGCTGACCGGTAATGTTCGTCTGGACACTATGGCGGCGGTGCTCAACATTCGGTCCGACTTCGCGACCGGCCCGGCGGAGAGTGCGAAAGGCAGTCTTACGCTGACATCCGATCGCACCAAGGAGCCGCTGAACGTCACCTACGACGTCCGCCGCGCCAACGCGACCAGCCCCGTCGTCATTCAGCAGGTGGAGGCGAAGATCGGTTCACTTGCGATTTCCGCAACCGGGTTAGTGCACACGCAGACAACGCCGTCGCCCTTGGAGATTCGAGTGAAGACCGCGGGCGGGCCCATCGCGGATTTTATGCGCCTGGCTGCCCTCTACGGCGCGAAGTTCCCGGCGGATCTCAAGATCGATGGCAACTTCAAGGCTGACGTGCAGATCACCGGCACAACCGACAAACCACTCCTGGCGGGGAGGATTGAGGCGACCAAGGCACAGAGTACAGCCAAAGAATTTGCCGAGCCGGTACGGGTGTCCGAGCTTGTCGTCGATTTCACACCTGAGTCGGCGACCACACAGGCGTTCACCATAGAGACCGGCAGTACCAGGCTGGCCGCGCAAGCGACGATCTCCGGCTATAACGGCGACACACCTCGAGTGAGTGCAACGATCGATGCCAGCGACGCGCGCGTCGAGGAACTGTTCCGGATCGCGAGCGCTTACGGCGTGAAACCAGCCGGACTAAACGGTACCGGCGCCATCAAACTTGCCATGAGGGTCTCTCAATCAGGCAAGACGGTATCGTATTCGGGTAGCGGAGCCCTGCAAAACGTGTCACTGACGTCCCCCGATCTGCCGAAGGCGCTGACTGTCGAAACCGCCGCCATCAAGTTCTCCGACGACCGAATTGTTCTTGACAATCTGCGGGCCGGGCTGAGCGACATGCATTTGACCGGGACGGTTTCGGTAAAAGACTTCGCGCGGCCCGACCTGCGATTCAACGTGCACATCGATCGGGTAGACATCGACGAGTTGAGCCGGATGACTGCGTCCGCAACCAAGACCGGCCAACGTCCTACGAAACACCAGCGTGGCGGACCCCTCGAGCGAAGTACAGCCACAGGCGCAATTACCGTCGACAAGGTTCTTTACCAGCAGGCTACGCTCACGAATCTTAGAGCCACGCTGGATCTGGCAAATGGCGCCCTCAAGCTCAAACCCCTGACTGCAGACATCTTTGGCGGGCACGCGGCCGGGGCCATTACAGCCGATCTTCGGGAGGCGTCGCCGCCTTTCACGATCAAAATGAAGCTGACGAATGTCGATTCCAATCAACTGCTCACCGCGACGAGTTCGGTGGAGAATATCGTTTTCGGCCCCTTATCCGGGAATTTCGACCTTCGCTTCGTCTCGAAGCAGAATCAGAAGATTGCCACGACACTCGACGGCGTGGCGCGGATGCAGATGGGTCCGGGACGGATTGCGGGCGTGCATATCCTCAATGAGTTGGCGGCCATCGGCCACTTCATGGGCTACACAAACAAACAGGAAGCTTATACGGCCATCAACAAGGTGAGCGGCAGCCTGAACATTCTGAACGGGGTCGCCACCACAAATGACCTGCTGGTGGATCTGGGTGGCGGAACACTCGCGGGAGCAGGCACGATGGGGCTTGCCGACCAGACTCTCAGGCTGAAAGTGACGGCCACGCTATCGGAGGAATACGCGCAGAAGAACGGGTTCGGGCAGGTGGGCCGGTTGCTCTCGACGGTACTTTCCAATCAGAAGGGCGAGCTGGTGGTGCCCGCCATTGTCAGCGGCACCTTCGCCCAACCCAAATTTGCGCCCGACGCCGAACAGATGGCGAAGCTGAAGCTGCGCGGCCTCTTCGGCGCGCATTGAGGATGAGTTACTCGTTGCCTTGCGGATCCATGGCTGCCGGGCTGAGTTGAATCACGGCCGCGGCTGCGTTGAAACGCACGACCTCGTTATCGTCATCGAGAAGGGGTGTGATCACCTTGAGCGCTGCCGGGTTCTTCTGGCGCGCAAGGGCGCCAACCGCCGCGGCGCGGACGAGCCACTTCTCGTCCTTGGTGGCATCCATCAGCGCCTGCCGCGCCCTGGTGTCCGGATCGCCGACCAGCTTCGTCGCGGCGGAGGCCCGCACCGGGGAAACGGTATCCGTCCTCAGCAACTTCACGGCCGTGTAACTGACGCCGCCGAACGGGATGAAACCGACGCCTGCCTCCAGGCCCATCTGTCCGAGGGCCTTGGGGTCTTTGAGCATCTTCATCTGCGACTCCACGAGGGCGTCCCCACTCTTCCTCTGGCCCGTGAGGACCGCGTAGTACACCTCATAGGCAGCCGGATCCCCCAGGGTCAGGAGCGCATTGGCCGCCGCGAAAACCACGCTCGTCTCCTTATCCTTGAGCGCAGCGATCAGCTTCGGAGCCGACTCTTTGGCGCCCATGATTCCCAGGACTTCGGCCGCGGTCGCACGCACTGCTTCCTTCTCGTCGGACAGAGCGGCTTCCGCGAGCGCTCTTGCCCGGGCATTGCCTGTGACCAGACCTAACGCGTGGACGGCCTTCGCTCGATCGTCATCGCTCTTACCCTGGGCGGCGCCGGACAGGATAGTCCAGGCCTTGTCTACCGGCGTTTGCGCATGGATGCAAGCGGCGCACGCCAGGAAAGCCACAAATCTCAGCATCGTCATTCTCGTTCTCCTTAAGCCGCAGGTTGCGAAACCGGTGCGGACTCCCGGGTCGGTGAGGGCGTTGAACAAGGTCGCCTCATTCATTCCTGTGTTGCCCTGGTCTCGCAACCGGCTGGGGCTTCGATCCAGAACTTCCGACGAGGGCTCACGATGCGGTTTGATCTCGTGAGTCTCATTTTCTTTCTCGGAACGCCCCCTCGCCGTCCCAGTAGCTCCCTACGCCCCCGCTCTCCCCGAGGCTCAGTTTTCCCGACGAACGCCTGCCCAGCGATCGAAGAGCGGGGCGTAGACCCGCTGCAAATATGCGATGAGGATTGCGGTTGACCAGCTCATCATCATTACCCCGGCGAGCGCTTCGATACCACCCAGCACCCTGTAATGCTGGTTGAGCAGGATGTCTCCGTATCCG
>DATJYJ010000410.1:0-32057 GCA_035578025.1 Verrucomicrobiia bacterium
TTGTGTCCAAGCCTCATCCGAAACCGTCACGGTTGCAGATCAGGCCAAAAATATCAGGCTCTGGCCCGTGCTTGCACAGAGCGGAGCAGTTTCTGGATTGTGGTCTGAGCCAGCTCCGCCTCGAGCGCTCGCTCCGCCTGCCCATACACACTGGTCAGCGCCCCCTGGATATTCCGCCCGACCGGGCAGGCAGGATTCGGCGGGTTGGTATGCATCGAAAATGGGGAGCCCTCGTTTACTGCCCGTCTCACGTCGAGCAGGGTAATGGCATCTGGGTCCGTGACGAGTTGCCAACCGCCACGGTTGCCCGGCTGCGAGGAGACAAAGCCCTTCTGCCGCAGGAGGCCCAACAGACGGCGTACTACCACGGGATTCGTGTTCACGCTGCCCGCAATGTATTCCGATGTGAGTGGCTCCTCGCGCGAGGAGGCCAGCAGGCTCAGGATGTGCAGGGCGACTGTGAATCGGGTGCTTGGGTTCACAATAAACTCGCCGCGTTCTTCTGCAACTATTATGGTTACAGACGGAGCAGGACGTCAAACCCTCTGCCCGCTGGACGAATGGTCGGCAACCCTTCCCTAGTGCGGCGCAGGATTCGGGCGGCAGGATCGTTTCCGGTTGGCGCGTGATACGGGGAGGAACCCAAATACGCCGTGCAAACGATACAATATAGAGCCGTTATGCCACTGGCCGCCGGATCTCGCCTAGGACCCTACGAGATGATTGCTCCCCTCGGCACCGGCGGTATGGGTGAGGTGTGGAAAGCCCGTGATACGCGTCTCCATCGCACAGTCGCAGTCAAGGTTTCTAAGGACCTCTTTTCGGAGCGCTTCGAGCGGGAGGCGCGGGCCGTAGCCGCCCTGAACCATCCCCACATCTGCCAGCTTTACGATGTAGGCCAGAACTACCTGGTTATGGAACTAGTAGAGGGAAAGCCGCTGCAGGGCCCGCTATCCGTGGCGAAGGCAGTGGCATTCGGAGGACAGATTCTGGATGCTCTGGATGCGGCGCACAGTAAGGGCATCACACATCGCGATCTGAAACCGGCCAACGTCCTCGTCACCAAACATGGAATCAAGCTCCTCGATTTTGGCCTTGCCAAACAGGTCGGGCCGTTGGGTGATTTCGACGTCACGTTGACCGCCGCCCTTACGCGTAAGGGCCAGATCCTCGGCACATTACAATACATGTCGCCTGAGCAGTTGCAGGGGAAGGATGCGGACGCACGCAGCGATCTGTTCGCCTTCGGCTGCGTGCTGTATGAAATGCTCTCCGGCAACCAGGCGTTTGCAGGCGACAGCCCGGCGAGCGTCATCGCGGCGATTCTCGAGCGCGAACCTGTGAAGATCTCTTCCACGGCGCCGCTTGAGCGAATCATTCGGCGGTGCCTCGCCAAGGATCCGGAGGAGCGCTGGCAAACGGCCCGCGATTTGAAGGCTGAAATGAACTGGGCCGCTTCGGGCGAGACCCGTTCGCCGGAAGCGAGGGCCAATCGTGCCGGATGGCGTTCATGGGCAAGCCCGATCGCGACGGCGGTGCTCGCTGCGGCGCTGATTCTGGTATGGATGCTGCGCCCGGGGCCAACCTCCGCCGAGTTGATCCGTTTCGCGGTCAATCCACCCGCCAAGCAAGTCTTTTCCAAAGCCGTGAATACCTCGGTGCCAGTTCCACAATTCGAGCTTTCGCCAGATGGTTCGGCGATCGTCTTTGTTGCCGGCACCGACGGTGGCAAGCCACTGCTTTGGTTGCGTCCTCTGGCTGAACCGGCCGCGCATCCTCTGGCTGGAACAGAGGGCGCGACGTTGCCCTTCTGGTCGCCGGACAGCCGATGGATTGGGTTCTTCTCCGAGAAACAGTTAAGGAAAATACCCGCGGTTGGAGGCGGGGCCCAGGTTCTGGTCGAAAGTATCTCGGATGTTTTTGGGGGGGCGTGGGGCCCGGACGGAACGATTCTTTACTCGAACGGGGCCGCCGGCCTTTCGCGCATATCATCGTCCGGCGGTTCGCCCATGCCTGCCACCTCATTGAATCCGTCCCATGGAGATGTTGTCCACCGCTGGCCGCACTTCCTGCCGGATGGCCGTCATTTCTTGTATTTCGCGAGGGCTAGTTTCGGGTACCGGGGCGTCTATGCAGGCTCCTTGGATGGAGGCGACCCAAAGCTGCTGTTTAAGAGCGAATCGAATGCGATCTACGTAGCACCAGGTTTTCTGCTGTTCGTCGACGGCGACACTCTAACGGCCCAACGTTTCAACTCTGGCAAGCTCGAGGTCTTCGGAGACCGGATCGCAGTCGAACCTCATGTGGGCCTCACAAGCAGCTCGCATTCCGCCGTTTCCGCGTCGCAAACCGGCGTGCTAGCGCACGCCGCGGCAATGCTAAATGCCGGGCAGTTGACGTGGTTCGACCGGGGTGGGCTCCCGGTTGGTACGGTTGCTGCGAATGCGGACTACATGGACTTCCGGCTTTCTCCCGACGAAGCTCGCTTGGCATTTTCGGCCATCGATCCGAAGACTAGTCAGCCCGATATTTGGATTGCAGACTTGAAACGCGGCAGTACCTCGCGCTTTACATTTGGCCCAAGATTGAACTCCTCCGCGATTTGGTCACCCGATAACAGCCGGCTGTTCTTCAGGTCAAACTCTCAGGGTGCGGCGATCGAGTTGTTCTCGCAGAGTGCAAATGGAGGCGGCCAACTCCAGCCGGCGCTCAGTTATCAGCGGGTACAAGCAGCAGGACTCCGGTCCTTTGCCTACGTGCCCACCGACTGTTCACCGGACGGGCTGTCGATCCTATTGTCGGCACCCTCTCAATCCACCGGTTTTGACATCTGGCTGCTGCAGACCGCCCCAACTGGGGTGTTCAGGCCTCTCATTGAAGGTCCGGGCGATCAGCTATACGGGAACTTCTCGCCTGACGGCCGTCTCATCGCGTACGCCTCCAACGAATCCGGCAGGTTCGAAGTCTACGTCCAGACTCTCCCGCCATCGGATCGGAAGTGGCAAGTATCAACGGCGGGCGGTACGGAACCGCGATGGCGTCGTGATGGGCGGGAGATCTATTATCTCGCGCCGGACCGGAAACTGATGTCGGTTTCCGTCGCTAAAGGTCCAGCGTTTGCAATTCCAAAGGCGCTCTTCCAAACGCAAGTTCTGGGGCAAAGCGTAGTGTTCCGGACAAGTTACACTCCAGCCGATAACGGCCAACGCTTCTTGATCAATTCACCAACGGGCGAGGAGAGCGGAGGGGAAATCACCGTAACACTGAATTGGCTCGCCGGCTTGAGAAAGTAACCGACGATTTCGTAGTTGGACCCAGGATCAGGGGCTTGTCAGCCGAGTTCGGTAGCGTCCCGTTTGTCGGCAAACGGGAAGTTGAGCCTCGCGCACGGGGCAATTTCCTTGTCCAGCTTCCTCTCGTCGCTCCTGCTCCAGACGGCAGGGGCATCGTCCACCCGGATCCCTCCATCATGGCGCCCTGCCCGACGCCGATTCGTCATAAATTATTCGGGTATGGAAACCATTGGCCTCATCGGCGTCGGCCTCCTCGGTTCTGCAATTGCCGCCCGGCTCTCCGCGGCGGGCTACACAGTCCTCGGCTACGACATTGTGCCGGAACGCCGCCTCGGCGCAAACTCCGCCATGGAGGTGGCCCGCGCGTGCCGCACCATCATTCTCAGCCTCCCCACATCGGACGTGGTCAAAGAGGTGCTTGCCGGCATGGATCTGAAGCCGGGAACCACCATCGTCGATACCACCACCGGCGAACCGGAAACCATGGCCGCCGCCGGCGAGAGGCTGGCCAAGGCCGGCGTCGATTACCTGGACGCAACCGTACTCGGCTCGAGCCAGGTCGTCCGCAACGGCCGGGCCGTGGTCATGGCCGGCGGCAGACGCCAGGCATTCGAGGCGGTCGCTCCCTTGTTTCGCACCTTCGCTTCACGCGTGTTCTATCTGGGTTCCTACGGCGCGGGAGCCCGCATGAAGTTGATCGCCAACCTCGCCCTCGGACTCCATCGCGCTGTCCTCGCCGAAGCGCTCTCGTTCGCCGGCGCGTGCGGGGTCTCGCCCACCGACGCGCTCGAAGTCCTGAAGGCCGGTGCTGCTTACTCCCGCGTGATGGACGATAAAGGCGAGAAAATGTTGCACCACGACTTCACTGTCGAGGCGCGGCTGTCGCAACACCTGAAAGATGTCCGGCTCATTTTGGCCGCGGCGCGAACCAACCATGCCAGGACTCCGCTATCCGAAGTCCACCGGCGGTTGCTCGAAGAATTGGAGGCCGCCGGTTACGGCGAAGTCGATAACAGTGCCATCATCATGGCTTATCAGTAAGGCGGGGAAGCCGGCTGTCTTAGCCGGAAACTGGCGGCCCAGATCCTGATAGAGTTCCCTGGAGTCCGTGAGCGAGACGAAGACGTAAAATGCTCTCGGCCCGCACCGTCATTTCGAATATGGCATTTATCACATATCCATATGGCGGCCTGGGCCTCTGCAATCGGCAATTCTTATCGCGGGCTGACGATGGAGTGCTAGGACTTTCGTACCGTCTTTCCGGGTCGAATAATGCCTCATGTGCGCGACTCGGGCCTCGGGCCTCTCTCGGAGCTATAAATCTTGGCGCGGTTCTCCGGTTCTTGTCGCTATTCGTGGTGAGCAGCCAGGATGGCGACTGTATCTTCGTACCTGTTCTTACGTCCCAAAGGCCTTCCCGTGATAGAATACGGCACTCCACCGGAGCGCCCAATGTCTTCACCGGCAGGTGAAATCACACAACTGTTACGCATTTGGAGCACCGGGGACCGGAGCGTCGAAGAGCGGCTCTTCGGCATGGTTCTCCCGGACCTGCGCAACTTGGCGCACGCCCTGATGCGCCGCGAACGTCCAGAGCACACGCTCGAACCCACCGCGCTCCTGAATGAGGCTTACTTCCGGCTGCTGGCGGGACGTGACCGCGATTGGGAGAGCCGCCGCCATTTCTTCGCGGTGGCGGCGCGAATCATGCGCCGCCTGTTGATCGATCACGCCCGGTCGCGCACGAAGGCGGAGAAAGTTCCGCTGCTCAGCTCGCACGATCTGCCGCCGGGGCTTGCGGGCCAGATCGAGGTGGCGATCGCGGTGGACCGCCTCCTGGACGAGATGGAGGCGATCCATCCCGAATGGTGTTCCATCGTGGAGCTGAAATACTTCGTCGGTCTGACGAACCAGGAGACGGCCGAGGCGCTCGGCATTCATTTGCGAACTATGCAACGTCGCTTCGCCGACGCACGGCGCTGGTTGTTTGAAAGGTTGAACCGATCCTCATGCGAGATCAAAGCGAACGTGACGAACTCGTAATGGGGCTGGTTTCGGGGGTGCTGGAGCAATCGCCGGAAACCCGGGAGAGCTATCTGCGCTCGGCCTGCGGCCACGACTCCGAGCTTTACGCCGAGGTGGAGGAGCGGGTCCTGTGGGAGGAGCGCATGGAGGGCTTCCTGACTCGTAGCCTGATCGAAACTTTGGAGCTGCTCGACCGTCCCTTTGAGCCCGGCGAACTCGTAGCCGGCCGGTTCCGCGTGCTCAAGGAAGCGGGGCGGGGCGGCATGGGCGTGGTGTATGAGGCTCACGATCAGAAGCTCGACCGGCGCGTGGCTTTGAAGACGGCGGTCCGCGGCCACGACAACCGGCTGCCTCCCGAGGCGCGCGCGGCGAGCGAGGTGAGCCACTTCAACGTGTGTAAGGTGCATGAGCTCCACTCCGCCCGGACCAAACTCGGGGAAGTGGAATTCCTCACGATGGAATTTATCCCCGGCGAAACCTTGAGCGCGCGGCTCAGACGCATCGGTCCATTGCCGGCCGGCACGGCCCGGGATATCGCCCGGCAAATCTGTGCTGGGCTGGCCCAGGCGCACCGCCAGGGCGTGGTTCACGGAGACCTGAAATGCGGCAACATCATTCTCACCGATACGGCCGACGGGGGTACGCGAGCCGTGATCACCGATTTCGGGCTGGCCTCGCTGAATGCTTCCGGACGACAGGATCCGGGCAGGGGCGCCTTGCACGGGTCTTTCGGTTACATGGCCCCGGAACTGTTTTCGGGCGCCCAGCCGAGTGCAGCCTCCGACCTCTATGCCTTGGGCGTGATGCTTCACGAGATGCTGGCCGGGCGGATGCCGGAGCCGGCGAAAGAGGTCCCGCTCGCCGATAACGCGAGTACGCTGACCCTGCCGCGGGCGTTGGGGCGCCGGGCGGCACACCGGCGGTGCGAGAAGCTGCCCAGACCGTGGGGAGCCATCGTGGCGCGCTGCCTGGCGTTCCGGCCGGAGGATCGCTTTTCGTCCGCCGGGGAGATTATCGGCCGGTTGGATGGGCGGCAGGATCGGCGCAAATGGCTGGCGGCGATTCCGGCCGCAGCAGCGGTTTTGGCGGCCGCGCTGTGGCTTGGCCGGGAACAGCCGGGCCCGCGGGTAAGGCTGGCGGTGCTCCCGATCGCCGTTGAGGGCTCGCCGGTTGCGGAGGCCGCGGGGCTGGGTGTGGAACTGGCCGAGCGGCTTTCCAGCGCGCAGCGCGGTTTCGTGGTGATGCCGCCCGGCGAAGCCCAGCGCAACAGAGTTGACACGCCCGAGAAGGCCAAAACCGTGCTGGCCGCAACCCACGTGCTGCGCACCCGATTGCGAAACGCCGGCGGCCAATTGGTAGTGCAAGCGTCCATCATTGATTCCGGCTCCAACATTTCCTTGCGTGAGTTGCAAGGCACATACCGGCGAAGCGACATCGCGCTGGTGGCGAAGGCGTTGACCGCGACGGTGACCGGCGCCTTCCGTCTGCGAGCGCGTGTTCCCCTCGAGGTGCTGGCCGTGGCCGCATATCCGTCCTATGTTCAGGGCATCAACGCGCTCCGCCGCGATGGAGTCAGCGCCGACGCAGCGATTCCATTGTTGCTCCAGGCGGCTCAACTGGATCCCCACTCGGCCTTGCCCCACGCAGCGCTCGCCGAAGCCTACCTGCAAAAACATACCCGGCACTTTGGCGGAGATTGGCTGGCTCGGGCGACGGACGCGATTACGAAAGCTCAGAGCTTGAATGCCGACTCCGCCCCAGTCCTGCTGGCGGCGGGATATGTGAAACAGGTGCACGGCTGGTACGACCAGGCCGCGCAGGATTATAGCCGCGCCGTCGAGCTTGCGCCGGGAAATTCCGACGCGTGGAACCGCCTGGCTCTCGCCTACACCGCGATGAACCGGCCCGACCAGGCGATCACGACCTATCGGAGGGCCCTGCAGGCGCAGCCCAATTATTACTTGCCTTACATCGATTTCGGACGTTTTTACCGAAACCGGGCGCAGTTCGCCGAAGCCGAACAGTTGTTCCGGCAGGTCACGGTGATCGCTCCAGACCTGGCTCGCGGCCACATGCTGCTCGGTCTTGTGCTGCAGCAGGAAAACCGATTGCAAGAGGCGGAACAGGCCTTCCTGACCTCTTTGCGCCTGCGGGAGGCCGGCGCCGTGCTTACCGACCTGGGCGCCTTGTATTACCGGCTCGAGCGTTACGACGAAGCGGAACGGTATTTCGCCAAATGCCTGGCCGTGGATCCGCCCACCGCCATGCGCTATGCGAACCTGGCGGACGCTTTCCGCCAACTGGGCCGTGTCGCCGACGCGACAGTGAATTACCAGAAGGCCGAGGACCTTGCTAAAACGGAAGTGGAACAGAACCCGAGCGATCCTTCGAGCCGGTCTCTGTACGCCTACATCCTGGCCCAGCTCGGGAACAAGGTGCTTGCCAACCACGAGATCGACCAGGCCCTGGTCATGGGACCTGGCAATGCCGAGGTGATGCGGGACGCGGCGCTCGTGTTTGAAGCCCTGCGCCAGCGCGACAATACCATGAAGTTACTGGAGCAAGCGCCATTTCACTTGCTGGACGAACTGAGCCGCTTCCCCGAAGTTCGGAGCTTGCAGCAGGACTCGAATTTCCAGGCGCTGTTGAGAGCCAGACAACTTGACCGGGACAACCAGGCTAAATAGACAACCAACCATTAATGAAAGGAGAAATCGATGGCAACGGGACAACCAAGACCCATCACTGTGACCCTGACATACAAGTTCGACAAGGAAAGAGTGGTCAGCGCCAGGCCCACGATCAGCAGCTTATTGAAGGCGAAGCGATTGAAGAAAGGAACGCTGATTACCTTCAAATCGGGCCAGGGGGACGTGAAGCTGTTGCTGGAACCGAAGAGTGCGTTCAAACCGGCCGCGTTCCAAACCGGAGACGATCCTGTGCTTGTTACGAAGGTGCCCAAAAAAGTCAACATTTGGTGCGGCGGCAAGTTTCTCGTCAACTATAACGGCCTGCATAAAGAGGAAACTCCTGTGCTTCCCAGGGAAATCAGGATCACTCCGAAGCATAATCGGCTGGGCGTCCACGGGGATGACGGCAATTGATGCCGGCGGCACGAACATGCAGCCGGCCCTGGAGGCAAAGTAAGCCCGGCTTCCAGCGCTCGTGTCTGTCTGTTCCGCGCGAGCGGCCAGGCGGCGTTAGCCGACGCGCTTCACCTCAGGGGAGAAGCACGCCAACTGGCCGATGCTTTGCGACGACCTGGATGCGCTTCCCAAATCCGGCGTCGGACTGCTGTTTCTGTGCTGTCAGGCGGACCTTGGGCGCCAGTTTGAGTTTCTACAGATGGCTTGGGCTAACAACGAGGCGCTGCCGCGGCCGGGTACGGGGATGGATCCGGTGATCGGGCAATCCGGCAACGGATTCCCGCCTTTGAAATTCCCGACGAAATGCGGCCAATCCGGACGAACGCGTTTCCGCTTCCACCAATTTGTGACGATGAAGGGCGGCGAATACTTCTTCATGCCCAGCCTCACCTTTCTGAGAAGCGTTAGATAGCCGTTGAACGGAGCAAACCTTTTTCAGTCCCGAGGATTTTCCCTTTATTTTCGTTGATTCAACGCCACTTATCCGATTCGTGCCCCTAATCCCTTGCCTCCCCGTGCTACCTTCGCCACAGGAGAGGTCGCGTGCCACGAATCCCTTTTGGACGTCAATGGCGCCCGCAAAACCGCAGGTGCCGAACGAACCCAATTAGTTCTTTGTTTTCAACAAAAGCCTGTTGAGCCGAACCCGGCGTCCAACTCGGCCAGCCAACCCGTTGGGGCAAATCGCGCAGCGCCAATTTCATTATTGTGGATATTTTCATCTTTTTTACTTGAAATGAGCATTCGAACGTGAGATACTCGGTCCAAATTCCCCTCAAGGCCGTCACAGACCACCGAGGCGGGAACGTCGGGGAAGTGGTCCATGTGAAGACCTTGTTGGCAGGGATGCGCGTCCGCGCCTGCGGCGCTGGCTTGGGATCACCAGCGCCCACGCTAAACCACCGAACAGTCAGGAGGACGGAAATGTCCAAGCCTCGCTCTCTTGTCGCGCTGTCATGCGCCATAGTCGCCTTGCTCGCGCTCGTCCCGGCGCCCGCACCGGCACAAATCACCCTCAAGAACGAAGATGTCACTTTCCGATTCGGCGTCATGGGCCAGATGTGGGCCGATTGGACGCAGGATTCCACCGGCTCGCAAGGCTACCAGCAAAACTACTACCTGCGCCGGGCGCGGCTCATCATGGGCGCCGATATCGGCAAGGATATCAGCGTGTTCATCCAAACCGACGATCCGAAACTCGGAATCACGCCCAAGAACCTGTCGACCGGCTTCATTCTCCAGGACGCGCTGCTCGAATGGAGACCCACCAGGGAATTTCAGGTGGTCGGCGGCATGATGATCGTGCCCTTCAACCGCAACGGGCTGCAATCGCCGCAGAGCTACGTCACCCTCGACGTCAGCCCCGTGTCCACGGTCGAGAACTCACCCACCCAATCCGTGGCGCTGCGCGACGTCGGATTCGAGGCCAAGGGATTCTTCCTCAAGGATCATCTTCTCTACCGCATCGGAGAATTCGCCGGCCAGCGCGACGCCAACGCCCACGACTCCCCCCGCACCACCGGCTATCTGCAGTATGATTTCTTCACACCCGAGAAAGGATACCTGTTCGCCGGAACCATGCTCGGCAAACAGAAGATACTGGCTGTGGATGGCGGATTCGATTTGCAGGGCTCGTATCGCGCGCAGTCGGCGAACATGGCCGCCGCGCTGCCGGTGAATCACGGCGACGAGTTCGCGGGACAGTTCCAGTTCTGCCACTACGACGGCCACACCAAGTTCACCAACATCCCCAACCAGTACGGATATCTCGCGGAGGCGGCTTACTACCTCCATCGGGCCAGGCTTCAGCCCTTTGCCAAGTACGAGGCACAGACGTTCGTCGACCCGGTGAATGCCTCCAAAGACATCAACCGCTTCGGCGCGGGAGCCAACGTCTACATTCATGGCCAGAATCTGAAGTGGACGTTCCAATATCTGCGCGCCTTGCCGCAGAACAGCGCCACCCTCAAGGCGAGTAACGAATTCACCATGCAGTTGCAGATCCTCTACTGGTAGGAGACAAGCCATGGTTAACGACGACATGCAAGCGACGCAGACCCCCGGCCTCAGCCGCTGGTGGCGCGTTGTGGGCGGGCTCTCGATGAACCTGGCCCTCGGAACCCTGTATGCCTGGAGCGTGTTTGTGGCTCCCCTCGAGAAGCAGTTCGGCTGGAAGCGCGCGGATACTTCCATGGTCTTCACCATCGCGGTGATGGTGTTCGCGCTGACGTTCGTGGTGGCCGGCCGCATTCAGGACAAGATCGGCCCGTTCTACTGCTCGCTGGCGGGCGGCATTCTCGTCAGCCTGGGATTCTTCCTGTGCTCGTTCACCACGAGCCTGACGTATCTGTTCGTCTGCTTTGGCGTAGTCGGCGGCCTGGGCAACGGCTTCGGCTATGCGACGCCGATTCCGGTCATGGCGAAGTGGTTCCCGGACAAGCGCGGGCTGGCAGTCGGGCTCGCCGTGGGCGGATATGGCGCGGGATCGGCGATTTTTGGACCCCTGGCCCAGTTGAAACTGATCCCGGCCTACGGACTGGCCACGACGTTCCAGATATTAGGCGCGATCTTCCTGGTGATGACCATGATCGGCGCCTTCCTGCTCAAGAACCCGCCGGCAGGTTACCGGCCCGCGGGCTGGACGCCGGCAGCGGCATCGAAATCCGCGGCTACCACGTATGAGTTCAGCCCCGGCGAGGTGCTGGCCACTCCGGCGTTCTACCTGATGTGGATCGCCTATGCGCTGGGCTGCTCGGCCGGCCTGATGGTGATCAGCCAGTTGGTGCCGTTCGCCAGGAGCGCCGGCATCGCGGCGGCCGCCCTCACCACCATGACCCTGGTGATCGGCGCCTGCGGCAATGCCTCCGGACGGATTCTCTCCGGCTGGATGTCGGACAAGCTGGGCCGCATCAACGTGCTGCGCGTCATGATCGGGATCAGCATGCTGGCCATGCCGCTCCTGTATGCCGCGGGCGGCAACGTCGCGCTGTTATATCTGGTCGTGTTTGTGGTCTATTGGTGCTATGGCACTCAGCTCTCCGTCAACGGGGCAGCCACGGCGGACTTCTGGGGAACCAAAAACGCCGGCATCAATTACGGAATGCTGTTCACGGCCTGGGGCGTGGCGGGCATCATCGGCCCCCGCATCGGCGGAGTTCTGTTCGACAAGTATCATGACTACCAGGCTGCCTTTTATGCAGCGGCTGCGCTGGCAGCCGTGGCGCTGCTCTGCGAACTGCTGGCCAAACGGCCCACGCATGAGCCGCGCATCTCGGGCACCGCGGCGCGCAGCGCTACTGCCTGATGTTCCAGACACTCGGAAAGGGATGATTCATGTCGATTGCACCTCCTCAAACCAATATCGATTCGGTACTTCATGAAAGCAGAGTCTTTGAATGCTCCGATGAGTTCCGCTCCAACGCCCACGTTCGCGGCATGGAGGAGTATGAACGTCTCTACCAGGAGGCGGCCACCGATCCGGAAAAGTTCTGGGGCGGGATCGCCGGCGAGCTGCACTGGTTCAAGCCCTGGGACAAGGTGCTGGAGTGGAACTGTCCCTGGGCCAAGTGGTTTTCCGGCGGAGAAATCAACCTCTCCTACAACTGCCTGGACCGCCACGTCGCCGGCCCGCGGCGCAACAAGGCCGCGCTCATCTGGGAAGGCGAGCCGGGCGAGGTGCAGACGCTCACCTACCAGCAACTCCTGATCGAGGTCTGCAAGTTCGCCAACGTCCTCAAGTCGCTTGGCCTGAAAAAAGGCGACCGTGTCGCTATCTACATGGGGATGTGCCCGGCGCTGCCCATCGCCATGCTGGCCTGCGCCCGAATCGGCGCCCCGCACACGGTGGTGTTCGGCGGATTCTCGGCCAACGCGCTGGTGGACCGCATCACCGATTCCCAGGCGTGCCTGGTGATCACCCAGGACGGCTCCTATCGCCGCGGCGCCGAAGTAAAGCTGAAGCCCGCCGTCGATGAGGCGCTCGTCCACTGTCCGACGGTGAAGAACGTCATCGTCTACAAGCGGACCGGCACGCCGCAGAGCATGTTCGGCGGCCGCGATCACTGGTGGCACGAGCTGATGGCCAACGCCTCCGACGAGTGCCCGGCCGAACCGCTCGACGCCGAGCATCCCCTGTACCTCCTCTACACCTCGGGTACCACCGGCAAACCCAAAGGCATCCTGCACACCACCGGCGGCTATTCGGTCGGCACCTACATCACGTCGAAATGGGTCTTCGACCTCAAAGACGAGGACGTCTACTGGTGTACCGCCGACATCGGTTGGGTGACCGGGCACAGCTACATCATCTACGGGCCGCTGCAGAACGGCGCCACCAGCCTGATGTACGAGGGCGCTCCCAATTTCCCCGAGCCCGACCGCTTCTGGCGGATCATCGACCGGCACAAGGTGAACATCTTCTACACCGCGCCCACGGCCATCCGCGCGTTCATGCGCTTCGGTACCGAATGGCCGGCGAAGCACGGCATGAAGAGCCTGCGCCTGCTGGGGACGGTCGGCGAGCCTATCAATCCCGAGGCCTGGATGTGGTATCGCGAAAACATCGGGCGCAACCGGTGCCCCATCGTCGACACCTGGTGGCAGACCGAGACCGGCATGATCATGATCGCCCCGCTGCCCGGCGCGACGCCCACCAAGCCGGGCTCGGCCACGCGGCCCATGCCCGGAGTGATCGCCGACGTGGTCACGCGCGAGGGCGAGCCGGTGCCCAACGGCGGCGGCGGCTTCCTCGTCCTCAAGCAGCCATGGCCCGCCATGCTGCGCACCATCTACGGCGACCCGCGGCGCTACGAGAATCAATACTGGTCGCAGCTCCCCGGCATGTATTTCACCGGGGATGGCGCCCGCAAGGACGAAAACGGCTACTTCTGGATCATGGGCCGCATCGACGACGTGATCAACGTGTCAGGTCACCGGCTGAGCACGATGGAAGTGGAGTCTGCGTTGGTCGCTCATCATAAGGTGGCCGAGGCGGCGGTGGTGGCGCGGCTCGACGATTTGAAGGGCCAGGCGATCGCCGCGTTCGTCACCTTGAAAGCCGGCAACCCCCCGAGTCCGGAGCTGAAGGAAGAGCTGCGGCAGTGGGTGGCGAAAGAGATCGGGTCGCTGGCCAAACCCGACGACATCCGCTTCACCGAAGCGTTGCCCAAGACGCGCAGCGGCAAGATCATGCGGCGGCTGTTGAAAGAAATCGCGGCCGGAGGCGAGGTCAAAGGCGATACCACCACGCTCGAAGACCTGAACGTGATCGCGCGCCTGAGCACCCAGGAAGAGTAATGTGGGACCGGCTTCAGCCGGTCCCCTGGACAGGCCGAAGCCTGTCCTACAGCGGTGCCGCTTCGCCGACCCAGGGGGCCTGGCGGATCTCGACGCAGCCCTTGCCTGTCGGCAGCACTTTACCGGGATTCAACAGCGCGTCGGGGTCGAACAGTTGCTTCAGGCGGCCCATCATCTCCAGCGTCTCGGGCGGGAACTGGCGCGCCATCAGCTCGTTCTTTTCCATGCCGACGCCATGCTCGCCGGTGATGGAGCCGCCGGATTCGATGCACCATACCAGGATTTCTTCTCCCGCGGCTTTGGCTCTTTCGAGGTCGCCGGGCTTGCGCGGGTTGAAGAGAATGATGGGATGCATGTTGCCGTCGCCGGCGTGGAAGATGTTGCTGATGGTGAGGCCGCGGCGCCGCGCCACCTCGCCGATGAAATGCAGGGTCGGGGCGATCTTGGTTCGCGGCACCACGCCGTCCTGCACGTAGTACGTCGGGCTGACGCGGCCCACCGCGCCGAAAGCGTTCTTGCGGCCCTTCCATAAGAGGTCGCGCTCCCCGGCCGAGCGCGCCACGCGGAATTCGCGCGCTCCGCTCGACATGCAGGCATCGCGCACCTGCTCGACCTGAGCCTCGACCGCCTCGCGGATGCCTTCAAGCTCGATCAACAGCACCGCCTGCGCATCGAGAGGATAACCGGCGTGCGTGGCTTCCTCGACCATGCGGAGCATGACGCCGTCCAGCATCTCGACCGCGACCGGCGTGATGGCGCGAGCCGTGATCTCGGCGACCGACCGCCCCGCGTCTTCACTGGATTCGTAGATGACCAGGATTGTTTTGACCAGCTCCGGCCTGCGCACGAGGCGAACGATGATTTTGGTGACCAGCGCCATGGTGCCCTCGCTGCCCGTGAGCAGCCCGGTGAGATCGAAGCCCGGCAGGTCGGGCTCTTTCCCGCCGGTCTCGACGACCGCGCCGTCCGGCAGCACCAGTTCCAGCCCCAGAACGTGATTGGTGGTGACGCCGTAGGCGAGCGTGTGCGGTCCGCCGGCGTTCTCCGCCACGTTGCCGCCAATGGTGCACGCCCGCTGGCTGGAGGGATCGGGCGCATAGAAATACCCGGCCTTTTCGACCGCCAACGTGATATCCAGGTTGACCACGCCCGGCTGAACCACGGCGCGTTCGTTCTCCAGATCGATTTCCAGGATGCGGTTCATGCGCGCGAACGCGATCATGAGCCCGCCTTCGCGCGGAATGGCGCCGCCGGAGAGCCCGGTACCCGCGCCGCGCCCGACGAACGGAATGCCGAACTCGCGCGCCAGCTTCACCAGGGCCGCGACCTCCTCGGTGGTACGCGGAAAAGCCACCAGGTCGGGAGCGTGCTTATCGACACTGCCGTCGTACTCGTAGAGCGCCAGATCCTCCGGCTGATCGAGATACCCGCGCGGGCCTAGCAGGGAGCGCACTTTTTTCCGCAGCGCCTCTGGAACCATGCGCTATCAGTGTAGCGCCGTACGCAACTAACCTACAGCTTCAGACTCTTCAGATACTCGCGGAAGGGGCCGCCGAGATCGTGCCTGCGCAGCGCGAACTCGACGGTGGCTTTCAGGAATCCGAGCTTGTCGCCGGCGTCGTAGCGCGTGCCTTCGAACCGGTAGGCATAGATCGGCCGGGAGCGCAGGAGGTCGCGGAGGGCGTCGGTGAGTTGAATCTCTCCCCCGCTGCCGGGGGTGATGCTCTGCAGGGAATCGAAAATGTCCGGTGTGAGCACGTAGCGGCCGATGATCGCCAGGTTGGAAGGCGCTTCGTTGGGTTTGGGTTTTTCCACCAGATCGCGGATGCGGAAGACGCGATCGCTGGTGCCGTTGTGAACTACCGGTTCGGCGTCGATGGCGCCGTATGCGGAGATGTTTTCCGGCGGCACCTCCATGACCGCGAGCACAGGCGCCTTAAAAAACTCGTGAACATCCAGTAACTGCCGGAGGCATGGGGTTTCAGCCTCGATCAAGTCGTCGGCGAGCACGACGCTGAAGGGTTCATCGCCCACCAGTTCCATCGCCCGCAGCACCGCGTGGCCCAACCCCAGCGCCTCCTTCTGGCGCACATAGCTGACGCTGATCATGTCGGAGATATTGCGCACGATGGCCAGCAGTTCCTTCTTGCAGCGGCTCTCCAGCAGGTACTCGAGCTCGAAGCTGACATCGAAATGATCCTCGATGGCCGTTTTGCCGCGGCCGGTGACGATGATCATGTTCTGAATCCCCGAATGGATCGCCTCCTCGACGCCGTACTGAATGATCGGCTTGTCGACGATCGGGAGCATCTCTTTGGGCTGTGCCTTGGTGGCCGGAAGAAATCGCGTGCCAAGCCCGGCGGCGGGGAAGACGGCTTTGCGAACTTTGGCGAGCATCCCTTACAGTGTCGTGCGCAGCCGGCCGGATGGCAAGCGCGAAGGACTTCCTCGCGTTCGCCTCCGAACCGGATTTGTGTTTCCCAATTGGCCTGTGGTATGAATTAGAACCTGGGAAAATAACGCATGGCTTACGTAATCGCAGAACCTTGCATTGGCACCAAAGATACCGCTTGCGTGGACGCTTGCCCCGTCGATTGCATTCATCCGAAAAAAGATGAACCGAACCACGCCGAAGCCGAGATGCTTTACATCGATCCGGTGGAGTGCATCGACTGCGGCGCCTGCGTTCCGGTTTGCCCCGTTTCGGCGATTTTCGCGCTGGATGATCTGCCCGAGAAGTGGGGTGAATTCACCGCAAAGAACGCGGCGTATTACGGGAAATAAACGGGCATCAGGCGTCAGGCTTCAGGCGTTAGCCGGCCAAGCGACAGGTGGAAGGTGTGGTTTGGCTGAAGCCTGAAGCCTGACGGCTCACCCGCGATACGTGGCGCTCGCGGTGTCCGTCTCCCAGAGACGCACCGCGGTCACGCGCGCGCCGTTTGTCCCCAGACCGGCGGACACCTCGTCGTATATGTACTTCGCCATATTCTCGGCGGACGGGTTCAGCTTGTCGAAGGGCGGAAAATCGTTCAGCCACTGGTGGTCCATGCGGTCGAGCACCGAGTGGACCACACGTTTCAATTCCACAAAATCCACCAGCAGGCCGATGTCGTCCAACTGCTCGCCTTCGAGCGTCACCTGGCAACGGTAATTGTGGCCGTGCACGTTCTCGCACTTACCCTTATAGTTGCGCAGCGCATGGCCGGCGGCGAATGTCTCTTCGATCGTCACTTCAAACATTGAAAAACTTCTCCACGTCGCTCAGTTGCATGGTAAATCGATAGTCCGGCAGGCTGTCGAAAAAGACCTGGCCGTAACGCTGTTTCGTGATCCGGTTGTCCAGCAGGACGAGCACGCCGCGGTCCGTTTTTGCGCGGATCAGGCGCCCGAAACCCTGCTTCAGCGCAATGGCGGCCTGCGGAATCTGGTAATCGTAAAAAGGATTGCCACCGGCCTTGCGAATGCTCTCGATGCGGGCGTTCACCACGGGGTCGTTGGGCACCGCAAAGGGCAGTTTGTCGATGATGACGCAGCTCAACTGCTCGCCCGGCACATCCACCCCCTGCCAGAACGATGAGGTGGCGAACAGGACGCAGTGCGGGGTCGAGCGGAACTCCTCCAGGAGGGCGTTGCGCGGGCCGGTGCCCTGCAACAGCGTCGGGAAGTCGATTTCGAACGACACGCGGTCGTGTACCATCCGCATCTGCTGGTAGCTGGTGAAGAGAACGAAGGCCCGGCCGCGGCTGTGTTCCAGGATCTTGACGATTTCCTCCGCGGCGGCTTTCGGAAACGCCGCGTCACGCGGGTCCGGCAGGTGTTGCGGCACGTAAAGCAGCGCCTGTTTCTGGTAATTGAAGTGTCCCGGCACCACCAGCGTGCGCGCGTTGGCGACGCCGAGGCGCTTCTGCGCGAACTCGAAGCCGCCCGCGACCGCCAGCGTGGCCGAGGTCATGACCGCGGTTTCCACCTGGTCGAACAGCTTTCCCGAGAGAATATCGTTCACCTCGATCGGCGTGGCCTGGAGGAAGACGCCGCGCCCGCGCTTCTCCAGCCAGTAGACGAATCGTTCGTCGTCCTCTTCCAGCAGGAAGCGCAGCCCCTCGCCCAATTCCAGCGTGCGCCGGTGCAGCGGGATGATCTCCTCCGGTGGATTCTGCAGGAGTTTAAGGTGCGACCCGATCAGATCGAGCGATGCCCGGAGGCTGTCGTACAGGTCTTCGTGCTCTTGGCGGAAGGCGTCGCGGCCGGTGAAAGCGACGCGGCGTTCGGCCTCCCCGAACAGAGTGAAAAACTGGTTGGAAAGCTCTTCCAGGCGATCCAGGATGCGGTCCAGCTCCGGCGTGCCGAATTTCTTGCTTCGTCCCATGGCGGCGACGTCGCGCCGCAATTCCTGGAAGCGGTAGTTGCTGATGGAGACGCCGAAATATTGCCCCACCACGTCTTCGATCTCGTGCGCTTCGTCGAACACCACCGCCTGGTACTCGGGCAGCACGCCGCCTTCGTAGTTTTCATCGCGCAGCGAGAGGTCGGCGAAGAAAAGGTGATGGTTGACGATGATGATGTCGCTTTCCATCGCGCGCTGGTGCATCAGTGTGATGAAGCAGCGATCGAAGTTGGGGCACTTCTGGCCGGTGCACAGGTCGCTGCGCGCGTCGACCTTCGCCCAGGCGGTGGACGCTTCGGGCAAATTGCGGATTTCGGCGCGGTCGCCGAACTCGGTGGTCTTCTCCCACTCGCGGATGATTTCGAAATCGGCCACTTCCTCCAGCCCGCTCAGCACCGGCTCCTTTTCCGCGTCGTAGATCTTCTGCCGGCAGGCGTAGTTGTTGCGCCCTTTCATGTAGCAGACTTTCAAAGGCCGCGGAAAATGTTTTTGCAGGAAGGGAATGTCCTTAAAGAAGAGCTGCTCCTGAAGGGTCTTGGTGCCGGTGGAAACGATGATTCGCTTGCCGCTGAGCAGCGCCGGCACAAGGTACGCGAGCGTCTTGCCGGTGCCGGTTCCGGCCTCGACAATCAGGTGGCGGCGGTCGGCGAGGGCCGATTCCACAGCCTCCGCCATATCGACCTGCCCCGGCCTGAACTCATAACTGGGGTGCCACTTGGAAAGGGTGCCGTGGCGCGAGAAGAACAGTCGCGCGGTGGCTGGCCGGGCCTGGGTGGGCATCGATGATCTGATTTTAGCAGCCGCGGCTGAGGAATCCGGGTTTGCTATGATGCCAGGGAATGGAGTCCCGATACGATTGGGAGGTTCGCCCGGCGGACGAAGTACTGCTGGCGGACGAGGAGTACAAGCCGTTCCCGAATCGGGATTGGACGCTGGCCTGGCTGCGCGGTTTTCGGACGGACCGGAGGCGTATGGCCGGGTTTCGCGACCTGGCGGTGCGCGCCGGATACCTTTTCGCTCATTCGCGTCCTGACGACGCGCTGTTGAACGCGCTGGCGTCGGAGATCGCCTGGGGACGCTTTCGGCTGGTTCGGGCGATTCCCAAGCTGCTGCCGCTGAGCATCGCGCCAGGGGAAGAGCCGCAGGCGGTATGGGCTTCGCCCCGGCCGAGCGCGGCGCGGCCGCAACCCTTCATCGAGGAGCAGACCTTCTCTCCCGACCTGGATACGCTGGCGATCGCCGAGGCGCAGAAGGAAGCTGCCCGGGCCGGCGTGCCTTTCTGCGAGGAGTGCGCGCGCGCCGCCGCGGCTGCCAAGACCCTCACATGATCGACGAGAGCACCGGGAACCGGATACTTTCGATACTCAATGCCGGCGCCACGGCCCGCGAGGGCCTTTGGTGCATCCTTGATGGCGCGCGCGACGAGAGCATCTACGGCAAAGTCGAGACCGTCCGCCGCCGCCAATGCTGCCTCTACTCGGGCACGCTGCCCTGGCAGCTTCAGGTCAACGCGCCTTACCTGGTCGAACTCTATGACGACGCTTTCACGCGGGACCTGGTTCACGCGGCGTGGGGAAACAGTTGGGGCATCTTCTTCCGCTCCGAGTCGTCCATGGCCGTGCTGCGAAAGCACCTGCGAACCTTTTTGCGCGTGGTCGATCAGCGGGGGCGCCGGCTGATCTTCCGCTATTACGACCCGCGCGTGATGCGGGTATACCTGCCGACCTGCCTGCCCGTAGAGCTGGATGCCGTTTTCGGACCGATTCGGTGCTTTCTCATGGAGAGCGAAGAGGCCGATTCGGTCCTGCGCTTCGAACGGGTGAACCACCGGCTCGAGACTACGCAGCATGCAATCGATCGCCAGCCGATTCCACAGGGGGAACGGTGAGCAAGGTCCACGCGCCGCAGTCGCAAGCGAACAAGACATGGCCGGCCACGGGGCGCACGCTGGCGCAGATTGCACAGACCGCCCATCCCTGGACCTGGCAGGAGATCGCGCGCTATAACTGGGCAACCGACGATCCCAACGAAGTAAATCGTGTGCTGGTGGAACAGTACGGGTGCACGGCGCCGAACGCGCAGCCCGACTTGTCGCCGATGGATCCGGACAAGGCTCCGTCGAGGCTGCCGGTGTTGCTTCCGACCCTCTGGAAGGAGTCTTCGGTGCCGATGAGCGCTACCCACACCATCGTGGTAAAGAAGCGCAAACCGGCGACGGCGATCGGCATCACGAAGCTGGACAAATGGTTCATACCCAAGACGGAGACCTGCCAGCTCGATTACTGGTTGGAGGGAATCCAGGCGCGGGCGTCCATGGTGGACCTGGTTGTGTGGGCGAGCAATTATTGCGAAGTGACCACCACGGTCACCGACGGTTTGCAGAAGTACTCGTTCACACCGTTGGACGTTCCGGTGGTCAACCGGCAGCGTCCTCAGAACGAGGCCAACGAGAGGGTGGCGGTGCCGGTGCGCGACTGGAACGGCGAAACCGACGCCACGCAGGGCGCGATGAAGAAGCGGGCGCCGAACCGCTACATCAACGTCGCCGGTTCGCCTTACACGGTCATGCTGCGCTACCGCCGGCCCGGCAAGGACAAAGATGCGGCATTGCGGCTGGAGCCCTTCTGGCCGCAGTTCGATAGCTCCGGCACCGTCAAGCGCGAATCGCTGGTGGTGAAATGGCGGATCGTGGGGTGCGGCCGATTCAAAGCGGGCCAGGTTCTGATCTACGACAGGACGGACGCCATTGTTTTCCGCAAAGGCCTGGGTGCGGCGGATGTAAGCGAGGGCCAGCACACCTACAATTGGGGCGCGGACCCGAATAACACCGTCGCGGTTACCGAAGGCAACATGCCGTACCGCGTGCAGGTGCAGGCGCACACGGACATGAACGACGACGACGGGCTCGGCCTGGCTGCGATGCACACCGAAGTCCGTATGTACGCGCATTCCGATTACGGGAGCAACGCCGATCCGAAAGACGACACCAATTCGCTCCAGTTTGCGATTGCCCCGTGCCAGCCCGAACCGGCCGCGAGCCTGACCGCCGGCAACTTCAAGTGGTACAAGCGAAAGCTGGCGGACGCGGGGTTCCATCCGGGACCGGCGCACAAGGAAGAGACCAGCGAGACATTCGAGCGGTCGCTGCGCGAATTCCAGTTCTCCTATCCGGCGGGCGGCGGTCCTCCCTGGAACCGGCTGTCCGGCGACGGACAACGGAATGGCCCAACCCAGGCCGC
The DNA here is from genome assembly GCA_035578025.1 of Verrucomicrobiia bacterium. Lineage (GTDB taxonomy): Bacteria > Acidobacteriota > Terriglobia > Bryobacterales > Bryobacteraceae > Solibacter. Next base: position 21,383 of record DATJYJ010000410.1, read on the forward strand.
GCTGAACGCATTGGCGGCCGAGGAGAGAAAGCTGTTCGGCGACGCAGCCAATCGCGGGGACATCGATAATGCGACCGCGGGGCCCATACTGAACGATCCTGCGCGCGAGCTGATCGTCTGGGTGGACGACCGGCACTGCTACACGTGTCCGCCGGGGGAGGCTCCGAACGCCGCCATGGCGATGAACAACTACCGCGGCGGCATGACTATCGGAGACCGCCACAAGGTGGATGCGAAGTCGATTTGCGAGCCATGGCTGCCTGTCGAGGTCCAGGTTGCACTGCTGAGCAGAAACGACGCGCTGGATCTGGCGGCGATGCCGGCGGTGACGGCGGATATGCGCGAAGCCATCGGGCCGCTGCGGATCGACTGGACTTTCCGCGAGCCGGGCCAGGACTTCAACGCCATCGACACCACGATGTACCACAGCGAGCGCGTCCGCACGAAAGTATACGTCGAGTTCATTGCGGGGGAGCACGAGGCACAGCATGACGGCCGCACCGTTCAAAACTGCCCGGAGAAGTTCGGCGGAATCCGGCCTTCAAGCGCGTCCAGTTACTACAAGACACCGTACGGTCTGAAAGAGGAGAGCCTGGCGCCCTGGTACGCTCTCTCGGATTCCGGCAAGAAGAATGTTTACTCGATCGTGCACGACGACGTGGGCCAGCCGGCAAACGATCTCTTCGCAACGCATGAAGGAAAGGCGGGCATGTACCTGCACCTGTCGCGAATCGCGGGCGACGGGTACCGCTTCCGCGCCAAGGTGGGATTCTCCGACCCCGCCGAAGGAAAGCCGCATCCCAATTGGAAGACGCTGGAACAGCGGTATCCGAAGGTGCCACAGGCTCACACGTGCGACTTGCGGATCTGGCGGAAGGCGTCCCTGCGCGGACATGTGTTGTGGGCGCCGAACGGGGAGAACCACTGGGGCACGCTGGGACTCGGCGGCGGGACGCCGTTCACCAGTTTCTACAAGGGAACATTCGTCCACTTCGTGATGGAACGGGCCTCGCAGGGCGGCACGCCGGATTCGTTTACCGTAGACCAGCTCATCGACACGACTATCCCCCAGGACGTGACGGACTTTGAGGATGCCTTCGCCAACACATGCTCGTGGGCCGAGCTGACCGATCGGACCAAGATGACGTTGGACACGCAAAACCTCTGGCCGTGGCTAGGGGAACCGCATTTCGGCATTCAACACATCCCATCGCCGGGCACGGAGCCGGGAGATTACCGGAATCGCTACCTGACCGGTGAAGTGCAGAACCAGACCTGGCGCAAATTTCGTGACCGTCTGGTGAAGGTTCTAGTCGATAAAGTGGAGAAAAAACACGGGCGGATGCGCGGCCACCTGGTGGTGGAGTTTCACAGCTCACCCAACTACGCCGTGCAGCAGTATTACTGCACGACCTGCGGGACCTGGCAGTGCCTGCTGGAAAGGTCGGGAACCTGGGACTCGGGCGTGGGGCAAGGCTGTCACGTGGCCGGGTGCGCCGGGGTGCTGGAAGCCGAGACCAAGGTGACGTACACTTGCGGTGCCTGTGGCGCTACCACGACCGAAATCGAGGATAAGGCAGCCGCACCCGTAGGGAGAAATTGTACCTGCGCCGGAAACCCCGCGATGGCGGCCGGCGCCCCTGACCCCTCCGAATTCCAGCACGATCCGGGCGAGGCTCTGCCGTGGAATCATGCGGGGATGGCACTCAGCGGACTGTTCGTTTGCAGCGACGACGCGAGAGCCGAAACCTGGGCCCACGAGTTCGCGCATCACCGGCACCTGGAGCACGCCGAACAAACCGGCGGGAAAAAGAACCGGAAAATGCACGACAGCAAGAGGAACAGGGTGGCGGCGGACCTTCCCGGCGGGGACAGCGCCTTGCGAAAACAGTGGGACCGTGTGTGCGTGATGGGATATGTGCGCCACCAGGCCCCAAAGGACCTGAAGTATTTTTGCGGGAAGTGCCTTCTGAAACTGCGCGGCTGGGCGGTGGAATCGCTGGCCCGTCCCGATGGAGACGTGAACACCTGAAATGGCTGAAGCAAGCATCACATTGTCGTTCGCCAAATCCCGTTTCCTGTATGGCGAAAGCTGCCCGGTAGCGGCAACGGTCGACAACACAGGAGCCCGCCCCTTGCTGCTTTGGGACCAGGCTCCGATCGCGCCCCTGACTTACTCGCTGCGCTCGGAAGGCGAGGCCGATCCGCGGTACGTTCTTTCGGAACGGGCGTGGATGGAGTCGCGGGCCCGGGGAATCCTCAAGGAAGGGCCGCCGGAAAAGGCGCTCTATCTCCAGCCGGGGAAGAACCGGCGGTTCAAAGCGGACCTAGCGGAGCTGGGCCAGGAGCCGTTTCTTCCCGGCAGATACTCTGTGACGGCCAGCATGCCGGGAAACGAAGGCACGCTGGTTTCCGCGCCGGCGGCGATCGAAGCGGTTCCGGCAGCAATCGAACTGCTTGCGCGCTCGGTAAGCAAGCCGCGCGAGAAGGCGTCGACGGTGTTTGTCCATCGCGAGGCGGACGGAACCCGGGGCATCTATCATCAACTGAGCGCGTCGGGGACGCTGCAGCACTCGGTTTATCACAAGGCGGCGCAGGCCGGGGCGGTGAGTTCGATCGCCACCTCCACGGATGCCATGGACCTTCAGGCCGGACGCCGCATCGCATGGTTCGAAGGGCCAGTGCTGCGTTCGCTCGAGATCTGGGACGACCGCGTCACCAAGCCGCTCTCCACGTGCCCGGAGGAACTGCCGGGCGGCGTGGTGGTCAATCCCGGCATTCAGTTCGCGGATGGCTCCGCCTGTTTCATGGTGGCGCGCGGGGCGGCGCTCTCTCTCTACCGGATCCGCGGAGCGCAATGGACCAGGGAGGGCTCGGCGGAGCTGGGAGCAGAGGCGCCGAACGCCTTGCGGCTGGTGTGGGAATCGCAGGGCGAGAGACTGCGATTTCTCTGGGCCGCGGCAAGCCGCTTGTGGAGCCGGCGCTTCACGCTCGCCTTGCAGCCGGTCGAGCCCCAACCGGTTGCGGTCACGGAAGGACAGAGTCCGCCGGCGGCGTGGAGTGTTGACACGGCACTCTACGGGTCCGCCGAATCCGGGTTCACGGCGCGGATCGGATCACGCAGCGTGACTCTCCCTCCCACGCCGCCCGGATTCAGGGCCGCAGCAATTGCCCCTGCAAACGCGAACACGCCCGTGGCCGTGCAGTGCGGCGACACCTTGCAGGTCTGGGCTGCAGGCAGTTCGGAGTGGCGTGAGGCCGCGACCGGCGTGGGCGTGGCCCGCCACCTGGAGATCTTCTCCGTGGACGGCAGGCGCCACTTCGCACAGTGGATCGAGCCGAATTCCGGGGTGCGATTCGTGCTGCTGCCGAAGGCTTGAGGCCGCTCAACTCTCGGTGTCGATGCGCACGAACTCCCAGAGAGTCGTGTCCGCGGTGTTATCGAGCTCGTCCACGGCGCAGGTGTTGTCGGCCGGATCGAGCTTCAGAGCGTCCGAGGTGGCATTGTTGACGGTCACACGCGTCTGCTGCCCGGAGGGCAGGGTGAATTTCAGCGTCAGTCCGGCGAGCTGCGCCTTGGTGTCGTCGTCCACTACCTTGAACTTCACCCAAGGCTTGGGTTTGAAGTGCAGCGTGACCGACTTCTTCTGTCCGAGCACCACGCTGACCGTGGCAGGCGCGACGCAATACCAGGAATCGTTGGGCGCTGTGGCGGTGACGGTCAGGGTCTGGTTATGGTCGCCTTGGAACTCCGCTCTTCGGGCCGTGGCCGCGCCGAAGGAGGTGTTGTCCCAATCCACCACGCCGGAGTCGTCGAGCTCGATATCGCTTTGGCCGTTGCACTGGGCGGGCTTGGCTTCACGCGTCAGGTTGACGGTCAATTCCCAACGCGTAAGCGGGCAGGTCTGGACGGCGGTGCCAGGCGGCGCCCTCCGTTTGAGGAGCGACTTAAGCGGCCCCATCGGACAGTTCGATCCTTCGAGCCAGGGTGCTTTGAATCCTGGCAATCTTCGCGGCGCCTCGCAGCTTCGGCATCTCGAGGATTTGTCTGGCCCAGGCGAATGCGGGGTCGGTGTCGAATTCAGGAGACAAGTTGAGCATCAGATCGATGAAGCCGGTGCATTCGCCGACCGAGGCAAGGCCGTGGCGGGGCGCCTTCTCGAGTCCGAGGCGAATGACTGCGTCCAAGGCCTCGGGACCGAGCTCACGGCAACGTTCCGGGTAAGCGGAAACAAACGCGGCTCGCAACTCCCGCACCAGCCGGTGGCGCTGCACGGCCTCGAACGCCCGCATCTGCTCGTCGCGAATGACCAGTGCCATGAGGCCGCAGTGTAACATACGGAACACCTACCGGCTCTCCGGTTCGACTCATACCGACTTTCCCCTACGACGACGCCCGGCTTTGCCACGTCTAGTACTAATGGATACGTAGCCGCCCGGCGGAGGCGGAGAAACGGCCCGTGTCTTTGAATCGAGGTGTGCGATGTTGTACGACAGCACCAAAGTATTGCTAAAGGGGATTCTCGACGGGCTCGAAAAAGCGAAGCAGCCCGAATGGGACGGCCAGATCGAGTCCTGTCACCAGTGCCTGTATGAAATGCATCAGATGTGCCGCCCATCTTACCGCGCGTACCAGTCAACTTCGTCGGACAAGCGGGCGGCGCCGCGCCCGAATCCGGAATGGCTGGCGCGTGCCATCCCGCACGTCAAGTTGATGCTGGCTGCGATCCGGCGCAGGGATCGGACTGGGGCTATGGAGCGCGGCAACGCCGCCCTGGCGGAGATGAATGGACAGATTCAGCCCATACCCGTGGACCGCCCCAAGCGAAGGACGGAGGCAGGACGAAAGCCGGCGCGCAAGCCCCACCGCAGGCGCAGCGAGAGTGTGGCACACGACCGGATCATCCGATAATGAGGTAGTCTGGGCTTCGCACGCTGATGGCTACAATGATCGAGAATCCGGCCGAAGCCGCCTGGCGCGAGCCGGGGCCGCCATCCGGTACGCTACGGTGGCTGCTTCTGGGGGTCTGCGCCGCGCTGCTGGTTCTTTTGCTCGTCGCGGGAGCGGTGGCGGTGCGCTTTCTGGACGACATGCACACGCAGGAACTGGCGGTCACACGCGCGCTCGCCGAGCGCACCCAGATGCTCGCCGGTTTGTGGCTGTCTATTCAGAGCTACAACCAGGCCGTGCAGGAATTCGTCACCCAGGCCCAGGCGGATAGAGATGAAGCCGCCCGCCAGCGCCTGGACCAGCTCACGACGCAAATCGACGGCGATCTGAGGCGCTATCCCGCCACGCAGGATACCGAGGAGATCCTCCTGTTGCGCGGTATGCAGGCCGTCTTTCTTCAGCAGCGTACGCTCTACGTTTCGGTTCTGGAAGCCCCCAGGCAACCACCGCGTCGGAAACCTGAGACTCACGCCGCACGGAGCGACATCATGCCCGTTCAGCAGCAGATCCTGGACTGGTCGGCCAAGCTCCGCTCCTGGAACCGGGAGCAGCTCCAGCACGCCGACCGTACCCTGGTGGGACAGTTCGCGGCGTTGCAGTCGGGACTGACGCGAGCGCTGGCCATCGCGTTCGCGAGCGGGCTTCTGCTGGTGCTGGTCAGCATGATTTACATCGTGCGGCTGGAGAGGCAAACCCGTCTTCGGTATGTGGAGCTGGCGCGCAGCCGGCACCAGTTGCAGCTTCTTTCGTCGCGCCTGGTGGACGCGCAGGAGAACGAGCGCCGCTCGATCTCGCGCGAGCTGCACGACCAGATCGGACAGGCGCTGGGAGCACTGCTGGTCGATATCGGGCGTTTGACGGCGAGCGTCTCCGGCACCCAGCCGGAACTGAAGGCGCAGCTCGACCAGATGAAGTCGGTGGCCGAGGGGACGTTCCAGGAGGTGCGGAACATTGCGCTGCTGCTGCGTCCGTCGATGCTCGACGATCTTGGCCTGGCGGCTGCGCTCGAATGGCAGGGGCGCGAGGTATCGCGGCGGAGCGAGATCGAAGTGGATGTGGATTCGGATCAGATCCCCGAAGACCTGCCCGACGAGTACAACATCTGCATCTACCGCCTGGTGCAGGAAGCCCTGACCAACGCCGTGCGGCATTCCGGCGCCCGGAACGCGAAGGTTGCCGTCGAGCGGCCGGCAGGCTCTATCCTGGTGCGCGTGCATGACGATGGGCACGGATTCGATCCCGGCCGGACGCGCGGCCTTGGCCTGGTCGGCATGGAAGAGCGGGTCAAACGCCTGGGTGGGGCCTTTTCCGTGGAGTCCGTGCCCGGCACCGGCACAACGGTGAGCGCGGAGCTCCCTTATCCTTGCCTGCCGGAGATCGATTCGTGAGGACCATCCGCGTCCTGCTGGCGGACGATCACACGCTGATTCGCGCCGGCCTTCGCATGGTGGTGGACGCCCAGTCGGACCTGTCGGTTGTGGGCGAGGCCAGCGATGGGCGCGAGGCAGTGGCGCTGGCGGCGAAGCTGAAGCCCGACGTCGTGATCATGGATGTCGGAATGCCGAATCTGAATGGCATCGAGGCATGCCGCCAGATTCATGCAGAGCTGCCGGACACCCAGGTGGCGATGCTCAGCATGCACTCCGACGAAGGGTATGTCCTGCGGGCGCTGAAGGCCGGAGCCAAGGCATACCTGCTGAAGGATTCCGCCGAGGCCGACCTGGCGACAGCCATCCGGGCGGTCGCCGCCGGCAAGTCGTTCTTCAGTCCCGCAGTCGGAAAAGTGCTGCTGGAAGACTACATGCGCAAGCTTCAGCGCACCGGCGCCGAGGATTCCTACGAGCTGCTCACGCCGCGCGAGCGCGAGATCCTGCAACTGGTGGCCGAGGGCAAGTCCAGCAAGGAGATCGCGAACCTGCTGGATTTGAGCGTGTACACGGTGGAGACCCATCGCGCCCGGGTGATGCAGAAGCTGAACCTGCGCGGCATCCCCGAGCTGATCCTTTACGCGGTGCGTAAGGGCATTATTTCCTAAGCAGATACGGAGTACCAAATCGCCGGTATCCGGCATACCGACTCGCCGGTAAATACCCGCGGGAGGGCGTCTCGTCCAACGAATTGGAGGCCACGAGCCTGAGTTTCAGGGCGCCGGTGGTCACGCGAGATTTTAGGAGGTTCAATGTACAAACGAGATTTCTGGAGGCGCCCTCAAGCCATCGTGGCTGCCGCGGCGCTCGTCGTAGGACTTGGCGGTGTCGGCCTGGCCGCAGCCGAACACCTTGCGAGCCAACATCCGGCGTTGGCCCTGAACGTGGCAAGCCAGGACGAGGCTCCCAGCCGGACCGGCTTTGCTCCGGTGGTAAAGAAGGCGCTGCCTTCCGTGGTCAGTATTTCCAGTTCCAAGGTCACCAAGATGCCCACGGGCTTCCAGCAGATGCCCGACGATCCCTTCTTCCGCCAGTTCTTCGGACGCGATTTCGAACGCCAGTTCAGACAAGCTCCCGAGCAGCGTGAGCATGCTCTCGGCTCGGGCGTCATCATGACCTCTGACGGCTACATCGTGACCAACAATCACGTCGTCGATGGCGCCACCGATGTCAGCGTCACCCTGGGCGACAAGCGTGAGTACAAGGCAAAGGTGGTCGGCACCGATCCCAAGAGCGACATCGCGGTGCTGAAGATCGATGCGACGGGGCTGCCGGCGATTACCATCGCCGACTCGTCCAAGGTGCAGGTTGGCGATTACGCGCTGGCGATCGGCAATCCGTTCGGCGTGGGCCAGACCGTCACGATGGGCATCGTGAGCGCCACCGGCCGTTCGCACCTGGGCATCGAGGAGTATGAGGACTTCATCCAGACCGACGCTCCCATCAATCCCGGCAATTCCGGCGGAGCGCTGGTGAACGACCGCGGCTACCTGATCGGCATCAACACGGCGATCATTGCGCACGGCTCGGAAGGCAACCAGGGCATCGGTTTCGCGGTCCCGGCCAACATGGCGCGCAACGTCATGGAGCAGATCGTGAAGAACGGCAAGGTGACGCGCGCCTACCTCGGCATCATCCCGCAGGATGTGACGCCGGCGATCGCCAGAGCGTTCGGTGACAAGGAAATGCGCGGCGCTCTGGTGGGCGATGTGAGCTCCGATAGCCCCGCCCAAAAGGCGGGATTGCAGAAGGGCGACATCATTCTCTCGGTCAACGGCAAGCCGGTTGCGGACAGCAACGACCTGCGCATGACCATTTCGATGATGGCCCCCGACAGCAACGTCAACTTGAAAGTGTTCCGCAACGGCGGCGAGCGCGAGATTGCCGTAAGGCTGGGCGAGCTTCCCACGGCCCAGGCGGCCGTGGAGCGCCACAACAGCGACGGTTCCAAGAGCGCGCTCTCGGGCGTGAGCGTTGAGGACCTGGACGCGCAGACGGCCCGGGATCTCGGCATTCCGGCTAACTCTCAAGGCGTGGTGGTGACGAACGTCAGCCCGTCGAGCGCCGCCGCGGAAGCGGGTCTTCGCCGGGGCGATGTGATTCAGGAAGTGAATCGCAAGCCCGTGAAGAATACCTCCGACTTCGAGCGTGCCATGAGCGCATCGAAAGAGGAGACTCTCCTGTTGGTCAACCGCAAAGGCAGCACGTTGTACCTGGCTGTCTGAGCGCTCGCACTTGCAGGCTGGCCGGATCCGGGGATCCTCCGCCCCGGATCCGGCTCTTTTTTGTGCCTCATTCGGAATGACTATGGAACAATAGGAGTATGAAACGGCCGTTTGCCGCCACGGTTTGGCGCGAGGGAAAGTGGTTTGTCTCTCAGTGTCTGGAAGTCGATGTCGCGAGCCAGGGCGCCACTGAAGAGGAGGCACTCGCGAACCTGCAGGAAGCGCTCGAATTGCACTTCGAGCCTCCCCGGGCGACTCGCCCTCCAGTCGTTCGAACGGTTGAGGTCGAGGTTGGGGCGGCTTAAACCGCTCCACTTCCGCGAGGTCAAACGCCGGCTGTAGGCCGCGGGCTTTGAGGAGGCCACTCAGAAGGGTAGCCACGTCAAATTCGTACGATCGGTTGGGGGCATTGTCGATACGGTCGTTGTTCCGAAGAAGAGCGAGATTCCAGTCGGCACCTTGCGCAGTATCCTCAATCAGGCTCATATCGATCCCGAAGAGTGGGATGCGTTGGCATAGCGGCGCTGGCCGTTGTCATCGGCGCCGCCCCTCGTAGGACCGCCACCATCGTCCCATCCCACAAAATCAATTTTCCCTGGTAATCTCCTGCGATGATCAGCTTCCCGTCGGCACTTGCCGCGACCTTGGTCAGCAAGGCGTCGTTTGGCGGGCTGGCGGCGCCGCGCGGCTTGCCGTCGGCGCCCCACACGCGGATTACGGAGTCGCGGCCCACACTGACGATCCGCCCGTCGTTGGTGAATTGCGCGCTGAGGACGCCGCCGGGGATCATGCCGTACTGCCCGGGTGCAGCTTTAGGAGTGTGCGGCTTGGAAATGGTCGAAAGCGGAAAGCCATCGGCCACATTACAGATGATCAGATTGCCGTCTTCGCTCGCCGACGCCAATAGCTGGCTGTCGCCGCGCCAGCTCAGGGACGTGATGGCGTCCTTGTGCTCGGCGAGCGCGCCCACCGTGCCGCCGGTGGCGGCTTCCCACAGGAAGATACCGCCGCTGCGGTCGCCGGTCGCGAGATGCCTGCCGTCCGGGCTGAATTCGAGCGCGGTGATCCAGTCGGTGTGCTTCTTGATTTCGTAGGTCAGCTTGCCGTCGGCCACGGAGTAGACGCGCACCACTTTACCGGGACCGCCGAGCGCGATGAGCTTGCCGTCGGGCGTGACATCGGCCGCCAGTATGATGTCGCGCTCTTCGCCAACAACCGCCACACGATTGCCTGTACGCACATCGAACAACACCGCTTTCCCGGATTGGACCGGCTTCCCGCCCGCGGCCAGAAGCAGATCGCCGTTGCGGCTGAATCGGAGCACGTAGGGAATGCCTTCCGGGAACGCCACCTCGCCGGCCGGCGCGCGGGTAGCGAGGTCGTACAGATAGATCTGCTCGTGCCCTGCTGCGGCGACCAGGGGCGCCCAGGGGCTCGCCGCCAGCGCGGTGATCGGATGCGCGCGTGCCGGCTCTTTCACATTCACACCGGGCAGGTTCGCGGGCATGGCGGGCGGGCCTGCGGGCCTGTTCAAGTCGGAGGGGCGATACTCCGCCGATGGTCCGGCCGGCCCCTTCGCCACACTACTGGCATTTTCCAGCAAGCCGAGCTGAATCCAATCGCGGATCAGCGCGATTTCGTTGTCCGGAAGCTTGGGTTGGCCGAGCGGCATCTGCGGCACCCCCTCGTCGCGGTTGACCACCTTGAACAACATGCTGGAGGCTGCGCGTCCGGCGATCACCACATCGCCCGACGACCCGCCCTTCATCACCCCCGCGTAGCTTTCCAGGCTGAGACCCGAGCGCATCTCGCTCGCGTTGTGGCAGCCGAAGCAGCGGCGCGCGAACAGCGGGCGGACGTCGTCATCGTAGTTCGGATGGTGCACGGGCTGTGCCCAGGCGCACGCACCGACCGCAAAAAGGATTAGCGCCCGCATATCAGTGGTTGAACTCGAACTCGGTGGAATTGACCAGGGCCCACAATACGTCGTCGTAGCCCGCTTTGTCGGCGGGGCTTGCCGAGACCAGCGACAGCATCTTCTTTGCCTCGGCTTCCGACGGCTTGCGACTCAA